>CAIYTF010000190.1 GCA_903929035.1 uncultured Ignavibacteriales bacterium
CTGCCCTCTCCCGAAAGAGAGGGAATTTGCGCGTAACCACAATCGATATGATCTCCCCTCTCCTCAAAGGAGAGGGGATTAAGGGGTGAGGTTAATATTATACCATTTTCATCAGGATACAAAACATACTTGTTTTTTTGACCTAAACAGTTACGCCATCTTTAAATTTATTTGTTACGGCTACAAATCTGAATCTCCTCTATTAACAATTTACAACTAACCATTAACCATTATTTTTTGGTATAGTGAAAAAGAAAGTGCTTCGTATCCCTTCTTCGCTTTCAACCCAAATTTTGCCGCCGTGCTTTTCAACAAATTCCTTGCATAGGATTAATCCCAAACCGGTGGTTGGTTCGTCCTCTGTTCCGGTTGTGCCCACTTTTTCGCCAACTATGCGCATACGTGCGAATGCCGTTCGGAAGTTTTCGAGTAATATTCAAATTGTAACGGTTCACCCGTTAAAGCGACCTTTCCATAGTTTTCAATTTGCAGCTTATCTGCCCGCGGAAAAATATCAAGCATTGTTTTGCCAATTACTTCCTTGGAATTGAAGCCCGTGTGACGTTCATAAGCGGCATTTGTTTCGAGAAAACGAAAATCAACAGCAGGTCCGTTTTCATCGGTGATTATTTCGTGGAGAGAAACCCCATCATCCATATTCTCGAATAATCTACGATACTTTAGTTCCCTTGCTTGCAAAGCTTCTTCTGCACGCTTCAGTTCGGTAATATCTATTACAAGAGCGGATATAACCAATAAAAGTACCATCAGGCGTAAAGTAGGGAGTACCGTTATCCAAAATCCATCGATACTCACCATCCGCCCGGCGAAGACGATATTCTATTTCAAATTTTTGGTGCTTATTGAAGGAATCAAGATAGATTATAGATGCGATGTTGAAAGTCAACCGGGTGCCCATCCATTGCCTATTTCCAGTTTAAGCGTCTGCCCTGTAAAATCGAGCCAAGGCTTGTTAAAATAATTACATAGTTTGTCGGTGCCGGACATCCAAATCAATACAGGTGCTGTGTCTGCCAAGTACTTAAATCGCTCCTCGCTTTCAAGAATATCCTTATTCTTATTAAAAGCGGTTTTCAGAGATTGGTTCTCTTGTTTAAGATCTTCAAATTCTTTTAGAAGTTCTTCGTTTGATTATGAATCGATAAACGATAAATAGGAACGCCGAGCTAAGGAATATTTCTCAAATAATCAGCCTATCAACTTTGATTTGTCCTCGTACGACCGGATATATATCTTCAATGCCGGTGTTTTTGAAAAATCTTACAGTATCCAATCCCGCGGGGCGCAGATTTTTTGTGATCGCGGCAAGTACTACAGCTTTGCGTTTTCCGATTGGAGAATCGAGGGAAGATGTGATGGTTATATTTTTGTTAACAACCATAGCCGCGGATATGGTTGTTATCGTGGGAATTATCCCTCCCATAACCGCCGGTTTAAATACTAACGTATCCACTGCAGGATTGTTGTATGCGCTAATAATATTTTTCAAACTTGAAAGGCTTTCATCAAGCGCGATTGGAATGGAACAAACTTTTCCGAACTCCTCGATTTCATCGGGATTTTTTAGCGGTTCTTCTATGTATTGAATATGCGCACCATTCAAAGCCAAGCAAAATTGCTCCGCGGCGGCGAAGTCCCAATGTTGATTCGCGTCAAGCCTTATGGTTATTTTATCGCCGAATATTTCGCAAATGCGGGTGACGAAGCTAATATCATCTTTCACATTGTTTCGCCCGACTTTCAGTTTGACGCAAGTAAATCCTTCCTTTATAGCCGTATTTATGTTTTTAACCGCGATTGGCAAATCGCGAATACCTATTGCTGCATTCACAGGGATAGTATTATTTAATATCGAAAAATATCTAAATTCATCTAAGCTGCTGTCATTATGATTACAGGATGCTGACAGAATTAATTGTTCAAGGCCGCTCAGGAAAGCAGGTGATGCTGAAAAATTTGCAAAAAGTATATCATAATCTATTTTATCAAATCTAAGAGCTTCAGGCAATACATCTTGCAGTTTAGAAAAATCATTGGTGATTGTACGGGCATTTTCGTTTGAAAAGCCCTGAAGAGGAGATATTTCTCCCGTGCAAAGCATATCATTTATTGTTGCCTGCAAAAACCAGACATCGCGCGAGGTGTAGGCGGTACCTCCTGTTGAAAAAGGTGTTATAACTTTTAATCGCAGGGGAACCAATTTAACGGGATATTTTTCCAATGACCAATCCTATAGAAAATAAAAGACCGAATAGTGCCGCGAATTTTGCGGTTAATTCTAATAATGAGTTTAAAGCTTGATTTCTAAATTTAAATAGCATCGAAATCATTCTCAATGCCAGCGGGAGTAACAAGCAGGGGAGCAGCAGCCAAATACTGAAATGAGAATGATAAACTAAATACACGGGAGCAAAAAAAGCCAACAAAAGCAAAGCGATATATTCCATTCTCGTGAATGATTTACCAAACTTTACAGCCAATGTTTTTTTTCCTGCTTTCGCATCCTGCACAATGTCGCGATAATTGTTAACTACAAGTATAGCGGTAATTAGCGCGCCCACCGGAATTGAAGCTATAAATGAATGCAGCGACCATTCTTTAATGTTCACGTAGTAAGTGCCCATTGTCCCGACTACACCGAAGAATACAAAAGAAAATAAATCACCAAGTCCATTATATGCAAGTGGATACGGTCCGGCGGTATAAATAATACCGGAAAAAATTGAGAGGATACCAATAATAAAAATAGAAATTCCGCCAATTTGTACAAGATAAAGTCCTGCAAAAAAAGCCGCGCCAAAAACCACGATGATTGCATTTTTCATTTCCGATTTTGATATCAAACCCGCGCTCAATACCCGCGTTGGTCCTACGCGTTCATCAGTATCCGCGCCTTTAATAAAATCAAATAAATCATTGGTGAAGTTGGTTCCAATCTGAATGCACATCGAACAGAAGAAAGCGACTAAGGAAGCTGTCCAGGAAAACTTATCAATGTTATCTGAATAAGCTAATGTTCCTCCAACAAGCACCGGCACTACCGCTGCCAAAAGAGTTTTTGGTCTTGCAGCAAGCAGCCACGAGCGTGGTTTTGAAATATTTTGGTTATTCATTTCTATTGAAACATCACTGGTTAGGGAAGACGAGGGAATTTTTTGAAATCAGGTTTTCTCTTTTCTAAATATGCTTTTTTCCCTTCCTGCGCCTCTTCGCTCATATAGTAAAGCAGCGTTGCATTGCCGGCAAGTTCCTGAATTCCTTGTTGACCGTCAAGTTCGGCATTGAATGCAGACTTCAGCAGCCTTATGGAAAGGGGTGACATTTCTAATATTTCATTTGCCCACTGCACTCCTTCAGATTCCAATTCTGCAACAGGGACAACTTTATTAACTAAGCCCATATCCATTGCTTCGCGCGCGTTATATTGCCGGCATAGGAACCAAATTTCGCGTGCTTTTTTTTGACCAACTAATCTTGCAAGATAGCTTGCACCAAAACCGCCGTCGAAACTGCCTACTTTTGGTCCGGTCTGTCCAAAGACTGCGTTATCAGCGGCAATAGAAAGGTCGCAAACAACGTGCAGCACGTGTCCGCCGCCGATTGCATAGCCTGCAACAAGTGCAATAACCACTTTTGGAATACTTCGTATTAGTTTCTGCAAATCAAGCACGTTCAAACGAGGAACGCCGTCTCCGCCTACATAGCCTTTATCTGCGCGTATTCGCTGATCGCCGCCGGAACAAAAGGCGTATTTACCATCTTTTGCCGGACCATAACCTGTTAAAAAAATAACCCCAATTTCAGGGTCCTCGCGCGCGTCAATAAACGCGTTGTACATTTCTGTTACAGTTTCGGGACGGAACGCGTTCCGCACTTCGGGACGGTTGATAGTTATTTTCGCGATACCGGTCATTTTTTCGTAAATGATATCTTCAAAATTTCCTGCTTTTTTCCAATCAAATTTCATATTATTTCTAAAGTTTTCTAATAAAATATTCGCGAGAAAAATTTCTCACCCTCTAACCGGTTACTAAGTCCTTGTAAAGAAATAACATTTACATCTTCTAAATCAAACTTTCGCGGTCTTCGCGTGAGAAAGTGTTAATGTTATTTCTGAACGAGTCCTAAATCGTTAATAAAGCCAACAATTAGTTTAGCAAATTGTTCGGGTTTTTCAATGTGGGTATTGTGACCGGCCGCTTCAATGATATGGCATTTCGCGGAAGGAAAAATGTCTATCATTATGTTCTGTATTGCACGATATTTTTCATCTTCTGAACCCGCGATAAGCATAACCGGTATTTCAACATTTGTTATATCATTCCATAAATGGGGCATTGCTCCTGTGCCAAAAACTGTCAGTGAATTAATTAAACCGGCAGGTGAGCTATTAAGTTTTTCATTTCGAATCCATTCAATTGTTTCGTAAGGTAAATTTTGTTGTGTCTTGAATATACTTCGAGTAAGCCAATAATCGGTGAATGTTTCTATACCGCCCGCTTGGATTAAAGAGCAAACTAATTCGTCAGCCAAAACACGTTTATTTCTTTCTTTTCGGTCTTCAATTCCCGGGGACCCGCTCTCGATAATTAGTCCTACAAGCTTTCGCGGGAAACGGCACGCGAATGAAAGCGCGTATCTTCCGCCCATTGAATATCCTAATAAAATATTATTTTTATATTTAAATGACTCAATTATTTCCGCGAGAAGTTCAGATGTAAAGTCAGCGGTGTAGCAATCAGGGTTTTCGGGACTATCACTTTCGCCAAATCCGGGTAAGTCGATGCTGATAATATCGAAACCCTGCATTGCAGTTGGGAAAGGGAATTTCCATTCTTTCTTAGAGCCTGCAAAACCGTGTATGCAAAAGAGGGCAGTCCGCTTCGTGTTACCGGAGGATTGAACCGCAAGTGAAATTAATAAGCCTGTACTTGATTTAAAAATCATTCGTTAATCTGCAGGGAATAAATAAAATATATTAGTGTATTTCCGACATCGGTAATGGCAGCTTGCCCGATATTTGATAGATCATCTTTTAACGTGTGCCAATAAGCGCGCCTGCCCAATGTTTTGTCCGCGCCCACTAATTCCGCGTCGATAATATCGATGGTTCTTATACCGTTTTTGATGAGTGGAATATGGTCGTCATAAATAGAATATTTATTTTGATTAACAAACGAAACAGCAGAAACTTTTGCCGCTGCATCCCAAAATAAATCAACTACATCCTCAGCAGCGTTTATCGAGTTTTCTTCTTTATAAAATTTTGCTTCTTTATCACCAACCAAATCTAACAGTATTCCAAATGCCGGATGATAGTCGTTCTTTGTCGCGGCGAAATATTTTGAACCGAGACAGAACATACTCAAGTCGGAACTTTTGCCATAATCTTCACCATCAACAAACAGTAAATCAACGCCAATGTTTGGTTGTTTTTCTTTCAGTATTCGGGCAGCTTCCAGCATAATGCCAACCCCGCTGCCTCCATCGTTAACGCCGTGAACCGGTTGTTTATGAAGTAGAGTATCATTCTCAGCATCTGCCCACGGGCGTGAATCCCAATGAGTGCATATCAATATTCGCTTTGCCTGGGCGGGATTAAACGATGCGATGATATTTGTTAAGTCTAATTTTACTCCATCATATCCGGAAATAGTGAAGTCTTGTTTGACAACCTTATCGGCGTATTTGTTAATAATGGAAAGAATGTAGTTCTTTGCATCGGTATGAGCTTTGGTGTTGGGAACGCGTGCCCCAAATTCCGCGTAGTTGGCAACGTGTTTATATGCCGATTCTCCGTTAAAGAATGGAATATCCGCTGTAGAAGAAAGTTCAAATGCCGGCTTGTTTATAGGCTGTTCCGTTTCTTTTTTGCATCCATTAAAAACAATAAATAGGAACAGACATAAGAATGGTATTATTTTTATGGTCATTTATTTTCGGCACATTCGACATTAATTAAAAAGTAAATATACGGATTTGTGTTAGTATTATTGATTATGGTAACAGTTAATATGAAAGTGGGATATGCCCCATATAACAGCTTACAATGCAAGGATTGAAATTAAACTGACATCATCCTCAAATTTGCCATCTGTGAAAGTATTCAGATTAGATTGGAGATATTCCAAAGGGTCCGAATTTCGCGGTATCATTGAAACTAACCGCATTAAATTATCGGTTCCCAATGGTACTCCCTGTGAATTTCGTGATTCAATAATTCCATCAGTAATTAGAATAACAATATCTCCCCTTTCAAAAGAAAGAACGCGGTCTTCAAAATGTCCTTCTTCCGAAAAGCCAAGGAGCATACCGCCTGATGTTACCTGACCGGTTGAGCCGTCCTTCGCTTTTCGATAAATAATGGGCAAATCACCCGCGCCCGAATATCTTAAAATATTAGTTTTGGAATTAAACGTCAGCACCGAAAGAGTTGCAAAAACTTCGGATATTTTAGCGTCTTTATAAACGGACTTGTTTACTTTATCTAAAATATCTTTAGGTGTTGATTGAGCTGAGTTTTGTAAATTAAGGCGTATTGCACTCCGCACATAGCCGGCGTAAGCGATTGCAAAATACCAGGCACCCCAACGTTTTCCCATCACATCACCAAGAATCACTGCAATATTATCTTCATCAGATTGATAATAGTCAATAAAATCACCGCCGGGAATTCCTTTATAAGGTTGATGCCAATGTTTTATATCTAATCTTGGGAATTGAGGGAATGAATCAGGTACCACATTTACACGCATAGTATCAGCCGCGCGATGTAATTCCGAAACAACACGCTGACGTTCTTTACCAAGACTCTTGATGATCGCGGAAACCTTTGCTACAACAACCCGTGGGCCGGCAGTCTTTAGAACGTAATCTGTAATGCCGAGATCATATCCTTCAAGAATATCATCTTCTGCAGCTTTGGAAGTAAGAAAAATAAAAGGAATTCCTTTTAAGTCGTTATCTTCTAACAACATTCTGCGGAAATGAAAACCATCTTGTTTTGGCATCATAATATCCGAGATGATAATATCAGGAGCATATTTTTTTGCCAAAGGAACTGCATCTTCAACGCTATTAGCTGTTTTACATTCAAAACCGGCTTTTGTAAGGTTATATTGAAATAACTTAGCAAGAGAAACATCATCATCAACGAGCAATATTTTGGGAGTTTCTTCAACTATAGTTTGCTCAAAATTTTTCTTTGAGCCATACGTCTTATATATATCAGCACGACGAATAAGAGATTGTACCTTCAATAATAATTCAGGAACTTCAAAAGGTTTAGTGATTATATCATCTCCTCCCACCCTCATAGCAGTTTCTTTATCTGCCAAACTACTTTTGGCTGTAACAAAAATGAAAGGCAAGACTTTATGCTTTTCATCTTCCCTGACTTTTTTGCAGAAACTGAAACCGTCCATTCCATCCATATTTACATCACAAAGTACAAGGTCCACTTTCTCTCTTGATAGAAATTGGAATCCTCCTTCTGAACCTTCAGCTTCCAGTACACGATATTCCTTTCGCTTGAGATGAAAACTTAAAAGCTTCCTCACTGTTAAATCATCATCGATTATAAGTATCGTTGTTTCTGAATTTTCTGCCATAGATTTTTGGTAATAAGTATGAAAAAATAAATATATGTTTAGAAACGAACTCCAAAGCTTTCGACAGCCGCTTGGCGTGTTGGGAATGCTTCAAATACACGGTACATCCGTGTTAATTCAAACATAGAGTGAACTGAAGGCTGGAAACCCACCAGGCGCAAGTCACCGCCGAGCGCGGTTATTTTTTTTAATGAAACAACAAGCGCACCAAGAAAAGTTGAGTCGATAAACTCACATTCACTTAGATCAACAATAAGTTTTCTTGTTCCATTTCCAATTTCAGTGGAGAGAACTCGTTTGAATTCTTCTGCTTCTTTTAATGTAGCGCGAGAAAGGTTTACAATCTCAACTACAACATCTAAATAGTTTTCACGCGTGAAATCCATATCAGTATCCTTTTTTTAGTTTTTAGTCTCAAATTCACTTTGATTTATTTTGTATTTATCTAATAATCTATAGATAGTTGCTCTGCCTAATTTTAATTTCTTTGCTGCAGAAAGAATATTTCCGCGCGTTACGCGCAGAGCGTGGCGTAATGCTTCTTCTTTAATCTTCTCAAATGATATGATAACATCGTCCTGAAAAAAAGGAGATGAACCTTCTAATTTCATATCATCATTAGCGGAACGAATATGCGCGGGGAAATCATCAACATCAATTACTTGATTTTCAGACATAATAATACTACGTTCCACAGTATTTTCTAATTCACGCACGTTACCGGGCCAATCATATTCATACATCAACCGTAAAGCACGCTTTGAAAATCCGGTAATAGATTTAGACATTTTCTTGTTGAATATTTCAAGAAAGTGAGCAGCTAAGACTAAAATATCGCTTCGTCTTGTACGCAGAGGAGGCAGTGTAATCGGAAACGAGTTCAGACGATAAAATAAGTCTTCGCGAAATTCCTTCATATCAACCGCTTTTTTTAAGTCGCGGTTTGTTGCTGAAATTATTCGGACATCGGACTTTAGAAGCTCATTACCGCCAATTCTTTCAAATGTTTTCTCTTGAATAACGCGCAGAAGTTTTGCCTGTAAAGTCATTTCTAATTCACCAATTTCATCGAGGAAAATGGTACCGGAATGAGCAAGTTCAAATTTCCCTATTTTTCGCTGATGCGCACCTGTGAACGCTCCGCGTTCATACCCAAACAGCTCGCTTTCTAATAGTTCACGCGGAATTGACGCGCAGTTGATGACAACAAACGGCTGATTCTTTCGGATTCCATTATAATGGATAGCGCGGGCAATAAGTTCTTTACCTGTTCCGCTCTCTCCGTGTATTAGTACGGTAATATCTGAATTGAGTACTTTCGTCATTAGACGAAAAATATCCTGCATTTTGCCATCAACAGAAATAATACTTTCAAATTTATATGCCTGCTGCATATTTTCACGCAAGTTCTCAACTTCCTTGGAGAGATCATACGTTTTTATTGCATTCTTAATAGCAGGTTCTAATCGCTGAGTATCGATTGGTTTGGGAAAATAGTCATAAGCCCCCATTCGCAATGCCTCAAGCGCAACCTCTATTCGTCCTTGTGCTGAAAGAAGTATAATGGGTAGTCGGTCATTAAATTGTTTAACCTGTTTTAAAACATCAATTCCGCTGATACCCGGCATCATAATATCTAAAAGAATCAAGTCAGGATTTTCAGAAAGTTTTTGAAGCATAGTTTCGCCGTTTGCAAATGTTTTTGCATTATAACCCCACTTATCACGCACCCAATAAGTGAGTAATTTTGCGATTGAAGGTTCATCATCAACGATGAAAATGGTTTTGCTCATTTTAGACTTTTACTCTTTTTTGACGATTGGAAGTTTTACCACGATGGTTGTTCCTTTATTTTCCTCGCTTCGGATTCCAATATAGCCTTTGTGGAGATCAATAATTTGTTTAACAAATGCCAATCCCAGACCTGTTCCGGGTATTTCAGAACCGGGGCGGCTTACCCGATAGAATTTTTGAAAAAGGAATGGTATATCTTTTTTTGGTATGCCTATTCCCGTATCTGTCAAGAGAACTTCGTATTCACGATAAAGGCTTTGTGCCAGTAAAGTGATTCGTCCTTCATTGGTGAATTTTATAGCATTGTTAAGCAGATTTTCAAATACCTGAACAATTCTATCTCTGTCGCCAAATACGGTTACGGATTGCTTTGGTATGTCGTGCCAAAAAACAATACCTTTTTCCTCAATCTTATTTTTGAACTGATTAATAAGCGGAAGAAGAACAGTATTAATATCAAATTCGGTTTTTGCTAAATTAATTTTTCCTTCTTCAATTTTTGAAATATCAAGAACGTCATTAATAAGTTTAGCTAATCTTTTTGCTTCGCTGAGTATAATTTGATTAAACTCACGATGAAGTTCAGTCGGCATCTCTGAGTCTGAATCTATTGTTTCTGCAAATCCGATTATGGAAGCAAGAGGGGTTCGCAATTCGTGCGAGATATTAGAAACAAATTCATTTTTTAAACGATTTAATTCTTCCAAAATGGAAATTTTCTGTTTTGCTCTGTCGCGTTCAATTGAGATAATTCGATTTGCTTCGATTAATTTATTGTTCAAATCCTTCATTTTTTCTTGATCGAGCAATCGATTAGAAATATTGCGGCCTATGCCAATGACTCCTGCTAACCTTCCGTTTTCATACAATGCCCGAGCACTAATTTCAAAAATGAGTGTTTTATTATATTTACTTTGGAATGATGCTTCGAAAGTAACAACGTGGTGATTTCTTAAAATTTCCTGAAATTTTCTGGCAATCTCTGCTTTTTTGTCGCCCGTGATAAATTCAAAAAAATGTCGTCCTGACATTTCCTGCGGGAGATACTCGAGGTTCAGCGCGCCGTTATTATTAACTGTCGAAAAATTACCGCTTTCGTCCAAGGTAAAAATGAAATCATCAGCAGTTTCCACGATGTTTCGCAGTCGTTCTTCTGATTTGCGCAGCCGCTCCTCATTCAATTTTTCTTTAGTTATATCGTGAATGATCCCGTCAACTCTGATAATAATATCATTTTCAATTACGGGAAATGCAGAATGCCGCAAGTAAATAGTGTTTCCTGAAATATTTTTAATACGGTACTCAACAGTTGAGGGAAATCCGCTTTTTGCCTGTTGGCATAAATATTTAAACTCGCTGAAATCTTCTCTGAAAATAAGACGCATCACGAAAGTAAGATGGGATATTGCATAATCCGGCGTAATGCCAATAATTTTTTCAATAGCCTGACTAATAAAGTAGTATCTTTTCCCATCCGGCGAGGATGAGAAAATTATCGAGTCCAAATACTGTAAGGTATTCAGAAATAAAATGGTTGCAGATTCTTTTTCCGGAGTAGTTTCCGTAAACACGTTCTTTTTCTACTTAAGCTATTGAAAAATGAAATTTATCCTAATTAACCTTGAAAGATACAAAATAATTTTGTTCAATTGAAAAATTCATTTGTAAAAAGCTATTCGCTCTATTATTTACATAATATTTTGATTTTGTATTTGGTAAATGTATTTAATATTTTAACGGATATAATTTGGTATTCTTAAAAATAAGAAAATAATTCAACTTATCAGTCAGAAAGGAACAGGAAATGAAAGAATCAGGTCCCATTGATAAAGCAAAACGGTATATTGAATCTCATACGATTGATGCCGATAGTCATCGTAAGAAAAAAGGCGGTCCTTGCATAACCTTTTCAAGGCAAACGGGAGCCGGTGCCGACAGAATAGGAGAAAAACTTATCGAGTATTTCGAGAGATTTAATCAGGAATTTGTCCTTTTCGATAAAACCCTCATAGATAAAATTCTTGAGGATAATGAACTCCCGAATAAAATTAGCACCTACTTCCACGAGGACAAGTTTCCTATTATCAGTACCACGATGAATGAATTATTCGGTATCCATCCGCCTATCGTGAAACTGCTGCGTGTATCTGCAAAAACAATGCTCCAAATCGGGCAGATCGGAAATGTTATTCTTGTTGGAAGAGCAGGGAATATTGTTACTGCAAATCTGCCAAATAGTTTTCACGTCCGCTTAGTTGCTCCCCTTGATGTTCGGATAACTAATATGCAGACTTACTACCAAATGGGGCATAAAGAGGCTGCCAATTTTGTAGAGAAAGAGGATAAAGCACGCGAAAATTTTGTTTCAGCAAATTATCATAAGGATGTAGATGATCCAACTCTATATCATATAGTAGTAAATGTTCACGCGTTTTCGGTAGATGAATCTGCCGCGGTTATTGGCAATGCAGTTATGATGAAATTCCCGGGATGGTTTGAAGGATGATTTATTAATTTCTTGTTTCGGCTCCGCTCAAAGAATCAAGTTTGCCGGTCATTGAGCGAAGTCGAAACACCATTTTTATCCTGATTTGCTTAGGACTCGTTCAGAAATAACATTAACACTTTCTCACGCGAAGACCGCGAAGGTTAGATTTAGAAGTTGTAAAGGTTATTTCTTTACAAGGACTTAACGTGATTTATTAATCTCTCATTTCGGATTCCCCCGATAGAATTGGGACAAGGCTCAACTAATGGAGCTATATTTAAATCCTATTTTTCATTTGAAATCAACAATTATTTTTCTTATCTTTATATAGACTAAATCTTAATAATATGTAATGAATAATAAGCAAGCCGCTGAAATTTTGAGTGACTACCTGAAAAAGGGGAAACATCGTATCACTCCGGAACGTTTTGAAGTTCTTGATGCTGCTATCGAGTATGAAGGACACTTCACCGCGGATGAGTTATATATTTTTATGAAAAACAATAATTCCAATGTCTCCCGCGCCACTGTTTATAAAACTCTCGAATTACTGACCGCTTGCAAACTCATATCTCTCCGCAACTTTGGGGATAATATGAACAGGTACGAAAGTAATTTTAAGCGGAAACAGCACGATCATCTCCTCTGCTTAGATTGCGGGCGGATAGTGGAATTTACCGATAACAAAGTAAATAAAATACAAGAAGATATCAGCGAGAATCTGGGATTTACATCCTCATCCTATTCTTTCAACATTTTTGTCCGCTGTAAAAACAAAGCCAATTGTCCACACTACAATGATTAAAAAAACATTAGACCAAGCTATTAAAGGTTCATTAATTGAGATTAACCGCTTACCTCAGGATCATCAGCGTTTGCAGCTCCTTCGTTTCGGGATAGGGGAGGGCGAACGTGTTTTATGTTTGCAGAATCTTCCCGGCGGAACTATCATTCTCCGTAAGAGACGGCAGGAAATTGCTATCGGTTTCGATCTTGCCAGATGTATTCACATCACCGAACTTTCCTGATTCCCAAATGAGAACGGAAACGAGTATGGCTGCACCGGCGAAGTTAGAAAGCAACCGCGTTTTTAGAGAAGACCGGAATATTAAAGTTGTGAAGGTAGTGCTTGTCGGCAATCCTAACGTGGGCAAATCGCTTTTCTTCAATTACCTCACCGGTACTTATATGGAAGTTTCAAACTTCCCGGGGACAACTGTTTCGGTAACGAAGGGAAAATTCAAAGATTATGATATTTATGATACACCCGGCATTTACGGCGTGTCTTCTTTCAACGATGAAGAACGGGTTGCCCGTGATATTATTCTTGAAGCTGACGTGGTTATCAATATTGTTAACTCGCTATATCTGGAACGCGATTTGTTTCTTACCCGTCAGTTGATTGATATGGGGAAGAAAATGTGCGTGTTCCTGAATTTTGCCGATGAGGTGAAAAAGAAGAATATTAAGATCGAATATGATAAACTTTCTAAGCTGCTTGGCGTGTCTGTTTTTTGCACTTCGGCGGTGGATAGCAGGGGATTCGAGTTTCTGGAAGAGGGAATTCGTACCGCGAAGCAGGGGATTGATGATCCTGAAATATTTGCAGTGATAGCTCCTCTTGGATTAAAAAATATTTTACGCCACGATGCTCTCTTAATTAAAGAAGGCGACCCTGAAGTTTCAAAGCGGTTGAACGAGCCAATCGGAACCCCCGATGACAGGGAAATTATCTACATTAAACGCCGAAGCTCCGTGAACGAGATTGTTAGCGAGGTTGAGTTTGAAGATTCTTCGCGCGGAAAATTTCTTAATAAACTTTCTTCGCTGGTTATTAATCCCTACACGGGCATACCGTTTCTAATGTTTGTTTTAACTGTTTTTTATTTCATCATTGGCGATTTGGTCGCGCAGCGGTTAGTGACTTATACCGAGAAAGAACTTGGAAGACGATATTTCGAGTATAATCTCAAGTCGCTTGTCGCGGATTATTCAGCTGTCGCTATAGATGTTTCCGTGATTGACCAAGCAGGAAAAAAAATATTTGTTAAGAATTTTGTTTTTCCGCGTGGAATGAAGAGTGATGAAATTCAGCGAACGGAATTTAAATATTACTCAAACTTACCTCATTCTGTTCTATCATTCAAATATACTAATGTTTTGGCACGGTTTCTTTTTGGCGACTTTGGTGTTATAAGTATGACAGTTACCTATTTAGTTTTTCTGTTATTCCCATTGGTATTGGCATTTTATTTTTCGATGGCATTTCTTGAGGATAGCGGCTATCTGCCGAGACTTGCTGCTTTATCTGACAGAACACTTAACTGTTTGGGTTTGAATGGCAGGGCAGTGATACCTATTATTCTTGGTTTCGGCTGCGTGACTATGGCAACAATTACCACGCGCATACTTGGTTCGCACCGTGAACGTACAATCGCGACAGCCATTCTGCAATTTGTAATACCCTGTTCTGCCCAGCTCGCGGTTATCGCGGTTTTGATGAGTACAGCAGGACTTGCGCCATTCTTAATATATGTAACGGTGATACTTATTGTATTAATAGTATTATCCACAGGGTTGAATAAAATGCTTCCCGGTAAAAGTATGCCGCTGCTGATAGATTTGCCTCCAATGCGGCTTCCGCGATTGAGTAACTTGTTAAAAAAAACTTTCTACCGTAGTATCGATTTTCTAAAAGAAGCGAGTCTATGGTTTTTTGTCGGTGCAGCCATAGTTGGCATTATGGAAATGACAGGGCTGTTAGAGGTCTTTCAGAATATTCTTGCCCCTTTCACCGTACACTGGTTAAAACTTCCGAAAGAAGCAGCGAACGCGTTTATAATGGGAATGGTACGCAGGGATTTTGGAACGGCGGGTTTGTTTGATTTACATCTCACGGCAATGCAGGCTACGGTTGCTATTATTACCATTACACTGTTCGTTCCGTGCATTGCATCGTTTATGGTTATGCTGAAAGAACGCGGATGGAAAGAAGGCTGGGCTATCTGGTTTGGCGCGTGGATCGGGGCATTCACCATTGGCGGGCTGGTCGCGCAGATTATCGTTCGTTGATATTTATATATTTCGGCGAATACGGTTTGTGATGGATACATCCCGAAAGGATTGTCAAGAACCTTATTATTAAGTTTCGTGCCGCAATGCTTCGATCGGGTCTAAGTTTGCCGCTTTGTACGCCGGATATGTGCCGAACAATACTCCAACAAAAACACAGGTGGAGATGCCGATGGCTATCCAGTTGTAAGGGATTGCAGTTTGGGCGTTAATCAGTTTGCCAACAAGATTGCCTAACCCAACGCCAAGTGCAATTCCGATAACACCGCCAATTATACAAAGCAATATGGCTTCAAACAAGAACTGGATTAATATATCCGCGCGTTTCGCGCCAACGGCTTTCCTGATTCCTATCTCTTTGGTTCTTTCAGTAACAGAAACAAGCATAATATTCATAATGCCGACACCGGCGGCGAGCAGTGCAATAATTGAAACAACTAACGCGCCGATTTTAATTCCGGAGGTTATGTCGTTTACTTGGCTAATGAGCGATTCATTTGAGAAAATATAAAAATCATTATCTTCGCCCGGAGCCACTTTGCGAATAGTCCGCATATATCCCATAGCTGCATCAATCACCTGATTATAATCTTCTTTGCTGTGTGACATTACCGTGATATTAACCGACCTTCCTGTTTTTCCGTAAATAATCTGCCAAGACGAAATAGGGAAAACAATGTAATTATCCTTGCTTTGCCCAAATAATTGCGGCGTACGTTCCAGAACACCGACAACCGTTATGGGCAATCCGTCAATAATTACCTGCTGACCAAGGGGATCAACACCGGTAAAAATTTTATCAACCACATCCATTCCGATTAAACACACGTTGCGTGCAAAATCGATATCTGTTTGAATAAAATCTCTGCCGACTTCAACTTTAACATTATTGTTTCGCAATGCACCGATTGTCATTCCCGCTATTTGTACATTAGGATTTGTTTCTTTGTTTCCATACTTCACCACGCGGCCAAAACTCCATTGCTCCGCGCCTATATATAGTGCCTGCGTCAGCATTCCCTGCAGTCTGTCAAAATCTTCAATTGTAATATCTTTGCGGTTGCGATCTCCGTGGTGGTGCGGTCCCATTCGCATTGCTTCCCATTTTTGAATTTGGAATGTGTTTTTATTCAGATCTGAAAACCCGCTTTCTATACTGTTTTGCAGCATAGTGATAATTGTCATAATCACGATAATAGAAAAAATACCGACTACTACCCCTAATATTGTCAATCCTGCCCGCAGTCTATTTTGCCTGATTGAGCCAAAGGCTACAGAAAATACTTCATAGTTAATTCTCATTACTCATACCTCAGCGCGTCAACAGGGTCCATTTTAGCGGCGGTATATGCAGGTGCCAAGCCCGCGACCACGCCTGTTATCAATGATATTCCGATTGCAATAAATACCGCGCTTGCCTGAATTGATGTAGGCAGGAATCTATCGACTACATAACTAAGAAGTATCGCGACCAATAATCCAACAAAACCGCCCATCAGACATATCGTTGAAGACTCAAGCAAGAACTGCGCGAGAATCGTTCTCCGCTTGGCACCTATTGCTTTGCGGACTCCAATCTCGCGGGTGCGTTCTTTCACCGATACAAACATAATATTCATAATACCGATTGCCCCGACAAATAAGCTAAGGCTTGTTATAAATAATCCTGCCACTTGAATGACTCCCACCACCGAATTGTAATTTGTCATTAATCCTTCTTGCTGATTGACACTAAAGTCATTTTCAATACCAGGCGAAATAGAGCGGATTTTCCGCATTAATCCTTCTGCCTCTATTTTAGTTTCTTCAACGAGCGCGGGAGTTCGCGCGCGAACATTAATAGTAATTGAACGAAATGTTTCACTCGCGAAATGTTTAAATACTGTTCCAATCGGAACAAACACCTGATTATCAGGGTTAAAATCGCCAAGAATAAAACTGCCCTGTTCGGTTAAAACACCGACAATTTTGTAACCGAATCCCCCTATTTTAATAGTTTTATCTAAAGCATCTCCGCGCGGAAAAAGTTTATTTGCCAGCTCGCTTCCAATCACTGCAACATCCCGCGCGCCTTTCGCTTCAATATCGTTATAAAACCGTCCGAGAGCGAATGTGAAATTTGTTGTTTTTACATAGTCCGCGTTTGAACCGTTAATATTCACGCTCTCAACCGAGTTTTCATTATAAACAACTTTTTTTCTTGCATTGGAAACAGGGGCAACAGCCATTGGCAGCTGCGCGGTTTGCTTGTACTTTTCATATTGTTCCATAGTGATTTTTCTGCGATTACGCATTTTCCACCATTCGGTATTTGAAAACCAAGCCCACTTATCTATATAAAGAACATCTGTTCCTAACGCGCTGATACCCTTCTGAAACGAGGCATCAATTCCTTTAATTGCTGTACTCATAGAAACAACAGAAGATATTCCAATCACAATTCCAAGCATAGTTAGGAACGAGCGTGCTTTATTCGCGACTATGGATTGAAGCGCGATAATAAATCCTTCGCGCAGCTCGAATAAAAGAAGACCTGTCTTTTTTTTCATTTTAATTTCGTGCTGTGTTTATTTACTTAACAGCGGATTCGGGTTTTGATATGCCCGGTATATACCTGTTCACAATCGCTTCATCCCGTTCCACGAGTCCGTCACGTACGCGAATAACCCGCGCGGCGTGCTGCGCGATATATTCTTCGTGTGTTACCAAGATTATAGTATTGCCTTTTTGATTAATCTCGTGGAAGAGAAGCATAATTTCTTCGCCTGTTTTAGAGTCAAGATTACCGGTGGGTTCATCGGCGAGAATTATAGCCGGATTTGTTACTAATGCTCTGGCGATTGCCACGCGCTGCCGCTGTCCGCCCGAAAGTTCATTTGGTTTATGATGAACTCGATCGCCCAAACCCACTGATATCAATGCCTGATTAGCGCGTTCCTTACGCTCGGCAGACGGTACGCCGGCGTAAATCAGCGGCAACTCAACATTATGCAGCGCGTTGCTGCGAGAAAGAAGGTTAAAAGTTTGAAACACGAATCCTATTTCGCGATTACGAATTTCGGCAAGTTCATTGTCAGTCATTAAACTCACGTTGCGGGTTTTAAAATCATATTTTCCGCCCGATGGTGTATCTAAGCATCCAAGCATATTCATCAATGTTGACTTTCCGGAGCCGGAAGGTCCCATAATTGCAACATATTCAGTACTGTCAATCCTAAGGGATACATCGTAAAGCGCGTGTACCTTTACATCACCGACAGTGTAAACTTTCGAGATATGTTCAATGTTAATTATGTTTTCATTCATTGGTCTGCGCGATCATTTCTTGTCTTTACTTGTCAGCTGGGTTCCTTTATTATTCTCGACACGAATAATTGAACCGTCATTTAAATCGCGTGATATTGCTTTGTAACTGCCTGTAACGACTTCTTCACCTCCGCTCAATCCGCTGAGTATTTCAATGTAATTGTCATCGGAAATTCCTGTTTTAACTTTTGCTGTCTTTGCTTTATTGTTATTAGTCAAAAACACGATTTCATCAGGCTTGTTATTGTCTTTTTTCTTTGCAGCGGCTTGCTTTTGTGCATCGCTTTCGCCTTTATCAGTCGATTCAGCTTTGGTTTCGGAACGCGCTGTAACCGAAGGTATCGGCACCGCTATTACATTGCTCTTGGTATCAGTTTCTATCGATGCGTTGCAGGACATTCCCGGGCGCAAATTTACATCTGGTTCTGTCAGCTTTATTTTTACTTCAAAATTAATTACTTGGTCCTGAGTTCCGGTCGATGATTGTTTCGCGCTGTTACCGATTTCAGTAACAATACCGATAAACTTGCGGTCGCCGAACGCGTCAACACTAACGCGGGCAGTGTCGCCTTTTGTGATATGAATGATGTCGTTTTCATTGACATCAACGATTGCCTGAATGTTGGAAAGATCGGCAACCGTCATAATATTAGTACCCTGACTAAAACCGCTGCCAAGAACACGCTCGCCGAGGCGGACATTTAATTGTGTTACGATTCCATCGATAGGGGATAGAATTGTAGTTTTGTTTAACTGCTCAACAGCCTGCTTGACTGTTCCTTCGTTTTGCTGAACGTAAGACTGCGCGGCATCGTGCATTGCTTTTGAACCAAGGAAAGAGCTTTTCGAGGATTCAAGCTCTGCATCGCTGACTAATTTTTTTGTATGCAGTTCTTTAACGCGGCTGTAATCCAGCGTGACTTTATCTAACTCAGCTTTGCGTTGATTTTGGGTGAATTTTGCTGACTGTAAATTTGCCTGCGCGCTTTGCAATTGTGCCGCGTAGGCATCCGCTTTTATTTTTATGAGAACGTCACCTTTTTTTATATGGTCGCCCTCTTTAACAGGGAGAGCAACTATTTCGCCTGTCACTTCAGGTGTTATGGCAATCTTTAATTCAGGATCTATTTTTCCTGTCGCGGGCACTTTCTGCGTGATAGTTCGGCGGGCAACTTTTTCGGTTTGAACAATAGTGATTTCATCCCTGCTGCCTTGGAAAATAGCGATTCCGGCTACAGAGAGGACTAATAAGCCCAATCCGCTAAAAATATAAAGTTTTTTTCTTGATTTCCTTTTATTCAGTTCTTTCGCCATAATTAAAATCTCCTTTACTTTTCAAATTTTTGATAATCTAATTTACCCAGCAAATATTCCGTTTGGTCTTTTAGTTTGCGAAACTCGTATTTCGCGTTTATCAGTCCCGTGGACGCGTTTGTTAAACTTGAATTGGCTATCAACACGTTTAATAGAGTAGTGGCTCCGAGAGAATATTTTTCTTCTTCAATGCGGCGGTTCTCTTCTGCAGCTTTCACTGTTTCTCTGCTAACCTCTAAACGTTTATATGATGCCTGCAAATCCAGATAATTTTTTTGAATATCCCGCTTGATTTGCCGGGTGAGGTCATCCAATTGTATTTGCTTTACTTTATGTGCAACTTCCGCGAGCTGAACCTGATTATCAATTGCCCAGCCTCTGAAAATCGGGATACTCAGATTTAGTCCAAACGAATAATCTCTATCTGAAAAAAGATTTTTGAGACTGCCGACACTCGATGAAATAGCGATACTGTTGGTTAAAACGGGCAAGTAACCTGCCTGTGCTATCTTGATGGATTCGGAAGCACTCTCAACTTGCAATTTTGCACTTGTATAGTCCGCTCGATTTGCCGCTGCATCGCTCACTAAATTTGAAATTTTCTCGAAGTCTGTTTTTGTTCCTGCCTCAGGCTGATTTTCATTTGTGTTCTCAATAGGTTCAACAAAGGAATATTCTTCAAGCACGTCAAGTCCCAAATAATATAGGAATGAACTTTGGAGTGACTGGTAATTATTTTTTGCTTTAATCAATTCAAGTTCGGCGTTGCCGAGATTTACTTGCTGCTGATATACATCAGCGAGAGTTAAGGCACCCAATTTATTTTTTTCGACAATGATTTCATAGTTTTTCTTATTCCACTTCAAATCTTCTTCTTTCACCGATAGAAGTTTTTGAGCATCAAGTAAATCATAAAAATAACTCAATGTCTGGAAAACCACGTCTTGTTTCAATTTTAACAATTCATATTTCGCGGCTTCAAAGTTTTTTTCGCCGCGGAAGAGAGACGCGTAATTAGATAAGCCGTCATACACTGTCCATTCCGAATTTACTGAAGTGCTATAAGTTCTGCTGTCAATTGTGGACGTTGGTGCCCCTTGATAAAGAGACCCTGAACCATACACGCTTTTACTATAGTTCCATCCCGCGCTACCGTTAACGGAAGGCAATAATGAGCCATAAGCCGATTTTTTTGCAGACTCCGATGATTTCAGGTTTTCGTTGGCAGTCATAAGCGACACATTTCTTTGCAGTGCTATTTTGACTGATTCTTCTGCAGTTAATGGTTTTTGAGCTGCAATCGGGTAAACTCCGATAACCAGCATCATCAATCCAATTAGTTTATTCATTTATTTTCTCCGGGTACGCTTTTCTTTTGGAAAAGCGTTTAAATTATTTCTAAACTTACATAAACAATAAAGCAATTTAATTTAATAAATCACAAACGGTAATATTTCTTGATATTTGTTAATAAAATTACATATTTTGTAATCAAATTCAATAACTTTTGGTGCCGAAGTGCAAGATAATTCGGACAATCTCTCTTGGAGTCCCAATAAAGTTGTATTCAGCGTGGTTGATGTGGAAACCACAGGTGTATCAGCACGTTTCAACAGGGTAACGGAAATAGGCATAATCACGTTTCGCGGTGACGAGATTATAAATATGTATAACTCTTTCATTAATCCCGGATGCCCGATCCCGAGGGAAATTACTAGAATAACAGGGATTTCCGATAAAGATGTCGCGGATGCGCCTTCATTTGATGATGTTGCACGGGAAATTTATTCCCAATTAGAAAACACTGTGATTGTCGGGCATAATCTTGCTTTTGATTATCAGTTTCTGAGAGCCGAGTTTCTTCGCGCTGGTATTCAGGAGTTTAATCCGATGCAAATATGCACGCTTCGATTGGCGAGAAGGCTTTATCCTCAGCTAAAATCCAAATCATTGGGGAATGTGGCGCATCACCTGCAAATATTTGTTGCGCGGGCACATCGTGCTTTGGATGATGCCGATATCACTCTGAAGGTATTCAAAAAACAGATTACAGAGCTAAAGTCTTTAGAGTTTAAAACACTTAAACAAATTTATACTTTCCAATTTTCTGCATCGGCGAACAACCTGAAAAAAATGTCTATCAATAAAGAAGACAAATCCATTTACAGCCGCATTCCGGATTCGCCGGGGGTTTATCTATTTCTCGATGCCAAAGGGAAGGTAATATATATCGGCAAAGGTAAATCTTTAAAGAAACGACTGCAGTCACATTTTGCATCATCGGCACCAAAGAAGAGCAAATCCATTACCGAGCGCGGAAGGAAGCTGCATCTTTATACCACCAATTCAGAGTTGGTTGCTTTGCTGTTGGAAGCTGAATTAATTAAACTGTTTATGCCTAAGTCTAACGTGCAGTTGAAACGATACGGTCCCGCGTATTTTCTAAAGGTGAACTTAACCTCTGAGATTCCCGCGATTGAAATCACCAGCAAATTTGCTTATGATGGCAGCGATTATTTTGGATTGTTCATTAACCGGATAAAAGCTAATGATACATTTGAGCTAATTCAAAAAACATTCCGTATAAGGGAATGCGCCGACAGCGTATTAAAGAAAGGACTACGGTGCTACCTCGCGGATATTGACCGCTGCACCGCGCCTTGCGAAAACGGTGACGCGGAAGCCCAGGAAAATGAATTAAACGCGGTATATGAGTTTTTATTCGGGAAACAACAGACCGCGCTAAATTATCTTTTGCAAAAGATGAAAAAATATTCCGATGCATTGAAGTTCGAACAAGCGGCAGAGACAAAAGAAGCTATTGACCTGCTATTGAAACAAGTTCACCGTTCTTCTCTTCTCGCGGAGCCTGTTAATAAAGCTAATCTATTAATAAAAATCACCGGAGCGGCAGGGGACCAAGACTTTATATTGCTGAACGAGGGACGCGCGGTTATCAAGGACTATCCGATGGATGACCGAAATAATTTCGAGCAGTTGATTGAAGAATATTACACGGGTTTGATTCACAGCGATGTTACACCTGAAAAAGAAGATTTGGAAAAAATGAAAATCATATTGAACTGGGTAATCAATAATCGCGACCGCTGCGAGTTTTACTACCTGAAATCATATTCATCAAAAGAACAACTCCTCGCCGCGATTCCTTCCGGCAGCAAAGCTCAAAAAGAAAAGGTAATGAATATAGAAGTGGAGTCTTTTTTGAAGTGAATGGAATGGAACACTTAGGACTCGTTCAGAAATAACAACAACACTTTCTCATACGAAGATCGCGAAGGTTAAATTTAGAAGTTGTAAAGGTTATTTCTTTAGAAGGATTTAATGCTTAATTGCCGCATCCCATCAGCCGCGTTTCAGAATATTTTACAAATTGCCACACCCATCAGCATTAACAATTGATCCCCAATTCACTATATTTCAAATATGAAAAATAAAGTTTCTGTATTAAAATGAAAACCCCAAAAGATATCCCTTACGGCACTTCCGATTTCAGTAGCCTGATTCTAGAAAAAATGTATTATGTCGATAGGACGAATTATATTGAAAGAATTAGAATAATGAATGAACTTGTAAGAGCCTGATGGACAAAAAATATAAACTAACCCGACTAACAAGCGAAGCACTCGAAAACGTGCAGCCTCTCAAGGGTAAATTTACCATAGATTATGAAAACCTTCTGAACCCCGCTCAATTGGAGGCGGTCAAGGCGGTTGACGGCGCATATCTTATTATTGCCGGTGCAGGCACCGGTAAAACCCGAACACTGATATATCGCCTTGCCCGCCTTATAGAGTCGGGATATGATCCGCGGTCTATTCTATTGCTCACGTTCACTCGCAAGTCTGCAAAAGAAATGCTGAACAGGGCAGCTTTGCTGCTTGATAACAGGTGTGATAATGTCAATGGCGGTACATTTCATTCTTTCGCCAATACAATTTTGCGTAAGCACGCTAAGGCAATGGGCTTTCTTACTTCGTTTACCATACTTGACCAAGGTGATAGTGAAGATGTTATAAATCTTATTCGCGCTCAAACCGACCCTGTTAAAAAAAAGCGGCGGTTTCCAACGAAATCAACCCTCCAAAAAATATACAGCCTGTCTGTTAATACCGGCAAAAATATCAACGATATTCTCGGCAAGGATTATCCGCACTTCATCGAAGAGATAGATGAAATAAAAAACATTTTTGCAAAATTCAAGACTTACAAAAAAGAAAACAGTTTAGTTGATTATGACGATTTACTGATTCACTCGCGCGATTTTTTGCTCTCTAATACTCCGGATTCATTGAGCGTGTTAAATTCTATCAGATTTGTAATGGTTGACGAATATCAGGATACGAATCATTTGCAGTCTCAGATAGTGAAAGCTCTCTGCCAATTAAAACAAAATATAATGGTGGTTGGTGATGACGCGCAGTCAATATATTCTTTCCGCGGTGCAAATTTTGAGAACATAATGAAGTTCCCCGATATATACCCGGATGTGAAAATAATCAAGCTGGAAGAAAACTATCGCAGCACACCGCAAATATTGAATGTTGCTAACCGCATCTATGAAGGCGCGATTCAAAAATACGACAAGGTTCTATACACTTCAAATGCAGGCGGTGAATTACCCGCTATACTTGCCGCTGCAACCGTGCAACTCCAATCGGCATTCATTGTTGATAAGGTTTTAGACCTTCACGAAGGGGGCACGCCTCTTTCGGAAATTGCAGTGCTGTTCCGTTCCTCTTTTTTCTCGTTTGATTTGGAAATTGCTCTGACAAAAGCGAATATCCCGTTTCAAAAGTTCGGCGGGATGAAATTTGTTGAAACTGCCCATATTAAAGACATTCTTGCTATACTCCGTATATCTCTTAACCCGCGTGACGTGGTGTGCTGGTTCAGGGTTCTTATGCTGCACGAAGGAATAGGACCAAAGACAGCAGAGAAGATATTAACCGCGATTACTGAAGGCAAAATATCACTGCAGAATAAGCCTGATTCGTTTAATTCAAAATTGGTGAGTGACAAAGTGTTTCCGCTCTTTCAGCTGTTATATACTTTGCGAACGAGAGAACTCTCGATACGCGATAGAGTAGTGCTTACAGTGGAATATTATTATCCTATCTTCAAAATAAAATACGATGATTTCAATAAACGAAAAAAAGATTTGGATATTTTTCTAAATATCGCTGCAAACTATCGTTCGTTAGAAAGTCTTATTTCCGATATGGCAATTGAACCGCCGATGGATTCAGTTACTGATTTAGGCGAAGAGGATAAACAAGATGATTATTTAACCCTTTCAACTATTCACTCTGCAAAGGGATTAGAATGGCATTCGGTATTTATCATTCATACTGTTGACGGTTTTTTTCCGTCAAACCGTTCTGCAGAATCACTTGAATCACTTGATGAGGAACGGCGGTTACTTTATGTAGCGGCAACACGAGCGAAACAAAATTTATATGTCACCTATCCGATGAATATCTTCGACCGCGAAACCGGCACGACACTTTCTAAACCATCGCGCTTTTTAAGCGGTGTTACGCCTGATATTGCAGATGGATGGCTGCTTGATTGAACTTTCATTCCATCTAACTTGCCGTAAGTTATTGATATTAAATGGCTTATAAAAGCGATATTTCAACAGGATTTGCGGCTAAGTCCCGTAGGAACGAAATGTGTATTGCAAACAATATCCAATAATAATTGCTAAAGCACCTTTCGTACATACGGAACTTGATGGTTGTTTTCATTGGCTTGCTATAACCATTTTGTTCCTAATGGTACATCCAAAACGGCAGTATTTAGTGTAAAGTATTTAGAGTTTTTGCACTACTTCTCTTTTTTTTTGCTTATTTTTATGACGGTTTCTTATATATTAGCATAATATGAACACTATATCAGCACTACCTGACTTTCACCCCGCGCTGTGGCAAGAGCCGATTAGCATCGGGAAAGTTTCGTGTACCCTTTGTCCGCGCTATTGTGAATTGGGTGCAGGTCAGAATGGTTTTTGTTACGTGAGAAAAAACATTGACGGGAAACTCTATTCTCTCGCTTATGGAAAACCAACCGGATTTGCTGTTGACCCGATTGAGAAGAAACCGCTCAATCATTTTTTGCCCGGCTCTTCTATTTTAAGTTTCGGAACCGCTGGTTGTAATCTCGGCTGCAAATTCTGCCAAAATTGGTCAATGAGTAAAGCGAAAATTGACAGTGTATTATCATTGAATTGCTCGCCCGAAGATGTGATACAAATGGCAAAAGGAAATGATACACCGTCAATTGCTTTCACCTATAATGACCCTGTTATATTTGGCGAGTACGTTATCGACATCTCGCGGCTGGCACGGGAGGAACAAATAAATTCGGTTATGGTCACTGCCGGTTATATAGATAAGCACGCGCGACAGGATGTCTTCAAATATATTGATGCTGCAAATGTTGATTTAAAAGCATTTTCTGAATCGTTTTATCATAATCTTACATCCGCGCACCTGCAAGATGTGCTGGATACACTATTATGGCTGCGGCACGATACCAATATTTGGCTCGAAATTACCACTCTGCTAATTCCCGGTGAAAACGATTCGGAAGATGAAACAAAAGCAATGTGCGATTGGGTGTTAGAAAATTTGGGTGATTGTATTCCGCTGCACTTCACTGCATTTCATCCGGATTTTAAAATGACCAACAAACAATTAACCCCTACTAAAACCATACTGCACGCGAGAGAACTCGCGCTTTCCGCGGGCATTAAATATTGTTATGTTGGAAATATCATTGACCGTAAAGGACAAACCACTTTCTGTCCGCGATGCGACAGTAAACTGATAGAACGAAATTGGCACGGTGTTGCCGGCAATAAAATGACCGGTGACAAGTGCCCGAAATGCGGCACGGTTATCGCCGGCAAATTTAATAAATATAGCAGCAACATTATCCCTGATTAGGGCGCGTTCACAAATTCTTTGAGTTTATAGACGATAATATCACTCTTGTTTTTGATAGTTATCAAATATCCGGAAAAGACAAAAAAAGAATCAAACAGAAAAGTATTTTGATTTTCATTTATAGTTTCATTAAATATTATATTTCCGGTTGAAATATCAACTCCTCGAAGCCATTGATTATGCAGACCTGTGCTTTCCGTTTCCTGAAATATATAAAAGAAAGTGCCGTTATAAGAAAGAGTTTCCACAATGGTTTGACCCTGCTTCAAAAGAGTGGAGAGAAGCATATCAGATTCAGGCAAAACATTCGCGGTATAAGCATTGGGAAACTCGTATCGAGAATAGTCCGCGTGCGCCTGAGCGATGTATCGCCGTTGGTTAACGGATTCAGCAGCTTCAATTTCGCCAAGTAATTCTCCGGTAAGTTTATCCACTGAATAAAATTTAAGGCTTTCAAACTCTTGCTTTTGACAGACTAAATTATTTTGTTCGCCAAACGAGAAAACATAATCAGGGTGAGACCAGATAAATTTTCCTTTGGAAACAGAATAAGCATATATTCCTTGGTGCCAAGGCATATCTGGCTTGCGATAGCCGTGGAAATACACGATGTCTCCATCGAATAATTCTACACCAGCCCAGAATTTATTGACCGGCTGCAAATCCGAAAACATCTTTTTACCTGAAGCCAATTGATAACATTGAAAAAAAACTTCGCGATTAGCTAAATCGCGTTCTTCGATGAGAAGAAGAGATTCGTTATTCAGTAAAACACGCCACGCCGTTCTATTCTTAGAATGACGGAATATTTTTTTTATTTTCAATTCAGCAGCCATCCCTCTGCAATAGCAGACGTAACACCGCTTAAAAAGCGCGATGGTTTATAAAGGGTCGTGCCGGTTTCGAGATATAAGATATTCATTTTACAGGTTTAAGCGGCTGAATATCTTTCGATTTCTTATCGCCAAATAACATTTTAATAAACTCTAACATTATATGAAAAACTCCGGATTACTATAATTTCTATCTTTTAATTAATAAGTCCTTGTTAAAGAAATAACCGTAACTACTCATTCTCCTGAAATCAAGAAAATATACGGTACTGATATTATGTCCCAACGGGACTAAATTTGAATAACCGTGAGTTGACAACTCACGGGAGAATGATAAAAAGCATCTATGTCCCCGAAGGGGGCAAATTCACGCCGCGTAGTTAGTTCGCCCCCATTTCGGGGACGCTATTTGTTTGGGCTTACTTTTCCGTGAGTTAGCACTCACGGTTATTCAAATTTAGTCCCGTTGGTACAAATTCAAGAACAGGCTGAGTAGTTACGAAAGTGAGATAATTCACTGTTTAATATTCCTATGAATAATTAACATTCAATTCTTTCTTTGTATATTATTGTAGCAAATATAATCATTTTTCCTAAGCGGTCAACTTGAGTTATTTAAATTCCGGTAACAAAAACGTAACAAAGAAGGATGCAGTTTTACAGAAGCTTTGGACAAACGTTGAGTTCTAAAACGGATTTATTCAATTGGTCAAATCCAAAGCACGAGAGGTTAGAAATCATAACAATTTTAGGAACAAGATATTTATCTTGGGTAATATGATTTTCGACTTCCACTGATTTTACCAAAGAACCACCAAATAAAGATTGGCGTAAGGTATGAATATCATCGAAACATCAAAAGCTCCGGGCATTCTTATTATAGACGATAGCATAGACAAAATATTATTGCTCGAATCTATGTTTCGCGGGCTTAACATAGATATTGTTAGTGCTGATTCAGGAAGCGATGGACTAAGAAAATTGAAAGTTCGGGACTTTGCCTGTATTTTGCTCGATGTAAAAATGCCCATAATGGATGGCTTCGAAACGGCCGACTTAATTAGAAAGTACCATAAGTCTCGGAATACACCCATACTATTTATTACTGCCCTTATCGCTGATGAAATCGATATGAGGAAAGGATATTCTTTAGGTGCAGTGGATTTTATTTTCGCGCCGATTGTTCCCGAAGTTCTCCAAGCCAAAGTGAGAGTTTTCATAGAGCTGTTTGAAAACAGCTTACTCTTGAAAAAACAAACCGAGGAGCTTAACAAAGCCAACTTCAAACTATCCGAATATTCCAATCTGCTGAAAAAAAACAACGAAGAACTTGAAATCCGTGTTCAAAGGCGAACCGAAGAAGCCTTGCAATCCGAAAAAAAATACCGCGATATTATTGAAACATCGCTCGTGGGTGTTTATTCAACTTCGATTAACGGCGAAATATTGTATATCAATGATGCAGTAGTTCAAATGATGGAGGCAGAGTCCGCGGAAGAATATATTTCATTGTCAATCCGCTCGTTGTATAAGAATCCGGCAGATTGGGACATATTAATTGCGCGATTGCAGGAAAGCGGAACCATAACCGATTTTCAAATGTATTTGATAACCAAAAAAGGAAATGTTTTAACCGTTCTGATTAGTGCCAAGCTGCAGAAAGACGTTATCACCGGAATGATAATCGATATTACATCGCGCCATAAAGCGGAACGAGACATAATAAAAGCCAATCGCATATACGCGGTGCTAAGTAATATCAATCACACGCTTGTTCACGTTCAGGACAAACAAACTCTTTATAACGAAACCTGCAGAATCGCGGTCGCTGACGGCAAGTTCAGAATGGCGTGGATCGGGGTGATAGATGAGCGATTGAATAAATTTATTCCGGTCGCCGCCGATGGCTGTGGAGAAGATGTAAAAACGCTTATCATTGATTTAAATGATCATATTCTGGGGAATGGACTAATCGGACTGTCTATAAATTCGGGTGTTTATTATTTGGCGAACGATATAGCCAGCGATCCCGGGATGCTCCAGTGGAGCGAACAAATCATAAAACTTGGCTGTAAATCTTTTATTACATTGCCATTTAATGTCTTCGGACATACAATTGGTGCTTTTCAGCTTTATTCTGAAGAGCCGTTTTTTTTCGATGAAATCGAAGTAAAGCTCCTTGAGGAAGTGGTGATGGATATCGCTTTCGCAATCGAGTCAATACAAACCCAGCAGTTGATTGTAACGCAGCGCGATCTGGGGGTCGAGCTAAATTCAATAATCTCGCTTAAAGAGCTATATAATGTTTCGATTGAAGCTTTTCGGAAATTGATCGGAACGGATCGAGGCGGCATTTATCTTTCAAACAGTGAAACGCGGGGAATGGATTTGGTTTTCAGTAAAGGATTGTCGGAACGATTTGCTGCAATCACATCTCGTTACGAAGCAGATTCGGAAGTCGCCCGGCTTGTAGATACCGGCAAACCGGCCTTTATTGAGCTTGTAGAATCTCCTTTTCATCAAAATGATAGTCAAATAGAAGAAAAATTGGCAACCCTGGTTGTTTTGCCTTTGATTTATAAAGGAGTGTCGATAGGGTCAATAAACTTGGCTACTCACGAAAAAATAACGCTGTCGAATAATATGCTAAAAGGCATAGAAGATATAGCCGTTCTGGTTAGCAATGCCTTGGGAAGAATTCGAAATGAAGAAGAAATTAGAAACAATAACGCGAATCTTGAAATGCTGGTTGAAGAAAGAACCCAACAGCTTGAGGTGATAAACAGAAATCTGCATAATAAAATCGAAGAGCGCGACATAATTGAAAGAAAAGTGAAAGAAAGCGAGACCGCCCTAATCGAAGCCCAAAACATTGCCAAGATGGGCAGTTGGGAATGGAACATAGTCACCGGCAGGCACAAATGGTCTGATAATTTTTTCACACTGCGAGGATTAAAGCCCAACGAAATAGAGCCATCGATGGATAATTTCAGCAAGGCGATCTTCTCCGAAGATGTTTGTTTATTCGAAGAATTTCTTACGGGACTAATGAATGGAAAAAAAGCGGATGGGCTGGAATTAAGGATTATTCATTCCTCCGGTTCGATAAAATGGGTTAAATGCCTAATTGTCCCAAATTTGGAAAATAATGTAATCACGAAACTTAGCGGTGTTATTGTCGATATCACCGAGCGTAAACTATTCGAGGAAGAAATTTCAAAAGCGAGATATGAAGCAGAACGGGCGAATATAGCAAAAAGCGATTTTCTTTCGCGTATGAGCCACGAACTGCGGACTCCGTTAAATTCCATTCTCGGTTTCGCGCAAATGATGGAAATGTCAGAATTGATTCCGGCTCACAAAAAAAGAGTAGGACATATTATGCAAAGCGGGAAACATTTGCTCGGTTTAATCAATGAAGTCCTCGATATAGCGCGGATAGAATCGGGGCATATTTCTATTTCAATTGAACCAATCAAGCTGCGCTGCGTTATTACGGAAGCCTTAGATATTTTGCGTCCGCTTGCCGAGAAAATGGTAATTACATTAGAACTATCGGACTCGAAATTTAACGACTTATTCGTAAAAGCGGATAAGCAATTGTTGAAGCAAGTTCTCCTTAATTTGATAAACAACGCCATTAAATACAATCGTGTCGCGGGTAAGGTTAAAATAGAATGCGAATTAAGCGATGGCGGTAAGGAAAAAAGAGTCCGAATCAAAGTAATTGATACAGGGTTAGGCATCCCTCCCGAAGAGATAACCAAGCTTTTCACTCCTTTCGAGCGAATAGGAGCGGAGCAAACTCCGACCGAAGGAACCGGGCTTGGACTTGCCGTGGTTAAAAGCATTATGACGGTTATGGGCGGTAAATACGGCGTGGATAGCGAAATCGGACAAGGCAGCGTCTTTTGGGTGGAATTGTCATTAACCAAAAGCCCTGCAGCCGCCAAACCATTAGGGAATTCGGTTATTAATAAAACCGCTATAACGGAGCGAATTGGAACTATTTTATACATCGAAGATAATCTTCCAAACATACAACTGGTGGAAGACATATTGGCGGCTTATCGTCCCACGATACGTTTGGTGTCTGAAATGTATGGCAGAAGAGCCGTTAAACTCGCGGCAGATTATCTACCCGATTTAATTCTGCTTGATCTCGATCTGCCGGATATACACGGCGGCGAAGTGTTAAAACTTCTTCAATCCAACGCTAAAACGGCATCTATCCCCGTCATCATACTAAGTGCCGATGCTATGAGCCGAAAGATTGAGCAGTTTATGCAATACGGAGCAAAACATTATTTTACCAAACCATTGGACGTTGTGGTATTTCTGAAAGTCTTGGATGAATGGATGATTAACGGCGACAAACAAAAATCAACCGGCAGCGGGGAATAGCGAAAACTATCGCCTACGACCTATGCAGAAAGAATAAACAATGACTGATTCAACATTAAAAAACGCGAACATACTTATCATAGATGATCAGCAAACGAATATTGACGTTCTTATAGATTTACTTGAATTTAAAGAATATACCAATCTTAAAACAACCACGGATTCGCGTTTGGCAGTAAGTTTGTTTCAAGAATTCAATCCGGATTTAGTTCTACTGGACCTGATGATGCCTAATTTGAATGGTTATCAGGTTATGGAACAGTTAAAATCTCTGATACCCGATGGTGAGTATCTGCCGATATTAGTACTTACCGCGGACGTAAACCCCAGCACGAAGCAAATAGCACTTGCCGGCGGTGCCCGTGATTTTCTTTCTAAACCATTCGATTTGATCGAAGTGGAGCTGCGGATAAAAAATCTGCTTGAAACCAGGTTTCTGCACTTGCAGCTCGAAAACCAGAATAAAATTTTGGAAGGAAAAGTGAAAGAACGCACAGCGGTGCTTAAAAAAACAAACGCGTTGTTGATTTTGGCTAATGAACAAGCCAATGAAATGAATCGGGTGAAATCTTTTTTTCTATCCAATATGAGCCACGAATTGCGGACGCCCTTAATCGCGGTAATGGGGTTCGCGCAAATACTTGAAGACGATTTGAGCGATCCGGCACAATTGATACTCATAAGGCATATCGCCAAAGGAGGTGAAAGATTAAGCAACACGTTAAACAGTATTTTAGAATTGACTTCGATCGAAGATCAGAAGTCATCCAAGAAACTTTTCAAATTCAATCTTAAAGAAGAAATCGAAAGAATAGTCCCATCTTTTTTTACTCTCTCCGATGGGAAAAATCTTTATTTAAAAACCGAATTTCTTGATAAAGACCTTTTCGCGAACATAGAACGGGAACTCTTCGAAAGACTTCTTTTCCATCTTGTTGCCAACGCGGTGAAATTTACCAAACAAGGAGGTGTCATCATTACTCTTGAACGCGTCCAAAAAGATAACATTGATTGGGGAGTTATAAAGATAAACGATTCCGGCATCGGGATTAGCAAAAAAGATTACGAGAAAATATTCGGGGAGTTCAGGCAGTCGAGCGAGGGATATTCCAGAAGCCACGAAGGTGCCGGACTTGGTTTGACAATAAGTAAACAAATAGTCGAAATAATGGGGGGAGCTATTCAAGTGGAAAGTAAAATAGGGCAGGGTTCAGTTTTTTCGATTTGGCTTCCGGCGGTGTTGGACGAAGAGGAAATAGCGGTAAAGATAAAAGAAAAAAGCAGTACCGCGCGGAGTGAATTAGTGGTTTCCGGCGAAAGCGGTCTTCTCCAAATATTGTCCATTGAAGATAATCACACGAATAGATTGCTCTATAAGCAGATGCTCGCGAAATTAGCGAATATCTTTGAAGCGGCAGACGGATTTACCGCCATTAACATCGCATCGGAAAGAAGATTCGATTTAATTATGATGGATATAAATTTAGGATACGGCATTGACGGCGTTGAAACGATGCGTCAAATAAGAAAATTACCGGCTTATGCCAATACCCCGATTATAGCAGTTACCGCCTATGCTATGCCCGGCGATCGTGATTACTTTCTCGAACAAGGATTCGATGAATATTTGAAAAAACCTTTTAAAAAGAATCAACTGTTGCAATTGATACAAAACGTGGTTGGAAAGTTCAAACATTGAAATTGGATTCCTTTTAGTGCTTTACCGAAAATATTATTAGGATATTCAGCAAAATATTTTTCACATATCTATAGATTCTCTATCTCACTTTTCGGCCAGTCCATATTTTCTTTCAGTTCATCGGCAAATAGTTCTGTCATTTTTTTTATGAGGTCTCATTCTTGTGTATATACAAAAATGTGAGTAAATATACGTGTATTAGCGGAATATTTTTCAAGGACAAAAAAATTATTTGCATAATATTACAAAAACATCTAACTTTTGTTTGCTTTTGAAATTTCTTTTTCAGTTAAAAGGCAAAATGATTTTTTATCATCTGAGCAGATGATAAAAAGATGGTAACTACTCAGTCTCCTGAAATCAAGAAAATATATGGTACGGATATTATGTCCCAACGGGACTAAATTTGAATAAC
>CAIYTF010000191.1 GCA_903929035.1 uncultured Ignavibacteriales bacterium
ATATTACTAATTCAATTTTATATAATTTATGTTTAATTTTGATTTGTGAGAGATATAAACTAATTTACAATATTAAAAGTTTTTTATAGTAACAATATACATCAATGAAAAAGGAAGGAGCATACAGTGTCAACGAAGAGACAATCGGGTAATGGACCAAAAACAGCAGTAGGAAAGTTTATGGTTTATACATTTATTCCCCAATATGCAAACAATGTTCAAGGACTCGTTTATATGGGCGCAGCACTTCTCATCATAATCGTTGGTCTTCGCGGTTTAGGTGAGTTAGCGGGTCAGATAGCAATAGTACCAAAATTCTTGCTGGAAGGAAAGAAAGTCAGTCCGAATTGGGTGATGATTGCTTTATTTACAGAATTTGCTTTGCTGATGGTTATGGCAATAACAACATTCTTTACGCCGGAAGAGCCTATGTTCGAAGAACCGGTTCACAAAGGCGATTTGCCATCAGATGAATTGCAAAGAATTAAAAATCAAATGGCTGAAATCAAAAGTTTGGCTAAAGGTGATATGGATACTTTGAATGAATATCTTGAATCAATAAACAATATTAACAGGAAATTGGCGCAGTCAAAGTCGGATTTCTTAAAATCATTGGGCGATTTAAGACAGCTCTTTAAACAATAAAAATGCGATAATCAGACAAAATAGTAGAAAGGAAAAACTATGTCAAAAGGCAGCAGTGGCAAAATGCTCTACTTTGTTCTGTATATCGTATTAATAACAGAGTTGTTAATTGTTATAACAGAGCGAGATGAGCTTGCTGAAAATGAAAAATTAATTCAGGAAAAGCTTATAGGAAGTATTGCAAACTCCTATAAGGCTGATGTAAGTTTAAGCGCGAGTCCTAAAATGCTGGATTATAATATTGGAGCTGATGACAAGCACAATGCAATAGTATCGCTTGAACTGCACGGACTGGTTTCTGAAGCAGAAAAAGATGGTGTAACCTATACCGTTAAAGTAGCACCGGGCTCAAAAGCACCTGAAGGATTCCCTTCTAACGGGCTTTCCTCGGCGGATGGAAACGGTAATAAAAATTTCCGCATTTTGAAAACTGATGGAAATGCTAAATTTCAGGCAGCATTTATTTCTGAAGGTGATTATAAGTTTGTAGCGCAAGCTTCTACCAAGCGAGTATTGCCTGACTATCTGACGGAATCATTGTTAAATTTGCTTAAAGAAAAAATAGGCGAATCAGGCAGTAAAGAAGTCACGAGTAATAAAGAACCATTCGAAATTAGCGCGAAGAGGCAGGGCGGTGTTAAGAAAGCCGGAGCCCAGTTAGTTCTGTAGTTTTACAAAATGGAACTGTCCGAAAACAGCACGCATTAATATGTTAACTGTTTAATTCGTAATTATATAAACGGACAGTTCCTAATTTTTTTTTCATAATAATAAATATTTTATAATAACAGGTAATTTCTATGAGAAAATTATTAACCGTGATTTTATGTGTTTCAGCATTTTCAATAATCTTTGCTCAAAAGGTGCAGGTTAAAGATACAATTAAAGTAGCCGCACTTCAAAAGTTTAGTGTACCATCATCAGGTGCTTTAGTTTTTGCAAATCTTCTAACCTTTAATTGTAATGCCGATTTATTAGATAAAGATATGAAGACTTTAAGAAAAATTCAGTTTTCAGAATCTAAACCGAAAAAAGAGGATTTTGCGAAGGCTGCATCGGGCGGTAGAGGAGCAACTGTTTGGATAATATTTAGTGACTTCATAGATATACCAGGAACATATTATGTGAAAGTAAATTATGATACGCGGGGTGAATTGGGCGGATTAACAGGCTCTGTATATTATTTAGTTATTGTAAGCAATCCAACTCTAGCCTCTGCAATTGACTTACGTAAACAGTATTTCCCTGGTGAGAAAGAATCATTCAGTTTTGCAACTGTTGAATATCAGGATTTGAATTTATATTCTTATAAGATTTCAGAAACCGGGGGGCAAGTACTTTTGCAAGGCAAAGGTCCAATAGTAAAAATTGATTCTATACTTAAGAATCCGGCAAATGTAGGAAAAAAAATTCAAGTTCACGGATTATATCAAGGTAAAGAATTCAGTTGTACAAATCCATTGAATGGTAAATTAGAACATTCAACTTGGGAATTCAATGTTGAAAGACCAAGCTTAAATGAATTTAGCTCGTGGGAAACTAAAGAAAATGATGAGTGGGTTGTGACTGTATATACATCGGCCTCAAAACAATTTTTATTTGTATATATTGGTTCAACGCCAAGCGGATTTGCGATAACAACACCGGAGCTAAGCGGGTTACGCGTAACATCAGACCCAGAAAATTTTCTTTCAGGTGCATCACAGCGTAAAAGTTCTTCTTTTAAAGCTGTTGATTTGCAAGTTAACCAAGATTTCTTAGATCAAATGAAACCGGGAGATGATCAAAAAGTTAAGATCACCATAAGTTTTAAAACTCAATTTGGTGAACAATTTAAAAAAGAATATTTCGCGGTTGTTGTAAAATAATTGTAATTAAAAAATTTATATAAATAATAATGTAGTATCAGGAAAGATATGCTCAAAAAAATACTTGGTTTGCTGGTTGTGTATGGAATAATATTTCCTATGCTCGCGCAAAATTTTGACGAGTTACTCGATCAAGTTGATTCTAAACTTAGAAAAGATAAGAAATATTTAAATATTAATTTTATTGCTTTTCCGAATAATAAAATCAATGAAGCACTTCAGAATATCCCCAGGACAAATGAACGTGAACCGGTTTCATTTTCACAGAAAGATAATATTTCCTATAATCTTATCTTTTTGAGAAATGCGGTAGGAATAGACTCTATTCAATTACTGTATGTTGATGAAATAACCGATAAATCAAGTGCAGGCGGTGAAAAGTTGTTTGGAGAAACAACAGGTCCTGCTTATGACACTATAAGGATTCTAAGGTTTAAGGATTTGTGGATGCTCCAAAAATCTCGTCCGGAAACATATATGGTATTATATAATGAAGTGAGAAAATATTTTCTTGATAATCCGGATCAGGAACCGCCAACATTGCTACGTTTAACTCCTGATACCGACATAAAGACTTCTATGGGTATTTCCTCACGAGATAACACTGATTATCTAAATTTTATGCGTGCTAACAGTTTCCACTATTACCCAAAAGCTAAGGTTATTGAGAAAAAGGGACTCCGAAAATCAGCGGCTGCAACTGCTGATTCAAGTTCCGGAGATTTTCGGATAGAAGTTGGATACAGCGGATACAGTATATCGCATCCTGCAATGGATTTTTCGTTTGGAGGTGCAAGCGTTGAACTGACTGTAACCGAAAGAATGCTCAATTTACTTCCATATCAAAATGGAGGTATTGTTGGAGGCTTTAGAACACTTCTTAGTATTAGTGAAAAAAAAGAAGATATTACTAAAGCATTCACGATTGATGCAAAGCTGTTGGCAAGAATCGGCTATGATTTATCGAAAATTGCCACATCGATTCCTGTTCTGGCAGCACAAAAGGCAAGGTTACATTTGAATAATGCTGCTGGTATAGATGTTAGTTATACTAAGGTTTATGGGTTGCCATTTTTGAATTTTTATATTATGGCCGGCGGTGCAGCAGATGTTACAAATTCAAAATTAAAACAGACAATCCCTGATAAAACAGGTAAAAATCATACTTTCGCATACTATAATACAACCTCTGCTGAAGGTTCAATGTCGTTTTATTGGAATACAAGCGAGTCGCTTTATGGACGTTTTAGGATTGATGTTGGAGGCGGATATTATGATGTGTATTCCGCAGAGTTTGCATCTGCGACTGCCAGTACACCAATGATCAAAAAACAAGTATGTTCAAATTTTTCACCAATGATAATGATTCATTTTAATTTTGCGCCTGATGGAAAAGATGTTTACTATGCTTCAATACGAATGTTTGACAGCCAGATAAAGATGTACGCGTGGTTAAAGTTACTTGAATTTGATGGCGGCCACGTGTTCAGAATCGCCGCAACGCTTATTTCTGCTCCTATAGCTCGAGTTCAGCACGAGTGGGAGACGTCAGGCGGTGCATTTATTGAACTACGTTATCGTTATGGATTTTAAGGAAGGTAATTATGAAAATGAAAAAGTCAATAATTATTGTTAGTATATTTGTTTCGTCATTTGTTAACTATGTTTTCGCGCAGACATCACCAACTTCAACTGAATATGAAAGAGCAGCGAAAATCTATGACGGTATTGAGTATAATACAATTGCATTTAACGATCTAAAGCAAAAATGGGTTATTAATGATCCTGTGTTGATACGAGAAATATATAATAGATTTGTAGTAAGAGATGCTTTTCGCATTAATGGTGCCAAAATTTCTTTACAAGTAGTTAAAGAAAAAACCGAAGAAATATATAACGGAACAGTAGTAATAGATCTTCGCAAGAGGTACTTTGATGATGAGATGGAATTCTTTGCATTTACTCCCGAAAATGAAATGCAAAAAAAAGATCCAAGTTATTTGTTTGACCCAATTAAAGACCCATTTTTATTGAAAGAGATTGTCGGCGATAAAGTGTATGAAAAGATTCGTTCTCAAGGGTATTATTACAGTAATATTACAAAGACGAATTATGATACGAAAAGCGGATATTACTATGATGTATATTTGAATGTTCTTGAGCCGCGAATTATGTATTGGAATACCACTTCAACGGGAAGAAATAAGTATTTAATCTCTATTTTTGGTAAATGGGGTTCAGATGAAGTAATGTATCCGGGCTGGTTTATAGGAGAGTATATTATTGGCAGCGCGTTGACTTATTATCAGTCAATTGCAAATGATCAAAAAAAATATCTATATGATATCAGAATTGGAACAGCAGTACCGGCGAGTGTGCCTTTTTTAGGAACTTTAACAAAAGGTAATAGTCCGCAGCCAACAGGACAATCGATATATTTTCGAGCTTCAGGAGATTTTTTAAAGTATATTTTTGATGGTGCTGAAGGGTGGATATATTCTCTTGAATGTAAATACACGATAGGTGAGTTTAAATCAAGTGATTTTGTTGTTGCCGGAGTTGATACTATTTATTCGGTACGAAACTATCTTACTGAAAAATTGACAATAAGAGAGTTGGCGGATTTAGGAGATATAGGAATACTTGAAGCAAGTGTGGGCTTTGGTGTTAGCGATATTTATCGCTATCAGGCTACTAAAGGTATTCCAAAACTATTAGATCTTGACTTAAAAAAAAGTACTCTTGCGCGATATGTGCCTAATGTTTTTGCTGAAATAGGCGTCTATAGAAGTGGAGGTTTGGTACAACATAATTTTTCTATTATGTCCAATTTGAACGGCGATCGTTATGGAGCAATAGGTGTAAAAGCTAACATTATGTTGAGTGGTCAGTTAGGGCTAGATTTGCGAATAATGCAAGCTTTTGGCTGGAATCAAACGAAGCAGCCATATAGAACAGATTCTTATATAGTATTTTCGCCGGTTTTCAGGATAAATTATTAAAATATTTCAACGGGAGAGCAGCAAATGCTCTCTCTTTCTTTGAGCTATCGGCAGTAATATGAATAGATTAGCGAAAATATTTTTAGGTATTTTTTGTATTACAGGCTTAAATTATAGTCAAAGTGTACTAAGTGATTACTATTCTAAAATTCAAAAGAAATTAGATAATGACAAAAAATAT
>CAIYTF010000192.1 GCA_903929035.1 uncultured Ignavibacteriales bacterium
AAGCCCTTTGCGCTTTAGCCCTTTTGCCCTTAGAAACACGCTCGCGTGTTTTTAAAGAAATTTTAAAAAATCGGGAGCACGCGTGCTCCCGATTGACTGAAGCGTGATGGATTAGATTTTTGTGATTAGGATGATTAGCTTCAGTATGTGGGGGACTTTTCATAGTAATCATTATAATCAGAGAAATCACAGTTCAAGATAATTGTCTGAACTGTGATTCCAAGATATTGTTTGGCAAAATAGCGAAGAGCAGCTAACTTTAGGCAATTTATTGCTTATTCCGGCTGAAAATATCGCATTTGCAAGTGTTTATAAATCAACAACTTATGGACAGTTAGATGGAATCAATATTAAAGTTAGCGGTTTGTCTTGAACCAAAGAAGTAGGCACCGCGATAATCATCAAATTGATCACGCGGTGATATATATTGAGTTATAATCTATTGTAAAAGTCCAATCATTTCTCGAACGGCTTGATGAATACCTACAAATACCGCGCGAGCGATAATCGCGTGTCCAATACTGACTTCGTCAATTTCCTCAATAGCCCTGAAAGTTTTCATATTATGATAATTTAACCCGTGACCGGCATTTACGCCCATTCCCAATTTTTTCGCGTGCCGTGCTGCCATCCGAATATTTTCAAGTTCATCAAATTGTTCTTCCTCTGAAACAGCATTCGCGTAAACACCGGTATGTATCTCTATAAAGTCTGACTGAACCTCTGAAGCAGCATTTATATGTTCTATATCCGGCTCGATAAAAAGGCTTACTTCAATTCGATGTTTGTGCAGTTCTTGTATTACATCTTTAAGATGCGATATATTATCAAGAACGTTCATACCGCCTTCGGTGGTTAATTCCTCGCGTCTTTCGGGAACAATGGTTGCTAAGTCCGGAATTATTTGACAGGCAATTGAAACAATCTCCGGGGTGGATGCCATTTCCAGATCAAGTTTGGTGGTAACTAATTCACGCAATAGTATTACATCGCGGTCGCGGATATGCCGCCTGTCTTCGCGAAGATGAACAACAATACCATCCGCGCCTGCCTGTTCGCACATTAATGCAAGGCTCACCGGATCAGGAATCATTTCTCCGCGTGCATTCCGCAGTGTGGCAACGTGGTCCACGTTTATAGATAATCTCATAAGTGATGTCTTTACTTTAAAAGTTAATAGAATGTAAAAATATGAAAAAACGCGTGAACTATTTAGCATTGAATAGAGAATTTTACATAAATACGCGTGTTTCAATAAAAGCAGCAGGCTTCGTAAGGGTAAAAGCCATATAATTTAAAGGGATATTTTATAAAAACGGTACTTGCCGGTGAGAAATTGGGCTGTTGTTTTTGGTCATATTAACCTTATATTTGACAAATAACTTCAACCTTTTATATGATGATTGTTTGAGAAATTTACACCATTGTATTCAAAATATGTCTGAATCGATGGCGATTTTGCGGTTAGTCTGTAAATTCTTTAATTTGTCTTTCAAATATTATCGCGTTTGTAAATCTATTTAACCGAAAAAAGACGTTAGTGTTCTATGAAAAATGAAATCTATTTCGAAAAGTTTGTTGATTCAATATTGGAAAAACGAGAGGCTCACAAATGTGTTTCTCAGTTGAAAACGGAATCTATTGATTTTCTTTTGGAAGTCATTGATTTTTTGTTCCCGCATTTCTCAAGCCGTGTTTATTATTCAAAGGATGATGTGCTTGCTAAAATTCAGCTATTGGAGCGTAGTTTCATCTCACTGCTCAGAATATTGAATTATGAAAAGAAAGCCTCTGACGAGATAATTGCCGAAGAGTTTGTTCGATCTCTCCCTGCACTGCACGAGAGCCTTTGGAGTGATGCACAACTAATATTTGAAGGAGACCCTGCCGCGGAAAATATCGATGAAGTGATTCTCGCGTATCCCGGGTTTTTGGCAATTGCCATTTATAGGATTGCACACGAACTTTATTTACTGAAATTGCCCATAATTCCAAGAATTGTAACCGAGTATGCCCACGAAAAAACCGGCATTGATATTCATCCTGGAGCTAAAATCGGATGCCCGTTTTTTATTGATCACGGAACAGGAATTGTTATTGGAGAGACAAGCCATATTGGTAACAAAGTCAAGATTTACCAGGGGGTAACATTGGGCGCGTTGAGTGTTGATAAAAAATATTCAAAAACGAAACGGCACCCGACAATTGAAGATGATGTAATTATTTATTCGCAGGCAGTAATACTTGGAGGGAAAACTGTAATCGGGAAAAACAGTATCATAGGTGGAAACGCGTGGGTTGCAGAAAGTGTTCCTGCTAACTCGATTGTATATAGCAAGAGTGAAGTACGGATTCGCTCAAATGAAAAAATTGAAAATTTTATTGACTACATAATATAGATTTAGAAGCTTAGAATGGATAATGCAAATAGTGCCTCATACGACATTTATGATGATAAAGTATTGCTTCCGCCGGTTCTTTTTATAGGACACGGGAGTCCAATGAATGCAATTGAGAAAAATTCATACAACTTGCAATGGGCAGAACTTGGCAAAAAGCTGCCAAAACCTAAAGCAATCTTATGCGTATCCGCGCATTGGGTAACAAATGGCGTGAAAGTTACCGCGATGAATAAACCAAGAACAATTCACGATTTTCACGGATTTCCAAAGAAACTTATCTCCCAAGAATATCCTGCTCCCGGTGCGCCTGATCTTGCAGAACTTACAGTAAAGAATGTAGTCTATTCAGCAATACACGCTGATTTTGAATGGGGACTTGACCACGGCACGTGGTCAGTTCTGCTGCCAATGTTTCCAGCTGCCGATATACCGGTATATCAGTTGAGCCTTGATAATAATTTATCATTAAAACAGCATTACGAGCTTGGGAAAGAATTGCAATTCCTGCGCGCGAAGGGGGTGATGATAATCGGAAGCGGTAATATTGTTCATAATTTGCGGCTAATGAACTTTAACAATAAAATCTATGATTGGGCAAAGGATTTTGATGCCTATATAAAGAATGCCATTCTAAACAGGGATTATTCACTCATTACAGGTTATGAAAAATTTGGAACTGGAGCTAAGTTGTCAGTACCAACTACAGAACATTTTCTTCCGCTGCTATATACATTGGCACTTGGGCACGATAATGAACAAATTTCTTTTTTTAATGAATCCATTGATGTGGGTTCTATTTCTATGCGGTCGCTGATAATATCTTAGAATGACTAAAAACAGTTCGCCCAAAACAATCTTGTTTAATACCACGTCAATGCTTTCATCAAAAGGAATTCAATGTTTAAGGACTTAAAATATCTTTTCGGTTTAAGTAAATTTCTTTTCAATTATTACGTTCGTGATACCGCGTTTGTCAAGAGCTATGATCTAACATACAGGTGTAATCTTTCTTGTAAACACTGCTATTTTTATAAAAATTATTCAAAATCAACGGATGATTCCCTGACTGATAATCAATGGAAAGAGTTTTTTATTAGAGAAAAAATGAACGGAGTAAGGGAACTGCACCTAACAGGAGGCGAACCAATGTTGAGAATGAGAGTGATTGAATTTGCAAATGAAATTTTTGGGGAAAGACACGTTAATATATATACTAACGGTACTATACCGCTTCCTCCTCTGTGGCGAAATTCTTTTTTTGTCAGCATCGATGGAGATGTCGAGACTCAAAAAAAAGTGCGGGGGCTGATAATTTGGAACAAATACTTGCAAATATTAGGAATGACAAAAGGGTTATAGTGGGAGCCACTCTTTCTGAATTGAATTCCGGAAATATCAATGAAATTTATAAAATTGTTAAAGAAGCAAATGTGAAGGGACTTGGTTTTTCTTTCTTCACTCCGCAAATAAATGAAAGTTCTATTTCGAATACACTTTTGGACGATATGATACGTGATATAAAAGTGCTGAAAGCATCCGATCCTGAATTTATTCTTGTTTCTGATAAGATGCTTGAAACGATCAAGTATAAAAGACATATTAAAAATTGCGTTTTAAGGAAAGGATTTGTGGTTTCCTATGCACCTAATCTTTCGAGAAAGGTTCCTTGCATACTTGGAGAAGGAATTGACTGCAGCAATTGCGGATGTGTCATCCCTGTTTCTGCTCACTGTCTTAAAATTATCGATATAGAGACACTAAAAATGCTAAGAAAAGTATTTTCCTAAAAATACGATACAAATTCTTAACGACTATCTCTATTGCTGACTTGTGGTGAAATTAACAGAAATAAAATTCCGAAAATGTAAACTTTTTGATAGATGAATGTATCAAAAAGGAAATATCAATAAAAATTTGATATACTATGAAAAAAACTAATTTAATATACGGCACCAAAACTCTTTGTTTTTCAATCATCTTAGCTTTTGCAGGATGCGGCGGCGGGACTATGTTTCAAAGTAATTGGGTACAGGGAAGTTCCGTAGCCGGTACTGAATAACCTATTTTCTGTTCGCGGTTTATGAATGTGAATGATAAGTCAAGCATTTACTTTGTGTCAGTTAATGACAGTGATTTTGCAGCACTCACGTTTGTTACAAA
>CAIYTF010000193.1 GCA_903929035.1 uncultured Ignavibacteriales bacterium
CAATACCGGCACTTCAACTAAAGGACCAATAACCGCGGCGAATGCTTCACCTGAGTTTATGCCAAATACTGCAATTGCAACAGCAATGGCTAATTCAAAATTATTACTGGCGGCAGTGAACGATAACGTAGCTGTTTTCGAGTAACCCGCTCCGATTTTCCTGCCCATATAAAACGATACGAAGAACATTATCACGAAATAAATAATCAGAGGAATAGCAATCCTGATTACATCAATCGGTATTTTAACTATGTATTCACCTTTCAGCGAAAACATCACTACTATCGTAAAAAGCAAAGCAATCAAAGTAATCGGGCTGATTTTTGGAATGAATTTCTTATCATACCAATCTTTGTTTTTTAGTTTCAGCAATACAAATCGTGTTATCATCCCTGCAAAAAATGGAATACCCAGATAGATAAAAACACTTTGCGCTATTTGTCCAATTGTTATATCAACTTTGAATGATTGTAATCCAAACCAGCGCGGTATGATGCTAAGAAAAACATAAGCATAGACCGAGAAGAAAAGAACTTGAAAGATTGAATTAAACGCGACCAATCCTGCAGCATATTCCGTATCCCCTTTTGCAAGTTCATTCCAAACAATTACCATCGCGATACAGCGTGCAAGCCCTATCATTATTAATCCTGCCATATAATCAGGTTTATCCTGTAAAAATAATACTGCCAGACCAAACATTAGTATTGGACCGATGATCCAATTTTGCACGAGAGAAAGGGAGAGTATTTTTACATTCTTAAATACATCGCCAAGCTCTTCATACTTAACTTTTGCAAGAGGAGGGTACATCATCAATATCAGTCCTATTGCAATTGGAATGTTTGTAGTTCCACTTTGAAATGAATTCCAGAATCCGACCACTGACGGGAAAAGATACCCTGAGAAAACACCAATAAACATTGCCAGGAATATCCAGAGCGTTAAATATCGGTCAAGAAACGAGAGATTTTTTGTGGGGGTGTTCATATATGATCTTTCAAGCTATGCAAAAATAAAATTAAATAAATAGCCGACAATAATGATACCTGTTCCGACAACGCCCACGAAAACAAATATCAGTTGTATCTTCAGGACTTTTTTGAGTATGATGGTTTCAGGCAGAGATAAACCGATAACACTCATCATAAACGCGAGTACGGTTCCAAGTGATGCCCCTTTTTCAAGCAGCGTCTGAACAATTGGAATAATGCCGGCAGCGTTAGAATACATTGGAATACCAATTAATACTGAAAGCGGAACTGACCACCAAGTGGATTTTCCCATCAATGAAGCCATAAAGTTTTCCGGAACATAGCCGTGGATTCCGGCACCAACTGCAATGCCAATAAGGATATATACCCAAACTTTTGCAACGATTTCTTTCACGGCTTCAAATCCGGTATCAAGTCTTTCGCCAAAAGAAATTTTCTCATCAACTGCAATTTGATTGCCTGCCTTAATTTTATATACCCAATCCTCAACATATCTTTCAAGTTTCAGTTTCCCGATAATAAATCCTGCAAAAATTGCTATTGCCAATCCCGTTGACATATAGAGCAATGCGGTTTTCCAGCCAAAAAGCCCGAATAATAAAACAAGTGCCACTTCATTTATCATCGGGGCAGCAATCAAAAAAGAAAATGTTACTCCAAGAGGAATTCCGGCTTCTACAAAACCAAGAAACAAAGGTATAGCTGAACAAGAACAAAATGGAGTTACTATACCGAGCATACTTGCCATTACATTGCCGGCTAACAATGATTTACCGGCAAGTATATCTCTTGTTTTTTCAGGCGAGAACCAAGAACGGATTATTCCGACAACAAAAACAACAAGCGTCAGCAAAAGCAGTACTTTTGGCACTTCAAAAGTGAAAAACCTGATTGTTTCAGTGAGGTGCATACCCTTTTCCATTCTTATAATTGAATAGACCAAATAATTTGCCGCCGCTTCTATATTCATATAAACAATCAGCCAAATGACAAGGGCAAATAATAGAAGAAATAGTTTCTTTTGTATTTTCATATTACTATTTTAATTTATGTTATCCTGTATTAATCGGATTAATGTTGCCTTCACGGGCAGTTTCCCGTGAGAAATCATCTTCCCGTTTATTGCCAATCCGGGAGTCGAGAGAATTCCTGTTTTCATTATCTCCTGAATGTCAGTCACTTTCTCCACTGTTGCATCAATATTGAGTTCTTGAATAACCTCATTACACAATGCTTCTAACTTTTTGCAGTTCGCGCAGCCGCTGCCATATACTTTAATCAAGTTCATTTGAATGTTTCCTTTAAATTATTGTTTTGTAAAATTTGTGGAAAGTGGTTTTAATCTCATCTCTGATTTTGCGAAATTCATTAAGCATTTCTTCTTCGGTTCCAACCGCATCTGCAGGGTCCTCAAACCCGATATGCAATCGCTCTCCTACTTTGCCAATAAATGTCGGGCAAGTTTCTTTAGCGTTGCCGCATACGGTAATCACGTAATCAAACCAGTCATTAAGGAATCCGTCCACATTTTTTGGAAAATTTTTTCCGATGTCAATTCCAAGTTCATTCATTATGGTAATTGCTTTTGGATGAACGCGTGAAGCCGGATTTGTGCCTGCAGAATATACTGCAAGTTCCGGATCAAAAGATTTAAGAAATCCTTCCGCCATTTGACTGCGGCAGGAATTTCCGGTACAAAGGATTAAAATTTTTTTGTTCATAGCAGCCTTATTTCTTTATTTCGTTCATAATCGAAATGTTAAGTGTAAAAATATTTATTTCGCGCATAGGGAGACTCTATCGACATTTGCCAGTTTTTTCTTATCCTTAATAATTGTTGATTCATCAGCTATCCAAAAGTCAAGCGAACTAAGGATTGAAGAAACACGGGCATCTGCCGGACGCGGATTAATCATATAATTAACCCATTTTCCGTCTTTTTCATCAAGGATGAAACCGCTTTTTTTAAGAATACTTAAATGCCGCGAAACTGTTGGAGTCCCGATATCAAGCACTGAAGTGATTTCGCAAACACACAAAGAGCGCACCTGAAGCATCTTTAATATCCTCAGACGATTTGGGTCAGAGAGCGTTTTAAAGATATTATTCGTGTCATTCATAATAATTTCATTTCGTTATTAAACGAAATATAAGGAAGAATGAAGAATAATGCAAATCAATACGGAATAGAAATTATTTCAGAATATTTTAGAGTGGACAAATAAGCATTATTTATGCCTTTCATTGTTTTGCTTCCAAAACTTAGGCGTTTTTTGTAATTTAAACAATATAGTTATTTTATTGTCTGAGATATGTTGATAGTAAATTTTGAATAGTAAAGAAATGTAGTGAATGGAGTCCATAAACAGAGTGAATATGAAAAGAATCCTTATAATAGGCGCGAGCGGTATGCTTGGACAGAGGTGCGCAAAATTTTATTCCGAATCCGGAAATGCACGAGTGCTTTGCGCGTCAATCGATGAAACAATCCGCTTCCCTAACGCGGAATATGTCTTATTTGATATGACAAAACACGGTGAAGTAAAAGAATTGATCACAGGGTTCAAGCCCGATGTAATTATTAATGCCTCTGCCTATACGAATGTTGATCTTTCTGAAACCGAACGCGATTTGGCGTGGAGTATAAATGTTAAAGGCGTGGAGTATATTGCTGAATTTGCCGCGATCGCTGGCGCGCATTTTATTCATATTTCCACCGATTATGTTTTTGACGGTGCAAAAGGTCCCTATTCCGAAATTGATACCCCTTCACCAATAAATTATTATGGACAGACAAAACTCGATAGCGAGCAGGCTGTGCGGCTGAGCGGTGCCATTTCAACCATCGTTCGAACCAATGTTCTGTATGGTATTATTCCAAGCGGGAGGTTAGATTTTGTGCGCTGGGTTGTCGAGAGTTTACGCGCGCAAAAGCAGATTCGGATAGTTACAGATCAATATAATAATCCTACTTTTATTGATGATCTGGTGTCTGGAATAGACGCGATTATACGGAATAAAAATTACGGGCTTTATAATTTAAGCGGGATAGAATTACTTAACAGATATGATTTTACTTTGCGCATAGCTAAAGTGTTTGATCTAAATACCTCGAATGTTATTCCCATTATTACTCCCGACTTGAATCAGCCTGCTCCCCGCCCTTTAAGAGGGGGCTTAATAATTAAAAAAGCACAGGCGGAACTTGGATTTTGCCCGATAGGTTTGGATGAATCTCTTCAATTAATGAAGAAAGAATTGAACCTATGAGGCATTTTCTTTTAGCTGTTTGCTGTGCATTTTCACTTATGGCTCAACCAAAACCCATTGAATGGGCTAAAGGTATAGTATGGTACCGAATACTCACAGAACGATTTTCAAATGGTGACTCAGCAAACAATCCGACAGGAGATAAAGTTTTTGTTAATTCAAAAAATCAGCCGGCAAATTGGCAGGTTACTCCTTGGGGGAATAATTGGTTCGAAATGGAACTATGGGAAAAAGAACTTGGGGTAACACTTAACGAGGCTATTAATTACCGTAGATACGGGGGCGACTTGCAAGGGCTGATTAATCGGTTGGACTACCTGAAAAAACTTGGAATAGGCGGGATTTGTTTGAGTCCAATGTTCGAGGCAGTTTCATCACACAAATATGACGCGTCAAGTTTTCATCATATAGATGTAGACTTTGGTCCAAATCCCGAGTTGGACAAGAAACTTATTGCCGGTGAAACACCCGATAAACCGGCAACCTGGCAGATGACTTCAGCAGATAAATTATTTTTTAAGTTCTTAGATGAGGCGCATAAACGTGGATTGCGGGTTATTATTGACGCGGTATTTAATCATACAAGTGTTGAATTTTGGGCATTTAAAGATATTGTAAAAAATCAGAAAAATTCGGTCTATGCCGATTGGTATCAAATCAAAAGTTTTCTTAATGAGTCCGATTCTCTTTCCAAATTTGACTATAAAGGGTGGAGAAACGCGAAATTTCTGCCTGAATTTAATCGGACAAAAGAAAATCTTTTGCAGCCGATAAAAGAGTATATTATTGCAGCAGCCAAGAAATGGATGGACCCGAATGGCGATGGTAATCCATCCGATGGAATTGACGGATGGCAGATTGATGTTGCCGGCGATGTACCTGTTGGCTTTTGGCAAGATTGGCACGGAATGGTTAAATCGACTAACCCCGGCGCGATCATCTTTCGCGAATCGGGAGAACTATCTCAGGGTATCCCCGGAGATAATAGCGTATTCGATGGTAGTGTAAATTGTAATTTAGCTAATGCCGCGGAAGATTTTTTCGTCGCGCGTGAAAATAAAATTACAGCCGACACGTTAATTCGCCGGCTGCAGCAAATTGACAAAACATATTCAGCAGATAATTTACACGTGGTACAAAATCTGCTTTCTTCCCGCGATACCGAGCACTCGCTTTCAATGATTGAAAATACTGACCATAATGCCGGCCCGTGGAATGAAATTTATAAACAGGGAAATCTTTCTCGGGCAAATCTTGATATATTAAAATTATTAATAGTGTTTCAGATGACTTATCGCGGCGCACCAATGCTTTATTATGGCGATGAAGCCGCTATGTCGGCAGATGACCTGCATAACCGAAAACCTATGGTTTGGGATGATATTGATTATCAGGATGCAGTTCCCCTGGCAGAAGCCGGATTTTTTTCTCACGGTAAGTATAGGGTTAAAGTTGATAAAAATATACTCAATTTTTATAAACGGATGATTTTATATAGAAATTCTTTTGAATCACTCAAATCAGGTTCCGTTGAGTTTTTACCGGTAAGTAAGGAAAATGAATATGTTTTTGGCTATAAACGAACGTCGGGCAGCGAAACAATATTGGTTATTTTTAACTTGAGTAAGCAGACAGAGATAATCGATATTCCTGTATTTGGTACAGAGGTATGGGACTTCTCGGTCGGCGACAAAGTAAAAATATCAAGCCCGAACCTTAGAATTGTTCTTTGGGGCAAATCGTATGCAATGTATAAGATATAGGTCTTAATTTAGGTTGAATTAAAATTTGGCATATTTCTTTGAAAGTTGTATATTTCTCAATTACTTTACAATAATTTAAAAGGTCAATATTAGCAAATGGCAAATCATAAATCAGCAAAGAAGCGCATCTTAGTAACTGCTAAAAAACACGCTATCAACAAAAGTTCAAGTGCGAAACTGAAAACGCTCTATGCAAATGCGATAGAAGAAACAGATAAAACCACTGCAGAAGGTTCGTATAAAGTTGCTGTTTCTTATATCGACAAAATGGTTGATAAGGGAAGACTTCATAAAAATACCGGCGCACGTAAGAAATCTCATCTTACCACCCACATTAACAGCCTTAACAAAGCCTAATACTTTTTAGATATTTTTACAAGAAATGTTCCTTTTTAAGGGACATTTCTTGTATTTTAAAATGGCTGCAAATCCTGCAATGCTCTTTCAACTTTTCCACTTGCAGCAACAACACCTCGTTTATTTAACGTGTTATCATCCGTGAATGCAGTAACTATTTAGGTACTCTAACAATTCTCCATTAGGACTCGTTCATAAATAACATTAACAATTTCTCACGCGAAGACCGCGAAGGGTTATATGTTGGAAGACCTAAAGGTTATTTTTTGACAAGCCCTTATGAGAAAAATGTTAGCAGCAAACAGGGCAAAACCACTATTCCGGTTTCCCGTTTGGGAAACTATGTTGTTTTCAGGGCATCAATCCAACGCGGCAAACTTGACGAGGTCAGAACCGCCGCAATTGACTGCCACACACTCATCACCAAAAACAATTGTTCCCCAATTCACTATATTTCAAATATGAAAAATAAAGTTTCGGTAATATAATGAAAACACAAAAAGATATACCTTATGGCACTTCCGATTTCAGAAGTTTGATTTTGCAAAAAATGTACTATATCGATAGGACTAATTACATAGAAAAAATGGAAAGCAGTACGAATAAGTTCCTGTTTTTTCTTCGTCCGCGCAGGTTCGGGAAATCATTGCTCATTTCAACGCTTAATTATTATTATGGCATTCAATACAAGGACGAATTCGAGTCCTTGTTCGGCGGACTATACGCCGGGGAAAATCCCACAGAAGCGCGAAACGGATATTATGTGATGAACTTCGATTTCACCGGTATTAACACCCAGAATATTGAAGATGTTATGGAGGGCTTTAACGACAAAATTAAATTCGGATTAATCGAGTTTAACAAACACTATAAATTACTTGAAAAAAGTAAATTCGATGAAGTATTGAAAACCATTTATCCGTCCAGCACGCTGGGTTATTATTTGGCGGAAGTAAGCGATAAACTCGAGTGCAAAATAATGGTTCTAATCGACGAGTACGACCATTTCACGAATGAAATTCTCTCGTTTAATTTCACCTCTTTCACGGATATAGTGTCAAAGAACGGGTTCGTGAGAAAATTTTATGAAACGATTAAATTATATACGGGAAAAGGCATAATCGACAGGTTTTTCGCCACCGGAGTTACACCGGTGACTTTAGACTCGATGACAAGCGGATTCAACATAGCAACTAATATTTCGGGAGAATCCGAATTCAATGAAATGGCG
>CAIYTF010000194.1 GCA_903929035.1 uncultured Ignavibacteriales bacterium
CAATACCGGCACTTCAACTAAAGGACCAATAACCGCGGCGAATGCTTCACCTGAGTTTATGCCAAATACTGCAATTGCAACAGCAATGGCTAATTCAAAATTATTACTGGCGGCAGTGAACGATAACGTAGCTGTTTTCGAATAACCCGCGCCGATTTTCTTGCCCATATAAAAGGATACAAAAAACATTATCACAAAATAAATAACTAAAGGAATAGCAATCCTGATTACATCAATCGGTATTTTAACTATGTATTCACCTTTTAGCGAAAACATCACTACTATCAAAAAAAGCAAAGCAATCAAAGTAATCGGGCTGATTTTGGAATGAATTTCTTTTCATACCACTCTTTGCTTTTGACTTTCAGCAATACAAATCGCGTGTTTTGTCAATAATAATTTATAAAATGAATGGATTTAATCGGATTGTATTTAAACCCGCTAATTTACACTTACTATCAAATAGCCTCCTCCAAGAATAACAAGAATACCGCAAGCTCGTTTTATCCAAGTAATAGCCTTGGAATCATCACTCCAATTTAAATATTGCTGAACTTTATTTGTAAGAGTTCCTGCTAATACAATTACAGAGCAATGACCTATGGCAAACAATAAAAGGAGGGCAATTGAAAAAAATATGTTAGTTTGAGCTGTTTCAAAAACCACGCCCAATACAGGTGCCATAAAAGCAAACGTACAAGGACCAAGCCCAATACCAAACAACAGACCAAGTGCCAAAGCAGCCCGCAAACCTTTTGTTTTGGTTTGACCGAGTGCCATTTTATCCCAAGATAATTTAATAAGATCGAGCATATACAATCCTACAACAAAGAAGATAGCTGCAACAAAATAATTCCCGTATTTGCCGACATCACCCATAAGTCTGCCCAAAGCAGCGGTGATTATACCAATTAGTGCAATCGTGATAAGGATACCGGATGCGAAGACTAACGCGATGAGAAACGTTCTTTTTGTGTTAATTTTGCCTTGTGAAGAAATGAAACCTACTATTAGCGGAATGCTTGATAAATGACAAGGCGAAAGTATTATACTTAAAATTCCCCACCCGAACGAGGCTGAGAGAGCTATCCACGCATTTTCATATAGTGCCATTGTTAACCAAGTAAATATTTCCTCTATCATTCTGTTTTTTTACTTTTGGCGTTTAGTCCCTTCAACTTCAGGAATTTATCTATTTCTTTCTCTGGGAAAAAGCCCTCGTGACGAAATATTTCTTTACCTTGTTCATTGAGGAACACTTGTGTCGGGATTAATTTAATACCGTACTGATCCGCAAATTTTTTCTGATCATCTTTCCAGACATCATAAAAAATTACTTTAAGCTGCCCGCCATATTTATTCTCAACAGATTTCATTATCGGCTGCATTTGCTTACAGGGAATGCATCGCACCGAGCCAAGTTCGACAAAGGTGATTTTGGGTTTTGTCTGAGCGAACGAAGTGAGTGTATAGATAATTAACAATAAAGAGACCATAAACAACAGTGTGATTTTTTTCATAATAATTTTAATTCCAATTTATACTATAGTTTTTATTTCACATTTATTACACTCGAATTGGAGCGTTGTGTGATTGATTTCGTATTTATCGTGTAACCTAAGTTCAATGACTTTTTGGAGTTCTGTTGTTTCACAAACAGAAATATTATCAACTTCGATATGTGCTTCGAAGTGCGTATCATTGTCATTTAATTTCCAAACGTGAAGGTGATGCAGATTCTTTACTCCGGAAACTGCTTCAACAGTGAGTTTCAATTCATCCAAATCTATTTTCACCGGTGAGGACATCATAATAACATCTAATGCTTCTTTTACTATTACATACATCTCTTTTAAGATATATATAGAAATGAGAATTGTTAAAACAGGGTCAATCCAATAGATTTTATAAATAATAATGAATGTTGCACCAATAATAATTGCAAGAGAAGAAACCGCGTCACTCAATAAATGAAAATATGCTGCCCGTATATTGATGTTATCTTCAGAACCCTTCTTTAGCAAAAGAGTGCCAATAACATTTGCAATTAAACCCAAGACAGCCACAATTAGCATCAGACCACCGGTAATCGGTTCAGGGTGCAAAACCCTCTGTATTGCCTCCTTTATGAGAAAAAAGCTAATGATAATAAGCGTACTCGCGTTAATTATCGCTGCTAAAATCTCGGCACGTTTCATTCCAAACGTATATTTGCACGTCCTTGGTTTTTTACTCAGCCGGATTGCGATATAAGTAATTATTAGGGCAATGCCATCACTAAAATTGTGCATTGCATCGGAAATGAGCGATAAACTTCCGGATAGAAATCCACCGATAGCCTCTGCAATAGTAATGATAAAGTTCAAAGTCATTGTTACAAAAATGCTTTTATCTAAAGTGCCGATTGTAGGGCTATGAGAATGATCGTGTGACATAATTATTTATCATTTATTTTTCGGTTTGTCTGAATTCCATCTAACTGTCTATAAGTTGTTGATATTTAAACACTTGCAAATGCGATATTTTCAGCCGGAATCAGCAATAAAATGCCTAAAGTTAGCTGATCTTCGCTATTTTGCCAAACAATATCTTGGAATCACAGATTAAAAGTATTTTTTCTGCAGCCGCAGCGAGATATTCACCAAAGCAATCAATACCGGCACTTCAACTAAAGGACCAATAACCGCGGCGAATGCTTCACCTGAGTTTATGCCAAATACTGCAATTGCAACAGCAATGGCTAATTCAAAATTATTACTGGCGGC
>CAIYTF010000195.1 GCA_903929035.1 uncultured Ignavibacteriales bacterium
CATTATTTGGAGTATCTTATGAAAAGATCAATGGCTCTTGGTTTCTTTTTTACATTTTTAATAGCATCTTTATATTTTTTTGGATGTAAATCCGAGAATAGAAATATAACTGAACCGGTTCCGCCTCCTTTGCAGTCCCTTAATCCTACAGGACAAATAGTAGGACAGGTATATAATGCGGCAATTAACAGCCCTGTTGCAAATGCAGTTGTAACCATTTCATATAGCGGTGCCACTCAGCGGGTGATAACTGATGCGGCAGGAAATTATTCGTTTAGCGGTGTCCCCGTTGGACAGTATCAAACGATTGACGGTAAAACAGTTAGTACAGGAACTTATGCTATTACAGCATCGTTGGTTGAATATAACAAGAATCAACCGGATTCGCTGAAGTATCGTGATTATTATTTTGATAATAAGACAGTAACTTTTACATCGATTTCAAATGATACATTTGTAGTGGGTGTTCAGAATTTAATTACGCGGTCAGATATCAAAGTTTCTTATCTCAATACAACAGTTCGCGGGACAGTGGTTGACCAAAACAATAGCGTTGTTAGCGGTGCTGTTGTCTATTTGTTCGATAGCACGCCTATGTTCGATAGCACGCGTAAACCTGCGGTGGTGATAAAGCAAGCAGTTACCGATGCTAACGGTTTATTCTCGATTAAAGGCGTTGACAATGGGTTAAATATTTCAATAAAGGCAGTCAGTTCCGATGGCGGAATGGAATCTACTCTAAAAGGTTATCAGATTACTCCAAATATTACTAACGTTGTGCTGCACCCCGAAGTTCCGGCTGAACGCCTCGAGCTAAAACCGGTCGATAATCATCCACCTTTTGTAGTATCTATTAGTCCGGAATATGGTTCAGACATTGTAAGCAGTTCAAACCAAAATTTTGTATATACTTTTTCTGAACCTATAAAACAAACTCCTTATACACGCTATGATGCCCCCTATGGTTCAGGTGGAATCTTAGATGACATCGTGTTTACTTATGATGGAACTAAAAAGATTTCCGGACCTATCCGCGCGAATCTAAAGTGGAACCCAAGTTTTACCCAATTAACTATCTCTCCAAACCCAAAAGATAGCCTTACTTCAGGCAAATATACACTTAACCTGAATAAAGTTCTTCCTAAGCTTACTGATAATACCAATTGGGCGGTAGTTGATAACGCAAATTTGAAAGGTGATGTATCGGAAGCATTACAGTTTACAGTGTATGAAAATAGTACAAAGGTTCTTGATATACCTAACGTTACCGCGACAGGAACACTGGATTTTTCAGGCGGTACTATTAAATTATCCTGGTTAGACTATACTGATAATGCAAGCGGATTTAATGTTTATAGCAGCATTGATGGACAACCTTATCAGCTCATTGCCAATCAGATCAAAACTTTGAGCTATTCAACAACAGTGGGTTCGCTTGTCTATCCATCCGGAGCACTAGAGCCTATACGTTCAGTGAAAGCAAAATTCAAAGTGAAACCTGTCAGTAAAGATTTGTTTGAAGGAACGGAAAGTGCTGAAATTGTTTTTAATGATAATGTTCTTCCTAAAGCTGATACTCATATTACAGTTGCTGCTTCACCAAGCGGTGATTCAACTAATTACACTTATTCTGATTCAGTTTACTTTTCAGAACCAATGAATGCAGTTGAAGCTGCAAAAGCCGCCAATTATGCTTTTGTGCAGGAGACTAAAATGGCCGGAAAATTTGCATTAACCGTATCGGCAATAACTGCTGAATATGCAGGGTATAACGCAAGCAGTAAAAATTATATGGTTATCTTTGGGTTTACTACTTCAAGAAGATTTTTAACCACTGATTCTATACGCGTTAATTGCAGCGGTGTTAAAGATCTTTTTGGGAATGGAATCGATCCAAAAGTAAATTTCTTTAGACTTACCGGACCATTTGCACCAATTAAGCCTGTTGCAGTTCCGGTTGTTTCTGCCGGTGTTCCTCAAGATACTGTTGATTGTCCCGGCAACAGCAATATTACAATTACTTGGCAGCCGGTTACAACAGATCAATATGCTAAAGGATATAAGGTTTATAGATCTACAGATGGTGGTGTTTCATTTGTGAATGTTAACAGAATTTTAGATTTACAAACAACAACCTATACAGGTACTACCGGTCCTCTTTATTCAAAGGATACAGCTATCGCTCTTACCGCGACTTATTATGTATGTGCAATAAGTTCAGATATAGTAGATGGTGCATTTAGTAATGGTATATCTTTTTCAGATAAGAGATCCCCAAAGACCAGCTTTGACACTTCGTCTGCAATCAAGGCACTGGCTGTTCAGGGGGATACTACTACTTATACTGCAACGCTGTCTTTTTCTGAGCCGATGAATCTTAGCTATATTATATCAATCGGTAATTATACAGCTACTTCACAGCCTACCGGTTTATCAGTTACGTTGTCAAAGATCGAGAAAATAGGTTACTCTTCTGCATATACTGCAAAAGTTACGTTTACAACTAAGAGGAAATTTTTGGGGACTGACTCTTTTATTATTACTTGTTATAATCTTAGAGATTTAGCCGGAAATTTACTTCCCACTACCGGCGGGAAGAATATATTCAAGGTTGTAGGGCTCTAAAAGTTCACTTGATTACGCCGTGAAATGGTTATTCGCGGCGTAATCACTTTTTTTTGGAAAAATAGGTTAATTTCAGTTTATTTGTTGGAATTTTATTAAGGGTTCGTTCAGAAATAACATTAACACTTTCTCGCCTGAAGACTGCAAAGGTTAGATTTAGAAGTTGTAAAGGTTATTCCTTTACAAGTAGATTAGATAAGCTATACAGTTTTTACCCTTCTTCACCATCACAAAATACCATAAAGCCATAAAACTTCAGCAAAAAAATCTTGAAGAAGTCTTCTCCATATTTATTAAATTGTAAATCAAGTTTCACAAAAATCAGGATATGCTATCAACACTCGAATTTTGATTAATGATGTATTTAAAAAATATCTGCTTTTTCAGCCGCCGCAATACCGAAAACGACTGAAAAAACAAATTGAGTTTCTTGAAATCGGGATGTGGGATGGCGGTGTTAAAGTAAAAAAAATCAAAGGTACCCGTGATAATAGAACGGTATTTGAAGCTCGTTTGGACAGGGGAAACCGAATTATTTTTACTTTGGGTTTTGATGAGTCAACGCGGGAGTTTTCACAGGATAAAAATGTACTAATTTATATATGGGGCATCGTATCTCACGATGACATTTCAAACAAAAGTAAAGCCATTATTCCGGCAAACGCGCCTTTCCTGAAATTCAGTTCTCTCGGGGAAAATAATGTGCAAGAGTTAATTCTCGATGATTTGGATGACTCTCATTATACTCAAGAATACATTACCAAAAAAATATCTGATGATGCCGGTTCTCAAAAGTGGCACAGGCTTAATGATGCGGACTGGGAACGAATTGAGCTATTCACTAAAGATGATTTTGATCTGTATTTGTATTTAACCCCGACTCAGATTGATGTTCTAAAAATGCCGCCGCCTGTTTTACTTTCAGGAACTGCCGGAAGCGGTAAAACAACAATTGGAGTTTACTATCTATTAAAAAAATCTATTGGAAGTTACCGCAAACTTTTCATCACCTACAATAAATTTCTAAAAGTGGCAGCGGAGCGGTTATATACAGGGTTGCTGAACTCCGATAAATCCGCGGGCGGGTTTGTTCATCCTGATTTCTACACTTACAAAGAATTTTGTCTGCATACCGTGAATCGTTTCAGCAGCAAGTTTCTTCCGGAAAATGAAATCAACTACGAGCGTTTCACATCTCTGATGCAGCAAAACAGAAGCGCATCCAAATATGATACCCCTCTTATTTGGGAAGAGATTCGTTCCATTATTAAAGGCGGTCTTCCACAGTTGAATGCCGGTTTGTTTACCGAGGCGATAAAGAAGTTAAGGAACATCAAAATCGATGCCGGGTTTATTAATATTCTCCATCGCCAGTTTACAATCTTTTCAAATTTGGAATCAGCACCGCGAATAGAGCATTTAATCAATAAATATTTGCACGTGAATTTTCGGGATTTTTTGAAGAACTTTACTTTCATTATTAATAATGAACCTGAACGGGTTATTCCGCTCTTGGAAAATATTCTTGAGCTGTTAGCAAAACAGAAAGAAATAACTCAAAAAAAATACCTATCATTCTTGGAATATGAAATGATGGGGAAAAAGAAAGCTCCAAATTTTAATCTCGATAGGAAAGAGATTTATCAAATATTCGAGTGGTATCAGAACAAATTAGAGACAGGCGGGCTTTGGGACGAACTTGATCTTACCAAAGAAGCGATTAACATTTTCACCGATAAAGATGTATCTGATGCCCGATATGATTTGGTGATTTGCGATGAAGTTCAGGACCTGACCGATATCCAGCACGATCTTCTTTTTTACGCGGTTAAAAGCCCTCTCAATCTTATTCTAACCGGTGATACCAAGCAGATTATTAATCCTAGCGGGTTCCGATGGGAGGAACTGAAACAGCATTTCTATGAGCGTGATTTGAAAATTCCGGAGATTAATTTTTTAAGCCTTAATTTCAGAAGTTCCGGAAGTATCGTGGAATTGTCGAACTGTCTTCTTGATATTAAAACGGAATTACTCGGATTAAGCTCGGACCAACTTCCGGAAGACTGGAAATTCAAGAATCGCCCGCCCGTGATTGTTGCCGGAATATCTGAATCCGTGATTATCAATAATCTTCGCGCTACCGGAGCGGGGAAAACTATATTGGTCAGGACTGAAGAAGAAAAAAAGTTGTTAAAAGCACTTTTGGAAACTGAATTGATTTTCACTATTAGCGAAGCAAAGGGTCTCGAATTTGATACTGTTTTTCTTTGGAAATTTTGCAGTGAAAAACAAACTGCCGATATCTGGGATACGATTTTTTCGAAAAATTATTCATCGGTTCATTCCGCGAGAATCAAGCACGAAATCAATCTGCTTTATGTTGCCATCACCAGGGCACAAAAGGATTTGCTTATTTATGACGGGCATCGTGCTTCGGTAATTTGGGATAACCCACGAATTGGGGAAAAAGTTGTTATCTCTAATGATATGGAATTTATCGATAATATTTGGAATGTTCTTTCTTCACCGGAGGAATGGCTTGAACAGGGAAATTATTACTTTGAACGCGAGTATTATATGGCAGCAATTGAATGTTATAAAAATGCCGGCGCAAAGGACCCTCTTCTGAAAGCGGAGGCTTTCTATTTCGAGAAGAAAGGTGATTTTATTGAAGCAGCAAAGAGATTTGAATTGCTCGGAGAGTGGGAAAAAGCTGCCCGCTATTTTGAAAAATGTGAAGCTTTTTCGGAGGCACTTGCTTTGTGGATATTACTTGAACAAACTGACAAGGCAAATATTTGCCGCGTACAAGTATATGAAAAAGCGCGCGATTACTCGGCATTGGCAGACTTGTATGTTACTATGAAAGAGCCGCTTAAAGCCGCAGAAAATTACGCCAAAAATAAAAGTTATTTACAAGCTGCCGATTTATTCCACAGGTTAAAAATAATTGAGAGCGCGGCAATTAACTATGAATTAGGAGGGCATTTGGATAAGGCAGCACCGCTTTATGCCAAAATTAAAAAATATGAAAAGGCGGCGGACCTTTACGAAAAGATTTCGGATTTTGCAAAAGCGGAATCCTTATTGAAAAAATTGAAGAACACTGCCAAACTCTTGAATTTATATCAAAAGAGCAACAATATTCCTATGCTCTTGAAGTATTACGCTAAGGCAAAAGATTCTGCAGGTGCTATTAAACTTCTAAAAAAGAACTATTCACCGGAGGAAACATTAAAATATGCAAACCAATTTTTCAAGAAAGGGCAGCATTTTGAGGCTTATGCTGCATATCAAGTTGCAGGCGATGATAATGGTATCGCGCTGACAAGTCTTCGCTTAAAGAAGTATTCAGAAGCAGGAAATCATTTTGAGAAAATCGGTAAATTGTCTTTGGCAGGTAATGCTTACGCGAAAGGAAAAGATTATAAGAAAGCATTTGTTTGTTATACTCAATCAACGGACAACAGAGAAGAAGATTTTGAAAACGCGAAAAAGGTCGCGTATAAAATGGGTGAAAAAGCAGTACACGAAGTTGGTCAAAGTTTCTTTTCGAAAGGAAAATACGAACTCGCTTTGCAATGCAGCTTGGCTGCAAATAATTATTTTAATGCAGGAATGTGTTATGTTCAAATGCTTGAATATGATAATGCAGTTGAAGCGTGGAAGAGGAGTGTTTTTTATAGCGGACTCGAATCGATCGCGGACTACTGCATTAGTGTAAATAAACCGGAATTGTGCGCGAGGGTTCTATTCGGAACAGGTCCTGAAATACTGGCCAACACGGAAGTGCCTCAAATTGCTCGTAAGGAATCTAAGCTCATTTCTCTTATGGATATATATTTCAAGAATGCTGCATCCGAAGAAGAAATGTTCCAATGGGCTGAATCACTTAATTTAATGGACAGAACTAATAATTATATTCCGGTTATCTATGAATACTATAAAAAGAGTCGCTTCTATAATGATTTATATAAGTATATTAAGATGGTTAAGATATTACACGAATCTGCTTTTATCTCTATCAGGGAGGAACTCTGGAAATTAATTTCAACGCCACAAGGGAAAGGGGATGAGTTCACTGCTATCGCGTTTGATATGCTGGATATGAAAGATAATTTGCAGCATCTGCTTTCAAATCTTGAAGTGAATGTGAAGAACTACCTTTTATTTACAGGCTCTTCTCAAAAAGAAAAAGCTTATGATTACTTGATGAAAATTGAGGATTATTACACCATCAAAAGGGTACTATATGAGAATAAGGATTTCCTGATATTTGCAGAATACTGCGAGAAATTAAACAATAAAAGTGAAGCTGCAGACTATTATTTAAGAGCAAAAGAATACAGGAAGGCAATTTCTATTTTCGTTGAGCTTGGTTATTGGCTAAGAGCAGGCGATACCTCATTCTTTATTGGCGATTATGAAAATGCACTTGCTTATTACAATAGGTACGGTAAAAACGAATTAAAAATAGCTGATACATTATTTAAATTGGGGGAATATGAAAAAGCTAAAGAAATATACATAAAAAAGAATAAGAGAAAAAAGGTTGAGGAAATCAGACAGCTTCAATGGGTATCTAAGAATGTAACTTTCCCTGAAGAACAGAGTTTGTTTGAATAGCTTTATGTTGCTATTGTGCCCATTCGATTTTCGTAGATATAAAGCTCTTGAGCCAAATAATATTAGAAAGTTCATTCCTTTTTTCAATTATCACAAATCGGGCAAATAATAAAATATTTGTTCCGATATGATTAATTTCATTTGGAGATGACAAAATTATTGTTACATTTCCTCGTTAATATATTTGAATTTATATAAATATCACAAAGGATATATATGTTATCGATTCTTGACAGCAGTAATTATTTAAAAGGTTTACTAATTCTTGCCCGTAAAGATAATAGGTTAGTTGATAACGAACGGGAGATAATCAGAAGTGTTGCAAGGGAGTTTGGGTTTAGCAGGGACTTTTACGAAGACACGTTGAAAACGCTTATGTCGAACAAGTATATTAAGGATGACCCATTCAAATTTTCTTCCAAGGATGTTGCTGAAAAATTTTTAGTAGATGGGTTTAAGCTGGCACTGAGTGACGGGAATATAACAACCCCGGAATATACGTGGCTGAAAAATTTTGCATACATAAATGAAATTGATAACCCACGATTCCACAATATTTTATCCTCATTTTTGAGTGAACATAAAGCAAGTTAAGAAATAACTTTTACATCTTCTAAATCAAACTTTCGCGATCTTCGCGTCTTCGCGTGAGAAAATGATAATGTTATTTCTGAACGAATCCTAAATAGCTCGTATTCTGAATAATAGGTTAACTTCGGCTCCGGTTAGTGAACGCATTCAGCACGGTCATTGGACTGAGCCGAAGTTTGAATTTATTTATTCCCGCTGTCGCGGTATGCAGCCATTCCGCCCAAGACATTTACCGCCTTAAATCCGTTTTTAAACAATATTTTTGTTCCTTGTTTTGATCTGTTACCCGAGCGGCAAATAACAGCAATATTTTTGTTCTTATATTTATTCAATTCAGAAATCCGCGATTCCAGTTCCTGTACAGGTATATTAACAGCTTTACTGATTTTGCCTAATTCACCGGTTAACTCTGAGAGCATACGGACATCCAGTACTACAAGTGATGTATCTGTTTTCAATTTTTTCTTGAAATCCTCTATACCTATTGAATTTACATCGTTATTTTGAGTAAATACTTTCAAAAATGAAAACACTATAATGATTCCTGTAATAATGAATAGGTTTAATCGGATATTTTGTGATAAGAATTTTTTCATTTAGTTATGACTGCAAGAGCCCCCGCGACAGCCGCCTGATGCCTGCATACCCGGCGAACCATCACCGCACGAACCAGGGTCATCACCCGATGACGATTTTGCTGCAAATGTTGAAAACACTTTTTTATTTTCAAGTGATCCGCAGGCAGGACACATAATTTTTTCTTCTGACAAAGAAGACTTGTGTAAAATGTCAAATTTCTTGCTGCACTTTTCGCAGCGATATTCATATATCGGCATATAGCTCCTAATTTATTTTCCGGTTAATTTAAACTTGAATTTCCCTTGAAATGGAAGTTAAGCACTTTTCTCAAGTTTTTTTAACTTTCCCGGGTTAGTAATATTTTTATAAAAAGATTTGGTCAGTATTTTTCTATTGTTTCAATAATTTGATGCAACAATAATCAAAAGGATGCAATTATTTAGGTTTTTTATTTCATATATTTATTGTAGAAATATAAATGAATAACCAATGACTGAACCCATTATTAGTGTCGGAATAAAAATTTCCGAAAAAATAACTTTCTTGCTGTTTGGAGATTTTCATATTGGTTCCGAAACAGCTTTATACAATGGCATCTGCAAAGTTGAGATACAACAAGGCAAACTCTATTGTGTCGTAAAAGATAAACCGCTTGACCCCGCTGATGAAATAATATTCACACCATCGTATGGCGTGAGTGAATATTTTACTTTGCAGGATGTTGTTATAGGTTCACATTTTCACTGGGAAAAAAGAGAAAAAGAGAGTTTTCGAGGCAGCCTGAAATTTTTCATAGCTGAAAACAAAATTTACGCGGTTAACCTTATTCATCTTGAAGAATATCTTAAAAGCGTGATTTCCTCGGAGATGAACCCCAAATGCAATTTTAATTTGCTGAAAGCTCATTCAGTTATTTCGCGCAGCTGGCTTCTCTCGCAAATTGAAAATACCCGAACTCGCGGGGTGCGTCATATTGGAGTAAACAATGGTTATGCTAACGAATCTGAAATAATAAGATGGTATGACCGCGAAGATCATACTCATTTTGACGTGTGTGCCGATGACCACTGTCAAAGGTACCAGGGAATTGCAAAAATTCATTCCAAACTAATTCCGGATGCTGTAGATCAAACGGCAGGAATGGTGCTGACCTATCACGATACTGTTTGCGATGCACGGTTTTCTAAATGTTGCGGCGGAATTTCCGAGTCATTCGAAAACATTTGGCAGGATACCCCATTTAAATATTTGTCATCGGTGGTTGATTATAAATTTGAACCTGATGAAATGGAGTTAGACCTTCGAGTTGAGGCTAACCTGATTGAATGGGTACACAATTCGCCTGATGTTTTTTGTAACACTAATGATAAAAAAGTCATTGAACAAATTCTGCCTGAGCACGATCAGAACACTAAAGATTTTTTTCGATGGACCGTCAGTTATAGCCAAACAGAATTAAGCAAATTGATTGCAGAAAAATCAGGCATAGACTTTGGCAATATCATTGACCTGATACCAATAGAACGAGGTAATTCAGGCAGAATAATTCGGCTCAAAATTGTCGGGACAAACCGGAGCCTTATTGTCGGAAAAGAATTGGAGATAAGAAAAATACTCTCGAAAACACATTTGTATAGCGCGGCGTTTTATATTGAAAAATCGAATATAATGGACGGTATCCCTCAAGAATTTATTTTTAATGGAGCAGGCTGGGGACACGGAGCGGGACTGTGCCAGATTGGAGCGGCGGTTATGGCTGCTCGCGGATATAATTTTGATGAGATTTTGCTGCATTACTATACCAATGCAAAAATCACGAAAATATACTGAAAAATTAATGGTTAATGGTTAATTATCAATGGTTAATTCAATAATTTAAAGTTGTTATTCTCATTAATAATTAACCATTGATAATTAACCATTAACAACTATTACTTATGAAGCTTTTATATTCTTGTCTTTCCCGAAGTTGGGGCGGTATGGAAATGTTTACCATCACTGCAGTAAAACTTTTACTGAAGCGGGGAATTAACGTTAAGCTGCTTTGTTACGAACAATCTTCCATTCACAAAGAGGCACAGCAAGCCAATCTTGAAGTTATTACAACAACTGCAAGGTCTTATTTCCACCCTATTGAAATAGCAAAACTATATGCATTGTTGCACGAAGAAAAATTTGACCTAATTCATTCGCAGGCTTCAAAAGATTTGTGGCTTCTTACACCTGCATTAAAATTAACACGGCTAAAGATTCCGCTTTTTCTTACTAAACAAGTTGGCTCCTATATTGTCAAGAAAGACTTTTTTCACAAGTTTATATACAGCTCGGTAACTGTTGCATTTGCCATTAGTGAAGTGATTAAACGAAATTTGTTAGATACGTGTCCCCTCACTGAAAAGCAAATTATTCTATTGCATAACGGTATTGACTTGACCAGATTCAGACCTGAATTGATTGACCGTGAAGCAGTAAGGAAAGAACTTGGCATTAAGGAAAATGATATAGTGCTTGGAATGACAAGCCGTTTTAGCTGGGGCAAAGGACACGAAGAATTTTTGCTCGCCCTCGCGGGACTGCGAAAAGAAAACCCAAACGTACGCGGACTGATTGTAGGGGAGGCAAGTTATGGCGAGCAGGAATATGAACAGAAAATAAAATCTATTGCAAATGAATTAAAACTCGACAATATTATATATGCAGGTTTTCATCGCGATACTGATCGAATGTTTTCTGCAATGGATATTTTCGTTTTCCCATCACATTCGGAAGCCTTCGGTATTGCCTTAGTTGAGGCAATGGCAATGGGTAAACCGGCGGTATGCTCCAACTCCGATGGGATTCTTGATATTACCGTGGACGGTGTGACAGGGTTTCTCTTTCAAAAACAATCCGCTTCTGACCTTGAGTCCAAGCTGCAAACACTTATTGCATCGCCCGAACTCCAAAAAACATTCGCTCAAAACGCGATTACCCGCGGTCATCAACTATTCGATATTGAAAAACTTACCGACTATGTATTAGAAATATATAAGCGATTCATTCTAATTTGAGCGTGCCTCGATATGCCTTGCAAATAATAGGTTCTATAACGGATAGTGTGGGTAATCAAATTGAAGTTTACCGGCAATGAATTAAATCATATTGATAAAGTTAGTCATATTACGATAGCCTCTTGCCCTTCGTTTGGCAAGTTGAATTTTGTTATTGATATCTTCCATAATACCGCTGTTAATCCGAGAATCGATGTAATTGACTATACTCGCCCAATGCGCCTTTAATGTACTCACAAACTTCTTAAAAGGCTGCATATCCGTTTCCATTACCATATCACACCAAAATGTAAGAAATCCCAGG
>CAIYTF010000196.1 GCA_903929035.1 uncultured Ignavibacteriales bacterium
CCCAAAGGGACTAAATTTGAATAACCGTGAGTGACAACTCACGGGAGAATGATAAAAAGCATCTATGTCCCCAAAGGGGGCAAATTCACCCCGCGTAGTTAGTTCGCCCCCTTTCGGGGACGTTATTAGTTTGGGCTTACTTTTCCGTGAGTTAGCACTCACGGTTATTCAAATTCAGTCCCTTTGGGACAAATTCAAGAACAGGCTGAGTAGTTACAAATAATCGTAACTGCTTATAACCTTACCAAAAATAATATTACGATAAATGCAAAAAATTCATTTAATCGTTATAAAAAATTCAGATGAGGAATTTTGAGAAAGTTAACAAGTTTTTGTCCACGTAAAATTGCTTCTTTGCCTAAATTATTCGAAACCGACAACAAGTTGATTTTGTGAACTTGTTGTCGGCTGGTATGAAGAAAAAATAAGAAATCTGTTATTTATACATTAACTGAAAGATTTAATTTATCAAGTTTTTCACCGCCGTTTGAGTAGTTATCAAACAAGTTGAATGATTTTCTGCCAATAATTTGTTTCCTGTTTTCAGATGCTCTTGGATGATAAAATGGTTGATTAGAAGGCATCACCGCGGCAGCAACCCGCAAATCGGACTGTTGAACATTTACAACTTGAAATCTATCGCGGGACTTTATTGCCTGCACGCGTTCAACTTCTTGGAGCTGCATTTTCCGCTGGTCAATCTGGAATGATTGTTCCTGATAAGGAACCTCTTGAACAAGCGGATGTACAATTTGTGCAGCCGGAGTCTGAAGCGGAGCATATTGAGTTTCCGAATTCTTTTGTTTTTCATTCTGCTTCATCTTATACAAAACATAAGAAATGGTCAGTGTTACAACTGAAAATATTATAAAAAATTTCAGTGCTTGTTCAATAATTGGTAAAAGTTCCATTTTCGTATCTAATTTTAATGTTAATCTAATTTTTAATTTATCTGTAATAAGATTAACAATCTCCGTGCCAAACTAAATTTATTGGTTTTTTGCAAGAATATCGACTATTTTTCGATATTACACTCAAATGGATGTATCGTTTTGTTACACTTTTTAGATTTGATACAAGCCTAAAATTGCACAGGAATGTATTCACACACCAAACACGAAATGTGGCAAAATCCGTAATAGTTGTTCCTCGCGATTCATATATTTTCAGCGATCCACTTTTTCCAAATATCAGGCTGGTAGCCAACGGTTGCCTCTTTTCCGTATCTCACGATTGGGGTTCGGAAAAGCAATGCATCATTTAATAATTCATCCTCGATGGTAAAAACCATATACTCTAATTGCTTTTCCTTAAATCGTTTCCCTGTTCTATCAATAAGTTCCCCGACAGGAATTTTCGAGGAAATTGATTCATATTCACCGCGCGAAACTCCCTTTTCATTCAAATCACGGAAATGAAATTTAATTTTACGGTCTTGAAAAAACCTCTGTGCCTTGCGTGTATCGCTGCATTTCGGTATTCCAAGTATTTGAAATTCAGGCATACATTTCTCCATAATATTTTGGTGTAACAAAACTAAGTCATCATTTAGAAATATCCTATCTTTTTCTAGCATATTTCCTTCGATGTCTTTGCGCTTTCGCGTGATAAAGGTTAGAGATTCCCTCAAAAAGAGAAAGGATGGGAAAAGATGAACATATAATATTCATTATTTTCAATTACAGGTTCAGTATCGGCAGTTCAAAAAAATACCCCGATAATACGCGTGATTATCGGGGTTTCACATTAATTTACAAATGAACTATCTGGTTCTCTCGTTATCTGATTTTCTTTCGCGTTCAGGTGAAGGAGCAGCTTTCTCCGCGCCGCGGGCTGCAGGTCTTGCAGCTCTTTCCTGACGCTGTTCTTGACGTGCAGGAGGAGCTGCCTGTGCTTTCACGCGCTGTTCTATCGCTGGTTTTTCCGCTTTCCGTTCCACTTTTTCAATTCGTACAGGCTGTGACGGATTTTTTATGACGCGTTCGTTGTCTCTCTCGTTAGTCTGGGTTTGCCCTTTGAATCGGGTGTCTGTTCCGGTACCGGCATTACCTGTTTTCCTGTTATCCGTTTTCTCAATTTGAATTCTGTTTCTTTCTCCAATTTCAACTTTTGAAGCATTGAGAGTAGAACTTCTTTCACCGCGTTTAATATTTAGTTCACTTGTGCCGCGAACGCGTGTTTCATTTTTCGGAACACCAATCTCGATCGTGTTTCCGATAGAGCGTGAACCGCGGTCTTTCATAGTTGCTGCATCACGGAAAATAACATCGCGCTGTGTTACAGTTGTCCGTGAGCGTTGTTCAATAATCTCTCTGTCCAAGCCGCGATTTGCCGCGACATTATCTTCATACCTGAAATTCACGTGTTCGCGTGTACGATCGAATACTCTGTATTTAACACGTTCACGTACGAAGTAATGCGCGACATAAGGATCACAAAATCTGCGAAACGGGACAAAATTCCAGTGGCTGTAATGTATTGAATAAGTGTTAGTAAAAGTAATGCCCGCGAGCACGCCAAACTTTGCATAAGGCGGCAGCGGAGTCCATCCAATATAATCATCATCGTATCTCCATTGCACCCAGGCAGGTGCCCAATCGTAATCCGGAACCCAAATCCACCCGTAATATTCATCGTTGAACCATCTGCCGTAATGATAGACTATATCTCCGTAAGATTCGTAAGAATCCCAATACCATCCGTAGCGTGTCCATATCCAATTTCCGTTAGAATAAGGCGACCAACTGCTTGAAACACCGGAAGGTCTCCAAACGACCAGCTCGTCATCAAGTTCAATCCATTGACCGAGTGAATACAACCTATCATAGAAGAACGAAAACGACACGTTGGGATTTTGTCCCGCGGGGGCAGCTTTAGATTCCGTGAAGAGCAGCAATAAAAATAGTACTGCAAAAAAATTAATTAGCGATTTCATTTTAGACTCCAATTCTTGTTAATGTTCTTGCTTATATAAGTCAAGAGTTGTGCCGTAAATTTGTTTCAAAAATACGTGAATTTACGTTATAATAGAAAACTCAGGACTAATATAATAGACAGTGTAGAATTTTGTGGATAGTTGATTAATGAAAGTTAATCAAATCAGTAACTGTTTAGGTAAAAAAACGAGTATGTTTTGAATATTAACCTCACCCTGCCCTCTCTTTCGGGCGAGGGGTTTCCTTTTGGGCTATATAGTGTCCCCACGAAAAGTCCTATCGTATTGATATATAATGCTTTATGGCTATTTTCTGCTGCGAATAA
>CAIYTF010000197.1 GCA_903929035.1 uncultured Ignavibacteriales bacterium
CCTAAAACCGCGAAGGTTAGATTTAGAAGTTGTAGGATATTTCTTTACAACCATTAACAATTAAAAAAACCACCCTCAATATATGCAGGTCTTCATAGCTTATTGTGCCGTTAAACATTTGAAAAACAGGGGCAAGCCTCGCTGTTGATTCTTCTTTATAAAATTTAAAAACCTTTTCCCTGTTCTCCTGAGATGTTTTCACCGCTTCCAATAATAATTTCGTGTCAAGTTTATTTCCTGCTTCAATATATGTTTGCAGATGTTTCACTACTGTCTGCTCTTTCACGTCAAGGTCTTCCGCCATTTGCATAATGCTAATCCCTTTTTTATACATTTCCGCGACAGTATCGCACTTTAGACCTTTTACCGGCTGTTTGACCGGACGCGATGGAGTGCCGATGGCGGTTTCTTTGCAATATTTAGTGATAATCGCCAGAAACCGCGCGCCGTACTGTTTCTTTTTTGCCTCGCCAACACCGCTAATATTGCCAATTTCAATCAGGTTTTTGGGTAATTTTTCACTCATCATAAGTAAAGTGCGGTCCGAGAAAATATAGAAAGGAGGAATATGAAGTTCTTCCGCGATTTCCTTCCGCTTGCGCCTGAGCAGTTCGAATAAAGGAGCGTTGGAACTTACAACACCGCCCGCCGCGAGAGGAACTGCAACAGCTTTTTCTTCGAAAAAGCCTAATAGCTTTTCGCCTTTTTTTAAAACATTCATTCCTTTTTGAGTCACGCTCAAACCGCCAAACTCTTCCCCGCGTAGCAATAGTCCTTTCCGAATAAATTGCTGCGCTAAAAACATCCACTGCTTTTTTGAATGTTCGCCGCCGACACCATATACACTCAAGTTGTTATGCCCTGTTTCCAATATTTTCGCGGCTTTTGAGCCTGTAAGCACATCAACAATATAATTAACGCCATACGTTTCATTAGTGCGTTTAACCGCGGAGAGAAATTTTTGCGCCTCAATTGTAATATCAACCTGCTTATCAAAGTCGGCGGTGCAATTATCGCAATTCCCGCATTCCTCCTCTGTCCAGTTCTCGCCGAAATGAGTTATAAGCGGAATGCGCCTGCACTTGTCCGATTCCGAATAGCGTATCATCGCGTCAAGCTGCTGCTTCGCTGCTGCTTTCTCTTTCGGGTTTTTCTGCTCGATAAAGTAATTGATTTTGTTCACGTCGGCATAACTATAAAGTAACAGGCACTCTGCCGGAGAGCCGTCACGTCCCGCGCGCCCTATTTCCTGATAATACGATTCCAAGTTTTTTGGCAGATCGTAATGCGCCACGAAACGCACGTTTGATTTATTGATACCCATCCCAAACGCTATTGTAGCAATAATCACCTGCACTTCATCACGGGTAAACATATCCTGATTATTCATACGGACATCGGGAGTTAAACCAGCGTGGTAGGGCTTGCACGAAATGCCGGCATCAGATAAATCTTCATATAAAGTATCAACCTGTTTGCGTGAAAAACAATAGATTATGCCGGGTTCATCTTTATGGTTAAGTAGAAAGTCCAATATTTGCCTGTATGGATCAGATTTGGGAACTACCCTCAGAAAAAGATTTTCGCGATTGAAACCTGCAACAAATCTCTGTTCATTTTTCATACACAGGTTAATAACAATATCATTCTGCACGCGAGGTGTCGCGGTGGCGGTTAAACCGATACATACTGCAGCGGGGAATTTCTTACGCAAGTCCCCCAGCTGACGGTAATCGGGTCTAAAATCGTGTCCCCATTCTGAAATACAATGCGCCTCATCCACCGTGATGCAGTCAAGACGAACAGTATTCAGTAAATTTAATATTTCGGTTTTAGCCAATGATTCGGGGGCAAGATACAGCAGTTTTACTTTATTTTCCTTTACTGCCTGATAGCCGCGGTTATAATCCTCAAGACGGAGCGAACTATTCAGCATAGCAACGCCAACGCCGTTTTCCTGCAATTGCCCTGTCTGATCTTTCATCAGCGAAATCAAGGGTGAAATAACAACCGTGAGACCTTCGAAGAGCAGGGCCGGAATCTGATAACAGAGAGACTTCCCGCCGCCTGTCGGCATAATAACAAGAGCATCTTTTTTTTCTAAAACACTTTTAATTATACTTTCCTGCAGCGGGCGGAAAAAATCATATCCGAATATATCCTTTAAAACTTTTTTTGCTTTTTCCATATCCCAAATTAAACAATTTATACTGCTTCATAAAAGGATGAAAGAAAATCATCTGAATTAAGGGCTATACGGATTATGTTAATAGGCTCAAAATTATTTGTAACTACTCAGCCTGTTCTTGAATTTGTCCCAACGGGACTAAATTTGAATAACCGTGAGTGCTAACTCACGGAAAAGTAAGCCCAAACTAATAACGTCCCCGAAAGGGGGCGAACTAACTACGCGGCATAAATTTGCCCCC
>CAIYTF010000198.1 GCA_903929035.1 uncultured Ignavibacteriales bacterium
CCGTTGGGACAAATTCTACAACAGGCTGAGTAGTTACATCAAAGGCAAATAAAAAATAAAACACTATATTTTTTAATAATTTCGAATGTGTGTAACTATTTAATTTATAAACAGTTAGACCGGATGATTAGTCGCATTATTTATTGGTTATGGATATTAAAGTTGTAAAATGGCAAAACGTGCTGAAAAAGAAAAATATTATTGCAAACTTCAAAAATTAATTATCATATTGTTTTTAACGTGACTAATCGCTATTATTTGATATTCAGTTAACAGCAATATTTAGGTATGGCGGTTTTTCTGTCTTGGTTATGATTTAGCAATTAGAAATTAGATAAATATTAAATATCCTTATGGAGTTTGTTTATGCAAAAGGATGGTAAGACGCTCGCGGTTTACTTGAATGAATTGAAAACAGGGCAGCATCATTTTGAAAACGCGTTCGAATCAATCGCGCGTATGATTTTCGATAACCCTGCCGGTATTAAGCCCATAATTGTCAACGGGAAAAACACCTATGATTTTATGCGGTTCCGCACAGGAAAGAAACATATTATCGGGTTATATGATGTAATCAACAATTTTGTTGCTTTCATTAAGGATGCCGCTGAAAACGGGGAAAGTAAAGAGATGGCTTTCGTGCTTGTCGGGGAACCCGGCAACGGTAAAACTTTTTTTGTTGATTATCTTTCCGCTATGTATCGGGATTTTGTCAGCCTGCCGGAGAATAATAAATATACTTTCAGGTTTAAAATACCTGCATCGGCTGAAGGATACGGAAACATTCGCGAAATTGAATCGCAGACTTATGAAGACCCTGTTGTACTTGCTATGAATCTTCACGAGGACATTGAAAAAAGCAAAGAAGAATTTCTTAAATACGGATTTTCTGAAGTTCAGTTAGAAAAATTCTATAATAACTACCGTTCACTTGGTGCTGATTCTGAATATATACTTAATGATATCAGAGAATACTGCGATGGTGATATCAATGAAATTCTAAAGTGTATTGAAGTGGTCAGGGTACCGATAAGTTCCACGCTGGGAACTATAACGGGGAAGTATCCTGCAAAAGATAAACTAACAAGTTCCGGTGTTGATTTGGTTGGCGAGGAGAGCATTCAACGCCTGCTGCATATCACCAATACCAATAATCCTTTCCGATTTGATTTGCGGCGCGGCGCGCTTGCCAGGGTTGGCGGAGGCGGTATTCACTTCGCCGATGAAATATTTAAAAATAAAACCGATTTGATGAAAATATACTTAGGTGTCATTCAGAATCGCGTGATTGAAATCGATGCCTTTAAATGGCCCATAGATACTTTTATAATAGCAACCAGCAATAATACGGATGTGCAGAATTACCGTATGAATGGTGAAGAAAAGCCAATACTTGATAGATGCCGCTTTTGCTATGTTTCGCATAATACCAACTACAAACTGCAGGAGCAGCTTACCCGCTATGCGCTTGGTGAAGGCGTGAAGACCACCTTTACCGGTGAGAAACTGCATTTAGACCCGAATCTTATGTATGTAATGTCGATATTCATCACGCTTACAAGGCTTCCGCGGTTTGATGATAAACTTACCCCCATAGAGATGATGAAACTTGCCGCCGGCGAAGTTGCGGGCGAAAAGAGTATGAAAGCTCTCGCTGAAATTGTAGAGGAGCTTGAACACGAGTCTGATACCACGAAACGGTTTGGGCAAAAAGGGCTCGGGCAGCGTGATCTCGCGCGTATTAATAATATCCTGCGCGGTTTCCCTGAAACTAACGAGGGGCAGTGTATGTTCGCGCTTGATGTGTTCAAAGCAGGTGAAGACATTATTCTTGATTATGTTCAGGACAATACCGAGCGGGCAAAGTATTTTGAAGATATGAAAATAGCCAAGGGATTATATAGGAAACGTATCAGAACGGAGATGTTTAACGCGTTTATGGATGAACCCGCGGCAATTACAAAAGACGTGATGATGTACGTGAATATGATTGTAGGGATGGGGCGTTCTGATCTAGGCAGCGATAAGATTATTACTTATAAGGACCCGCAAACCGGCAAAACAATGCCGATAAAGATAGATGAACGATTTGTGAACGCGGTTGAGAATGAACTTGAAATGAAAACCTCTGAGCAAAAAGAATCTTTCCGCAGCCAAGTGCGCAAGATATACGCCCAAAAATTGCAGACAGATAAGAATTATGATTTTATGGATAATGTCGATTTGGTTAAAGCCGTAACAGATACAAGGCTCAATTCCGATATTGCATCGGCAGGAGGTTTAGTCGGAGCTTTGGCAAACCGTACCAATGAAGACAACGAAAAGCTTTATAACCGTATCGTTAACGCGATGACCAATAAGTTAGGATATTGCAAAACTTGTGCTGAAAAAACAATAGAGTTCTTCTGTACGCAGGATCATCAATCATAATAATGATGAATTTTGAAGTATGAATGATGAAGCCGAATATGCAAGATAATATAGGCAAACCGGAAGGTAGCTCGTTTCAGCTTAGCTCAACGACCGATGATAAAGAATCGTCCATAATGAACGATTCTGATATTATGGAAGCACAAAAGAGGTGTATATTAAGACCGTTTTTGAGCTTTTACGATTACCAAGATATTAATGTAATCACGGGACTATCTCCTTTTGGCTCAGCTACCAGCAGAATATTTGACCTTGACCGCCTGCTCGAAAAGGATAAACTACGTGAAAAAGACGGATTTCCACGAAAGATAAAATTAGGAAAACTGATAAAGCCGGCTAAAAACGGCACTGATAAAACGATAATCATACCATCGGCAACTGAAGAGAAGTTTTATCATTGGATGCGCGAACAAGATGTCGGAGAGGGAAAATCCACCGGCGGCAGCGGTGAAGGTGATGAGGGTGAAGTTATTGGTGAACGTCAGCTCCGACCAGATGATGAAGGAGAAGGCGAGGGTGCCGGAAAAGGCGGCGCGGGAGATCACGGAATGGGTGCGGATGCTTATGAAGTAGGCAGGGTTTTGACAGAACAGTTCGAGCTTCCGAATATAAAAGAAAAGGGGAAGAAAACTTCACTGACCAAATATACTTATGATATGTCCGATAAGAACAGGGGACACGGGCAAATCATTGATAAAAAAGCCACTTTAAAACGGGTTGTTAAATCAAACCTCGCGCTCGGAAATATCACAGGGAAGGCTGAAATTGATTCGACAAAAATGATTATCACGCCCGGAGACAGGATTTACCGGATTCTTTCACGCGAACGTGATTATGAATCACAGGCTGTCGTGTTTTTTGTCCGCGATTATTCAGGTTCTATGATGGGCAAACCTACCGAAGCGATTGTATCCCAGCACGTCTATATCAACAGCTGGTTAGTATTCCAATATAACCGGCAAATTAAAAGCAGGTTTATCTTGCACGATACCGAAGCGATTGAAGTACCCGACTTTTACACGTATTACAATAAAGCGGTTGCAGGGGGCACTGATGTTGCCTGCGCTTACGCGCTAATCAATAAAATTATTGAAGACGAGAATATCGCGAGGAATTACAATGTTTATATATTCCACGGTACGGATGGCGATGACTTTGATTCTTCCGGCACTGCCGCCATAAATGAGCTGGTAAAAATGAAGTCCTTTGCCAGCCGTATAGGAATTACTATCGCGGAAAATTCATACAATTCAAAAAATAAAACAGTTGTCGAAAATTATTTGAGAAAGTCTAAACTATTAGAAACCGCACCGGATGTCTTTCATCTGGATTCATTCAGGGCGGATGAAGCAGATGAAGAGCGAATCATTAAAAGTATTAAAATTCTCATATCCTGAAATACTATGGAATTAGTCAGTCAACACATCAAAAGTATAATGGAAGGCTGCAAAGAGCGGGCACTTGACGCTGGTTTGCGGTTTGACAAAGAAACACTTGAATACATAGTAACCAACACGGATATGCTGGAATTATCACCTAAAAATATGATTCCTACATTATATGATTACTGGCTGCAGGATATACAGGTTTTGCACGGGAAGGGGGAGTATGAATACTTCCCAAATAACCCTTATGAAACAGTAATCAATACACGTCCGGCAATTTCATTCTATAACGATAACAATCCGGACTGGCTGAACGTGATGATTTTTTATCACGTGTTAGGACACATAGATTTTTTTCAAAACAATCGTTTTTTTGAAAAGACTTGGGACTATGATTTCAAGCAGAAAGCGTTGACCGAAAAACGTATGATGGCACGCCTTTATTCTCAAAAAGGAAGGAAAGTTGATTATATAATAGAATTCGCCCGCGGAATCGATAATCTTTGCGGATATTTTGACTCTTTGTCGGAGGGAGGAAATTTTGACGCGCTTAATCTTCCGCCCAGAGTTGCGTATTACTTTAATATTTTCCTCCAGAGCGTGAAATCCGCCGGTATGAAAATGTTCTTGGAAGAGGTAGAACGCTATGATGCTATTGCCGAGAAGGACGAGAAAATCAAGGAGGATTTGTTCTTCAATAAAATTTTATTGACAAACCCCGAGTTTGAAGAATACTTTAATAAATATACCGCTGAACATACTGTTTCCTCGAAAAGAGATTTGCTGCAGTTTATAATGGACGAGAGCAAAATGATTAATACCGCCGAAAATTCCTGGATGAAAACCGTGATAGAAATTGTTCGCGACACATCCTTATATTTCTCTCCGCAAATTAGAACAAAAACTATGAATGAAGGCTGGGCGAGTTATTGGCACGAGAAATTGTTTATGCAGGATGACCGTATTAAGGGGCACGAGGTGGCATTCGCTCGCATAAACGCTAAAGTTACTTCAGTCAGCCGTGTTGGATTGAATCCCTACGCTATCGGATGGAGGTTGTTTATGTTCATTGAGGAAATGGCAGAGCAAGGTAAAATATCGTTCGAATATAACCGGATTGATGATATGAAGTCACGTAAAGAATTCGCCAAACCGACAGGAAAAGGCAAAGATTTTATTTTCTCTGTAAGGGAGAACTTCTGTGACTTCACGTTCCTCAACAGGTTTATTACTCAGGATTTCGTGGATAAGCACAAGTTGATGGTAGTCGGGCAGCAGGTAAATCAGCAGAGAAACACTATCGAGTATTTTGTGAAAAGCCGTAAAGCCGAAGACTATAAAAGTATGATTATTGACAGCCTGTATCACCCGCCTAAGATTCAATTCTCTGTAACAGGGGAAAACGTGCTTCATCTTGAACATAGTTTTGAGGGGAAAGAATTATACAGGGAATACATCTCCAATACACTTATTGGAATTGAATTTTTGTGGGGCAATACCGTGGAATTGGAAACCATTGAACTCGACTTGGATGAAATGAAAAAGCAGGGACAGAAATCGGGAGCGGCACAAAAGGATGTTAAGGAACAGGTCAAGCCGGTTTACGCTAAAGTGTTATACACCTCGAAATATAAAAAGATTACTAAACGAAAAATATGACAGCAGTATTCTATGGCCGCGAATAAAAAGATCAACGTTGATAATATATTTACTCTGCTTGATAACCGCATCGGCAAGAAAGAAGAACGAATGGTCATTCCGTTCGAGGATTTCTTAAAAAAAGCTGTTGAAAGCCCAAATCTTATTTTCCGTAACGTGTTTCAACTGTTTAGCGATATGATTTATCACTATATAACGGAGGATGACGAATACCGCGGCGACCCTGAAAATATAAATTACAAAACCATTAACTGTGACAGGCTGCTTGTAAATGATACCGATACGCCGTTCTTTGCCGATTTACCGTTAGCTAACCGCCTGTTGCATCTGGCGGAAGCATTTAAATCCGGTTCGCAGCAAAATAAAATGTATGTTTTTATCGGACCTCAAGGGAGCGGGAAAAGTACATTTCTGAATAACCTTTTATGGCGGCTTCAGGAGTTTACGCATTTGCCGGAAGGTATTATGTACGAGACATTCTGGCAGTTTGACGAGCGTATGCTTTCTCCTGTACTTTCTGATGTAGTGAAAGCCGCGTTAGATGATTATTATAAAACGAACAAAAAAAATCCGACTAAAGGGCATAGGCAGGTATTGAATGTTCCGTGTCCGAATCACGACCATCCTATTTTGTTAATTCCGAGAGAAAACCGCAGGGAAATTCTGGAAAATTTGCTCTCCGGCGAAATGAAAATAAAGATATTCAACAAAAAGGAATATGAATGGATTTTCAAGGATGACCCGTGTGCTATCTGCCAGTCTTTTTTTCAGACTCTCCAAGAACGTTTAGACTCTCCATCGGCGGTATATAAAGCAATTTATGCACGGCGGTATTATTTTAACCGGAGATTTGGAAACGGCATCAGCATCTTCAACCCGGGGGATAGAGAACCGGAAAAATTTGTTTCAACAAATGAAGCGATTCAGCACGAATTGGATATCCATTTCAGGGATAGTAATATGGTTAAATATATCTTCTCGCGGTTTGCAAAAACCAATAACGGTGTATTTGCCATAATGGATGTTAAGGGATATAATGAAAAGCGGTTCCTTGACCTGCACGGCATTATCAGCGAGGGAGTGCATAAGATTGAAGACATTGAGGAGAATGTAAATTCGATGTTCATCGCGGTGATGAACCCTGAGGACAAAGAAAAGATAAAGATGCACGAGTCTTTCAAGGACCGCATAAAGGAAATCAATGTAAATTATAACCTGAATTATCACGAAGAAGTGAAAATATATTTTCATTCTTTCGGCAAGCAGATACGGAACAGGTTTCTTCCCACCGTGTTAGATAACTTCGCGAAAATTATCATCAGTTCAAGGCTGCAGCTTACTTCAGATGCACTGAAGAGCTGGATTCCCGATCCGGGGAAATACAAGAAATATTGCGATGATAATTTATTGCTTCTAAAATTGAGTATCTACAATAATAAAATACCGCGCTGGCTTTCGCAGGAAGATTATAACAGCATCACAAAAACAGTCCGTCGCAAATTTATTTCCGAATCGGAAACCGAGGGACGTTCCGGCTTTTCCGGCAGGGAATCTGTGGCAATATTTGATGAGTTTTATAACACTGCTAAGAAAAAATATGCAGAGATCGAGGAAAATAAATCCAAAGTTCTTATAACAATGGATGACGTTAAAGAATTTTTCAATAAAAATAAACTATATAGCGACCGTGTCCCGAAAGGATTCATTGATTCTATTGTCAGGCTGTATGATTATGATATTATTCAGCAGATAAAGGAATCGCTCTTCCACGAAAACGAGGAACGGATAAGCAGGGATATCCAAAATTATCTTTTTGCAGTGAACTATGACATAGGCGAAAGTCTGACCAGCCCTTACACCGCCGAGAACATTGATGTTTCTGATAATTTCTTCAATATTGTTGAACAGCACCTGTTTCGGAAAAGCTTAAACCCATCTGAACGAAAAAAGCACCGTGATGAAATCGCTGCGAAATTTATCTCCAGCCTTCAGGAAATGCAGGCAAGCGGCAATAACATCGCCGAAACAGTTGTGTATAAAGACCTGTATGAACTATATATGAAAAACCTTCGCGAAAATATCATCCGCCCGTTTATCAAGTACGCTGCGTTTGAAAGCGCGATCAAAGTATTCGGTACAGCCAAGTTTGAAGTATATGACGCTCGTACCCGCGATGAAGTGGTGTTCCTTATTAAAAACCTCGTGAGCAAATTCAGCTACACAGAGGACGGTGCCCGCCAAGTTTGCCTCTACGCGCTGCATAACAAAATTTCGGAGAAGTTTACGGATTGATTAGGCATTAGTTGGAAGTGAATTTGCGCCTCAGACATTGGGTTACTTTCTTTTTGGGTATATATCACTTAGTTTGCAGGGACTAAAAATGGATATGATAGTCCCAATAAATAGTCTCAATGACTTTATTTCCGAGCTCAAAAAAATACTGACAGAAAATGACGATTATTCGGTATATTTCAGAGGACAGAATAATTCATATCTAAAAAAAGAACCCATTTCTGTAACCAGTTTAATTACAAACCTGAAACCTCCTATTTATCGATATCCTCAATGGATAAAAGCGGAGGATATGATATTCAGGGATGCGATTTTAAGTAACCCTGATGAGTTTATTTCTGAGCATTCAACTTTCGAAAAATTAGTCAAGATGCAGCATTATAAGGTACCTACCAGGTTATTGGACCTTACTACTAATGCCTTAATGGCATTGTATTTTGCTTGTGAAGAAAGAGAAGATTAAAAAGGAATACCAAAGTGAGGATGGCTTTGTTTATGTTTTTGAAATACCGAATGAATATGTCAAATACTATGATAGTGACACAGTTAGTGTAATTTCAAATATTGCAAGAAGACCGTACAATACAAATAGCGGCATGGATTTAACAAGTCTGACCAATTCGGAGAGAAAAGACATTGATGCTTTTAACGATAATTTACGAATTAAGCGGTTATTGCATGAGATACAAGACGAAAAACCCTATTTTAAACCTGAAATACTTTTAGAACATCTTTCTGAAATACTTTGTGTCAAGCCGCTTATGAAAAATCGGCGAATCATTCGACAGGATGGAGCATTCCTTTTATTTGGGATAGGTAAGAAAAAAACCGAGCCCTCAAAAGTATCGGAAGAATGGGTAAAAAAAATTATAAGAGTTAATAAAAACAAAAAATCAGATATTATGAAAGATTTAGTGCTTATGGGTGTTTCAAAAGACAAGGTTTATCCTGAATTGGAACAGGTTGGTGAATATTTGAAGGAAAAATATTTGAAAACGAATAATAAGACGGATGCGAAAAATGAATAGATTTTTTATATTGTTAGCCGTTTTTGAGGTAATATGATTCTAATTTCTTTTATTGGGAACCACGATGCTTTTTCAGATGAAAACCAAACTTATGGAGCACTCTTAAATATAGCGTTGCAGTATAAAGATTTAATTACGGCTGCCTATATTTTGGTGACTCCCAAAACTGGCAAGGCAAATTACTCCGAGATAGCGTCTCGGAATATTGCTGAAATTGGTAAATTAAATCATTCGATTAAATGCGAAATGGTAGAAGTAAAAATATTTAATCCTATAGACTATGATCTTGTTTATCCTCATATGCTGGATTCTATCACAAAACTATATTCCGATAAGAAAATTGCTATAGAAGATGAAATACTGGTAAATATTACTTCCGGTACCCCAACAATGACTGCCTGTTGGATTCTGTTATCTCAATCGGGTATTATAAAAAATGCAAAACTCATTCAATCATTTGAAAAACAGTTTGTCCGTCCAAATGGTCGAACTACACAGGTTGTAAATTTTAATATTGATGATTTTCCAAAAATCGAAGCTCTTTCTGCCCTGAAAAGACAATTAACTATTCTTTCACGAAACAATAAAGAACTATCTAAAAGATTAAATGACGAGCTGTTGGATGCGGAATTACCGGAGTTGTTGGGCAGGTCTAACTCTATAAGAGAAATCAAAGAACAGATTATTACAGGAATAGACCAAAAAATCCATATCTTGATAGTTGGTGAAAGAGGAACTGGAAAAGGGGTTGTCGCAAAAGCCATTTGGAAAAGATACCACAAAGAAGGCGAAGAGCAATTAGCTAAACTGAATTGCAGTCATTTCACTCCAACTCTTTTAACATCCGAACTTTTTGGCTATACGAAAGGTTCATTTACCGGAGCGGATAAAGAGTATGAAGGTACATTAAGTCAGAATAAAGGCAAGATGCTTTTTTTGGATGAAATTGGAAATTTGCCTTTAGAAGGACAACTGATGTTGTTGAGTGTAATAGAAGAAGGAATATATCGTAAGATAGGAGATAATACGAATTCTAATAAGATTGATATTCAGATATTGGCCGCCACAAATAAAGATGTGGATGATCCCGCTGTTTTTGCTCAAGACTTAAAAGATCGTTTTCACGAGATAATTCGTCTTCCGCCGTTAAGGGAACGAAAAGATGACATTCCAATATTAATAAATCATTTTATTGGCAAATACTCTAATACGGAAAATAGTTCTTCTCCTATTATACTCGATGATGAACTAATGCGTAAATTAATAGAGTACAATTGGCCGGGGAACATACGATCTATAGAGAAATGTATTGAGCAAATAGCAAGAAGATTTAAATCCGGTGGTATAATCAAATATAAAAATTTACCAAAGATATTTAATTTTGATACAATCAATGATGATAGTGAAGATATATATCTTCCTTCTTTGCCTCTTTCGATACCACTCCCTGAATACAACGATCAAATTATAGAAAAAGCTAGGTCGGTGGCGGGGAATAATATGTCTGAAGTTGATAGGCTGTTATGTCAAAAAATTGGCACAGAAAAACAAAGGCGACATCGAAATAAAAATAAAAATTAAGGAGTTGTTTCAAGAATACAGTTCCTTATACGCGTGGTATATAAAGAATTACATATAGCAAACGAACAGTAGTAACTCACTTTGTTATGTTCGTAACCATTAGTGTTACGAACATAACCATTAATTCATTGCGAATGAATTTAGGATTTATTTTTAGCTTCAATTTATAAGAATCATTTTTGGCATAGTTAATGACGGTATTATTTGATATTCAATTAAAAAGAATGATAGAATGTTATGCACACTATAAGAATATATAACGACACAATCACTATAGATAGTTTACAAAAACTAAAGTCAAAATTACGCAATGTTTCGTCTAAGGAAGACATAGACCGCATCATCGAAATATTAAACAAGAATGAGGAAAGAAGTCAAGACTGCGTCAAAATCGGAGATATTTATAAGGATTTCCCTGGTTCTATGGTTCTTAACTATTTAATGGCACTCAATTTATATAAATCATTACGAGACAGTCTGCCGACCGATATTGAAAAAATAAATAATACATACAAGAAAAATGGAGGGAGGAAAGACAGACTGAAAAAATTGGAAATTCTTTATGATAAAAATAATCAAATTTATTCCTACTTAGACAAAAGCTTTGATAAGCCAGATATTTCATCTTCTATGTACGATGATTTGTATGATGAGAGTGATGAATATGAATTTCCGCCATATATTTTTAGTTTTGAGGAATTTGAGAAATATGATACTCAAATAAATAACCTTATAAAGGATATTGAAATACTAAATATTTATGAGAAAGAAGTTGAAAAGGAAAAGCAAAGCACTGAATCCATAATAAGTAATTTTTTGCATGCTATTGGAAATATTATAGACCCAGGCTTCATATATGATGTCCTAAAAAAGATGCAAATGACGGATGTTAAAAAAGATGAAATATATGCGGCTATGGTCCGTGTCTATACAATGGAGACTAGTATCTTGCTTAGGAGGAACCTTGTTCAACTGAAACTTGAAAAAGGCGAAATATTTATAAAAAAGATTCTTGACGAAAAAAAAGATAAAACAAAACAGAGGAAAAATGTTTCTCAGATTATATCCTTTGCGATTGAAAGAATCCTTGCCTATACCATTTTTCATTATCGAGATGAAGATTTACTCAACCAACTTATGGCGACTCACAATCAATCCCGTGAACTCTTAGGGAAGTCTTTTCTTGATGAAATATTTTTCTGCAAAAAACCAGACGTATTTGATTGGATGAATAAGAGTTATATCCCGTGCAAGCTTCAAATTGCAGATGTATGGCGAAATATCACTTTTAAAGATAACGGCTATTTATTTACCATGGTGGTCGATCATCTTCAAGAATTATTTCATAATGCCATTAAATATAGGGAAGCAAATTCAGATTACTTGATGTCTATAGTATTTGACGAAAGAGTTATTGAATCCGAAGAATATTTGCAAATTACATTTTCAAATGATAGGCGGTCTAATGAAACTAGGAAGTTATCCAGCGGGCTTGGTTTTATAAACAGTGATTTAAGAAGATTAAATGAAAATGATACTGGAGATTATTTAATTATAGAGGAAACTGTAGATAAGTTCTTAGTTAAATTATTATACAAGAAAAGCATATTTGTTTAGGAGATTATATGAATATTTTATGGATAGATGATAATTTTAGCCGCATTACAGGAGTGTTACATAAACAGCAAGAGGATATTCTCTATGATGACAACGGGGTGGAATATTTTGCAAAAGATAGTAATAAATTTTATGTTCCTCGCAATTTTGATAAATTGGATAAAGCATTGCGTAGTTGTAAAGAATTATATGATTTCTTTATTTTAGATATTGATTTAACTGATGCAGGTTCAAGTAATGATTCAGAAAGTGGATATGGCGAAATAAGTAAGACTTGGAAAAAATGGTTAGCATCAATCAGTGAAAAGAAATTAGATGATGTTCAATTCAAAAAAAATGCGGGATTTCACATTTATAATTTCCTTTCAACAAAAGGGGTCCCTAATGATTCTATATTGTTTTATACTGGAAATCCTGATATTTACGAGCAATTTAAATCTAAATTTGAGTCTTACGAAATTCCTGCACCTATGTCTATAATAGTGCCTCACAAAGATGTGCCTTCACCAGATACAGATATTGATATCTTTACTGATACAGAAGACACATTAGCCTCTATAATGAAAATAGTAGACCCTATTCCCGATAAACAATCATACCTGAAGTTCAGGCGAATGGTAATTAATTTATGTGATGATATAATCAGAAATATTAATAAAGCAACTGATGATAATGTATTTGAAAATACTAAACTATTACAAGATAAATATCGATTTAAAATATTTACCGAACAAAATATTGGACAGTATAAAACAGATGATATAAACAATATATTAAACTATGAAACGCTTAATGACGAACTTGATGATACCGAGAATGCTTGCCGGAACTGGCTATACGATATTGGAGAATATTTCAAGCGATTAAAGTTAATTCTTCCACTGGATAAAGATAACTTACATGACCAAGTTCTTTTCGGGCATTTTATTCGTGAATTATCTTCTCCGTTTGATAAAGTCAATCAACGAGAATTTAATAATGATGATTCATTCTATATCTCTTTCGCAAGCATTCTTAGGAACTGGACTGCCCATAATAGGGTTAAAGGGAAAATAGATATTACTGACTTAGAATTCTTTTTTTACATAGTTATTACGGCTATATCACGGAAAATACTTCAAAATAGTCTCACGCGTAATGAAATGAAAATAGACGAGAACGCACTTTCAAAATTGGCTATTAAAGAGTATAGTGATTTTATAAATGAAGTATTTATAAATAACAAGAATATCAAATCTCTGTCTAATTTCACTTATACAGGTATGTTAAAAGCATTTATTAATAATAATGATGTTGGAGTTGAATATTTTTATAAAGCTTTTTTGAATGAGTGTTTTCCTTACAAACTTTTCCATTATACTAAAAATATACCTGAATATTTTAAATACAAGGAACATTGGACTTCGCAAATCAGGTTTAATATAAAAATATCAAAAAGTAAGAAAATAGGTAGAATGGAGAAATATTTATTAACCATTGCTGAAAAAAAGATTGGTATAGATAAAACCGAAATCAATCCCAACTGATAGGATTCCCTGAAAAGGTTAAGATGTTTATTGGATGGACTCAACTTGCTTGGATAAGTTACGGATACAAACAAATAGTCACAAAAGTAAATCCTAAAATGAGCCTTTTCTTATGTTCAAAACTTCGAACTCTCCGGAGTCCGATTGATTTATATCAAACCGACATCAGGTTAAGCTATAATTGGATATTAACCCATAGATTCATGCCGTATTCGATTTAATCTCTTCTAAAGGGTAAATTCCCCGCTTCTTGCAGCGAAGGAATTAGTTGGATACCCCGTCCGCTTGCGGCGGGGTAGTTCATTTTATAGCGTGCGTGCGGAAAAACATAATGCTCACAAAGCGTACACCTAATGAACTACCCCGCCGCAAGCGGACGGGGTATCTATGAAGGCCCTTAGAATAGCATTAATTGTATTGCTTTGTACCATACTTTATATTCCTTTTCTGTTCCTTGCGCTCTCACATATCTTGTGATCGTTTCTTCATCTCCGAACTTACTCACTGTATTCACGAAATATCCATCACTCCAGAATTCTCCTCCCCACAGTTGCTTCTTTACCTCTGGATGCTGCTTGAATATTTCTCTGGCTGTTATACTTTTTATCATTGTTACTATTTTTGTAGGACTATACATTGGAACTGATTGTACTAGAAAATGAACGTGATTTTTATCAGATCCAATCTCTAAAAAATTTATTTCGTATCGTTTCGCTATCTCTATACAGATTTCTTTTAACGTCTTTTCAACTTCTACGCTAAATACCACACGCCTATATTTTGAGGGTAGCACAAAATGGTATAGCAGAACAGATACATTATGTGATTTATGTATGTACTCGCTTTTTGTCATGCACAAAGATAATAATTTCGCCGCAAGCGGCGGGGAATTTACCCTGAGTGATTAAATTCTTGCACCCATTTAATCCACAAACAGTTAGGTTGGCTGATCAGTCGCAAAATATCTAAATCCATTTGATCCCCTTTAGAATAAGTTCAGCCTTATCGGCTGAACCATCCGACAATACCTCCTATAATCCCGCCAATCCCAGCACCGACTGGACCGCCTATCTCAAACCCGATTACGGCACCGGTCATAACACCGCCGAACACAGCTTTTACGGCTGATTTATTAACGTCCGCCGCTGCGCGTTCGCTAATAAGGGTTTTATCGATATATTTAACAATGGTAACCTTTTGTTTATCGGGAAGCGCGAAAACAATTTTGTCAACCAGGTCAACCAAATTATATCGTTCCGATGCTGAAACGGGAATAATTTTTGAAGTCGAGATGTTAAAAACACCCGCGACACTCGACACTTTATTCTCTATGTTCCTCTGCTGGTTGATGCTTGGGAGATGGTTGTCGTTGTCCCATTCTTTTTCGGGCGCGATCTTATCCGCTTGGTTAAGAACAAACAACACCGGTTTGCCTTTTTCCATATGCGGTTTCACGAAGTTTTGATAAAACTCCTGATCGGTGGCGTAAGCTCTTTCGTCCGCCTTTAACAGCCATAATACCAGATCGAGTTCCGGTAATATACTTTGATATAGCGCGCCGTATTCTTCGTCTCTTTCTCTGCTTTCTCCGATTCCGGGTACATCCAATAAAGTGATGCGGCCGTTCTCTCCCAATCCAAGTATCACCTCCTGCGGATTCCTTGTGCAAGCTTCAATATCGGATATTTCGCATAGTTTCTCGCCAAAAAGCGCGTTTGCCAAACTTGATTTGCCGGCTCCTGTTTTTCCGAACAATCCCACTTTCGGAATATAAGTCTTAATTTCTTGGATATTTGCCAAGATACGTTCCTTTTGACTTTGATTTAATTTTGTCCCGAATTTTTCCAATTGTTCGAAGAAGTTTCTGCTATTAAGATTTTCCATTTTGATATCTTTCTGTTTTTATGATTTTGATTGATTTCGATTATAAACTTTTTACGCCGTGTTTTTTGACGATTACGATGTGTCATTCATCGTTAATAACATTTGTATCCAAAATGGAGACATTGTAAATTTTCTCTATCAGGCTGTCGATACGCCAATTATCGGACGCGCTAATTTCGATAATGTTGCTTTTAGACATTTTAAACAGGGCCGCGATAATATCCTTTTTCAAATCTAAATTACGGTGCTGCTGCCCGCTTGGCTTGAAAGGAAGCATACGATTTATCGGTTCGATTTTATCGCAAAAATTGAGTCCGATAATCATTTTGCTCCGATTGATGCTTAGAGATTCTATCGAAGCCAAATCGATGCTGTAATCTCTTTGATCCGCGCGAAGCATATAAACTACGCAATCCGATTTCTTCAATATCTCGCTATACAGTTTCATATACTTCTTATCATTACCGAGGCTTTCTCCAATCCCGGGTAAATCGGCAATAGAAAAGTAATGATTCTTTTTAAGGTCGATAGAGAAGTCTGCAGCTTGCGCCTGTTTGGTCGTTGACGCGATGGACGAAGTGGCAAATACACCTTTCCCGATAATCGAATTTAGCGCGCTGGATTTTCCATAGCCGGTCTTCCCGATAAATACGCACTGAATGTCGTAAGATTGAAACGTATCGCGTTCCCAAAGTCTGTGCTCGAGTTCCATATCCTCATACGAGGTTAATTTTTCCAAAACGGGGTACCTCCGCGATAGCTCGCCCAGAGTCGCCCGATAAACGTTTGTTACGGTAAGGTCGTTTACCATTTTATAATTTCTCCCTAAGTGATTTTACCATTGAGATATATGATTTTTTCGCCTTTGCGTAGTGTCCTCTCCTTATTTCTTGGACTATGTTGCGTAAGTGATTATTCCATATATCCTCGTATAGTTTGTTGGAATCTTTACGTTTCTCTATCGCATCGACCATTTGCGGAGCAACGGAATAATACTCGCGAATCAATCTTTCACCTCCTCTTTCTTTCCTCAAAATATTATCTCTGTAAGTGCGCAACAATTGCAGTTCCTCGCACGTGTCGCTTTTCCCAAGAGTTAGCATCGTAGCCGAAGAAATAAAACATTTGCTTGCCACCCATCCGCCAAAAGCACCGACCGCACCCAATACCGCGGCACCGATGGGTCCTCCGATTAGTCCGCCAATGGCTGCTCCGATACCGGCTCCCGTGGTGACATATTGGGCAGTGGCTTTTTCTATGTGGCGCGCCGCGACGGTGGAAATGTTTTCCTTTTTCACTTTCGCCGCAAAGGTTACCAGCTTTTCGGGCGGCAACGCGAAAATAATTTCTTCCACCAATTTTGGAAGGTTGTATTTCTCTGATGCCGAGACGCATATAATACTTGAAGCCTGCGCGTTGAAATATTCGGCAACTATTGCCGTCTTTTCACGTAGATTTGCGGATTGCTTGCTCCCTGGCAATTTCTTCACTTCGTCCCACTCACGAAATGGTTCGATTTTATCAGCCTGATTTATCACGAAGAAAAACGGTTTACCTTCCTTCAAGTGCGGTTTGACATTATCAAGATAAAATTTCTGATCGACCGTAAACGCGCGATCGTCCGCTTTCAAAACCCACAAAACTAAATCCAGTTCCGGTAATAATTTTGAATAAAGTTCGGAGTACTCAGAGTCCCTTGTTGAATTTTCTCCCAGCCCGGGGACATCTAATAGAGTTATCCCTTTGGACTTCCCTATTTGCAATAATACTTCCTTCGGTTCTCTCGTGCAGGCAGCAATATCGGAAACTTCGCATAACTGTTCGCCGAACAAGGCGTTTACCAGACTCGACTTGCCCACTCCGGTTTTACCGAACAATCCAACCTTAGGCTGATAAGTTGAGATTTTCTCAATCTGTTCGATTAATTTAGTCTGTTGAGAAGAAGTAAGTTCAATGCCTTCTTTTTTGAAAACTTCAAAAAGATCGGCCGAGATTTTGGTTTTTATTTTGTCTAACATAAGAGTACCTTTCAAAGATAATTTAACGAGTATTGTTTTTAGCAAAATATAATCCAATTGCGTGCCAATTCGTTTTTTGGTCAAAAACGCACTTTTATCCGATATAGTGGTTACTTTCATAACTAAATGAAGTTACCAAAATAACTTTCGTGTTCCCCTTGATTTTCGCGGTTGCGAAATAATATGCTTCTGCAAGAACATCGAAGCGCGTCATATCTTCTCATTAATATATTTCTTGAGAATAAAATTATTATGAGTGGTGTATCATAGGGCTTATTCCAAAATAACTTGGTTATAGATATTCGGAAATTGGCGCAATAGTATATGGTCAATCAGGAATATGGAACAGGTTTTCTCGTAACAAGCTCATAGATTGAGGTGTGGAAATATTTTGAATTTTGTGGAAAAAGCGCATACGTCCAAAAGATATATACTGAAAATGGTAAAAATAATTATTTTTAGAGCAGGCTTGCTAATAGTTAAAGCCAATAAAATTATATAGTTACAGTAATATAGATGGTAAATATATAAACCATTTCGAGTATAATTTCAACGTAAAATTGCCGCATAAAATGTATGAGATATGCAGAAAAATGGGAAAAATACGCTGGGAATACTTGTCCAAATAAGACAATAATTCATATTGCAGTTAATTTGGGTCTCCTGAAAAAGTCAAAATATCAATATAGAGCAATAAAAATGGGAATTGAATGAAATAATAGCTTTTATTAGTGCAAGGAAAATGGTATTTTGGGTTATAAAAGCGTACACTTAGTGAAATTCGAAAAAAAAGAAAATGATAAGAATCCCTGACCCAAATCAAATAGCCTTTGAATCATTCAAGCCCCCTTTTGAAATCGAAATGGATCCAAATAATTGATTGGTTCGATTGTCACACCTAATCCTATTGGAAACATTGACAAAGATCTATTCGAAGAGTATGAGCGACTTTGGCCGTACCTGAATAAACGGGCGGACAATTATCGGAAGTGTAATTCTCAAAGTAATATTAGATCAGAGCGATGAAGAAACATTGGAGCAGATACGTGAAAATATGTATATGCAATATTTTTTGGGATATACGGAATATAGAAACAAGTATCCATTTGACAGCTCACTGTTTGTATTGATACGCAACTGAATGAGTAAAGAGCTAATGGGCAAGATGAATATAGTGATTATTCAACAGGGTATGAAAATAGAAGAGGAGAGAGGAAAGATACTGAAAAGATCGGATAAAGACCCACGTATCAAAGCGACACTTGAAACGGCAAACGGAATACATAATTTCCTTAATTTATAATTTACAATTGATATGGATCTTTCAATAAATTGCGGCGGGATAAAATCGCCGAATCCTTTTTGGCTTGCATCAGGACCCCCTTCAAATTCTGCATATCAAAACTGCAAAGCATTTGAACAAGGCTGGGGCGGCACCGTTTGGAAAACTATAGGTTCACCGGTTATGAATGTTTGTAACCGCCTGGGCGGTTTTAATTATAACGGGCAAAAACTGATGGGAATAAATAATATAGAACTCATAAGTGACCGGTCTATTGAAACAAACCTCAAGGAAATAGCGGAAACAAAAAGGCTGTGGCAAGATCGCGCGGTAGTTGTTTCGCTGATGGTTGAAGCAAGAAAAGAAGTTTGGCAAGATATAGTGAAACGCTCCATTGATACCGGCGCGGATGGGCTTGAACTTAACTATGGTTGTCCCCACGGAATGAGCGAGCGCGGGATGGGCTCGGCAGTAGGTCAGGTTCCGGAATATTGCGAAATGATTACTAACTGGGTAACAGAAGTTTCAACAATACCTGTATTAGTAAAACTCACACCAAATGTCAGTAATATTCAAACGCCTGCCCGTGCAGCCAAAGCTGCCGGTGCTGATGGTATCTCGCTCATTAATACTATCAACAGTATTATGGGTGTTAATCTCGATACGTTTGAATTATACCCAAGCGTAGGAGGCAAAAGCAGTCACGGCGGACTTGCAGGTCCTATCGTGAAACCTATTGCCCTGCATCTTCTTTCTCAGGTCGCGATAGACCCGAATGTAAATCTACCTATTTCCGGTATTGGCGGAATAAGCAATTGGAAAGATGCTTTGGAATTTATATTGCTTGGAGCTGACAGCATACAGGTATGCACCGCGGTAATGCTCCACGGATTCAGGATTGTTGAAGATATGATTGAAGGACTTTCCAATTGGATGGAAGAAAAAGGCTATACTTCTCTTGAGCAGGTGCGAGGAAAAGCACTTCCTAAATTAGATGACTTTGGCAGCCTCAATCTATTGCACAAGACTGCTGCAAGAATCAATCAGGATAAATGTATTCAGTGCAATCTTTGCTATATTGCCTGTGAAGACGGCTCGCATCAATGTATTGATTTAAGAAAAACGTATGACAGAGAGCAGACAATTGTCCGCGAAGAAGACTGCGTAGGCTGTGGTCTATGCTCTATTGTTTGTCCTGTTGACGGGTGTATTTCAATGGTGCAATTGGATGACGGTTCTAAAGTACAAACGTGGAATGGACTGCTTCAGCAATTCAAATCACAAGGAAAGGAACTCACTTGGGACAATCTCAGAGAGTTTCAGCAAAAAACGAGGGGTAATTGTAAATTGTAAATTAGTTGATACGTGATTCACATAATTTCATAGTTTTACCAGTTAACCAGTGATTTTGATAGGGAATTGATAAAGTATTCAAAAGAGCCGTCCATTGAAGAACGGCTCTTAAATTTTTACATCATTTCATTAAAAGTAATTTCTTAACGGATCGGAACTTCGGGGTTTTTAATTCGTAAAAATACACTCCCGATGCCATATTACTTGCATTCCATTCAATATTGTGATAGCCGGCTTCTTTCTCGGCATTCAATAGAACGGCGACTTTCTTTCCAAGCTGATCGTAAACAGAGATAACAACTCCTGTTTTTTCAGGTAACGCGAAAACGATGGCTGTGCTTGGATTAAACGGATTCGGGTAGTTTTGTGATAACACGTAACTTGATGGAATTGATACTATCTCAACTGCACCCGAGTATTTGAAGTCGCCGGTATTATCGACTTGTTTCAGCCGGTAAGACGCTTTGCCGGAAAAGCTTTTATCGGTGAACGAATATGATTTTGGAGAATTGCTGTTGCCCGCGCCGTGAACAAAACCAATCTTCTCATAGCCTTGAGCATTGAAATCTTTCTTTTCAATATCAAAGCCGGAGTTATTAACTTCAGTAGCGGTTTTCCATTTGAGAATGACTTTGTTGTTTTGGCTTTTACCGGTGAAAGAGGTTAGTTCGACAGGGAGCGGGGCATCGGACAATTTTGCTATGAATACATCGGAATAACCACTACTGCCACTATTAATCGTCAGTGTTGTCGAGCCAAAGACGATAGTTGGTGAAGAAAATAATCCCGTTGTGTAAACATTTCCTGCGGCATCCGCGGTTATTCCTCCCACCCCCTCGTCACCACTTCCGCCGGCACTTTTTGCCCATAAGACATTTCCGCTTGGGTTGTATTTTACTATGAATGCATCTTGACCGCCATTATTCGTCAGTGTCGTCGTTCCAAAAGTGATGGTTGACGAAGAAAAATATCCCCCTGCGTAAGCGTTCCCCGCGATGTCCGCGGTTATTGTTGTAGCATAATCACTAACACTTCCGCCGGCACTTTTAGCCCACAAAACATCTCCGCTCGGGTTATATTTTACTACCAAAACATCGGAACCACCATTACACGTTAGTGTTGTTGCGCCAAAAGTGGCTGACGAAGTAAAGAGTCCGGTTACATAAACGTTCCCCGCGATGTCCGCGGTTATAGAATAATATCCAAATGCGCCTGCGCCTTTAGCCCACAAGACATTTCCGCTTGAGTCGTATTTTACTATGAATGAATTATAACCCCCACTATAATTCGGTAGTGTCGTAGAGCCGAAAGAGATGTCGGGATTATACCATCCAGCCATATAAGCATTACCCGCGGCATCCGTGGTTATCGACTGAGTCTGTTCATCATTACTCCCGCCGGTGCCTTTAACCCACAAAACATTTCCGTTTGAGTCATATTTTACTATGAATGAATCAAAATAACCGCCCGTATGCGTCAGTGTCGTAGAGCCGAAGGAGATGTGGTACGAAGTAAACCATCCCGCCACATAAACATTTCCGTAGGTATCCGCGGATATTGCTTGACCGGCATCATCAAAATCTCCGGGAGCACTTTTAGCCCACAAGACATTCCCGCTCGGGTCCAATTTTACTACGAACATATCGCCATAAGAACCGCCATTCGTCAGAGTCGTTGTGCCAAAGGCGATAGTGGCCGAATGAAAGGCTCCTGAAGCATAAACATTACCCGCGGCATCCGTTGTTATTGAACACCCCCAATCCTGATCACTCCCGCCGAAACTTTTAGCCCACAAAACATTTCCGCTCGGGTCATATTTTACTATTAATACATCAGAAGCACCTTTATTTGTAAGCATCGTAGCACCAAAAGATATGGTGGCTGAGCGGAAATTACCTACCTCGTACACGTTACCCGCGGCATCCGTTGTAATTGAAATACAACGGTTATCAGAACTTACACCGGCACTTTTAGCCCATTCAAATATCTGTGCTTCAACTAATCGCGAAGAAATTAACAGAATGAACATTATTACAAAAATTGTTTTAATGATTTTCATTTTCGACTCCGGTTAAAATCGACAATGAATTTCTCATAACGAACAATACCGTCTTTATTTATTATCCGGCATTGTTGACTATCGCAAAACGCGAAAAATTTGTTATTTATAACCATCATATTGAACCTCTAAATAAATGTTAAAAAAAAAGGACGCAAACCTACTTTATGTCTTGTTGAGAGGTACTGGCATACCTTGCACGAAGACAATAAAATAGGCCGCGTCCAGTTATAACTGAACGCGGTCCTACCCGCTTGTTCTCGTGCTTTTGAAAAGTGCCAGTTTTCTCTACAGAACAATGCGTAAAAGACCACGCAAAAATTTATGACAAATTAATTACTTCGTTAATTTTTCCAAGTTTTGATTTTTATTATTAACGTAATTTAAGAAAAGTATTTAGATTAACAAGCAATAATTATCCGGTTAGAGGAATTATTTTGGTTATTTTGGTTACTGCCTTCAAATCAGGCGCATTATTTTTTTGAGAGCAAAAAGAGAATACAAAAAGTATAACCACGATATAATAAAGAAATGTAATAATAGTTTTTCATAAGAGTTATGAAAGAATTTATTTTAGTCCAGCTATTCTACAAAACTTCTATCAAAAATTATTCTTTCTTTTCTATTCTGCAAATCTTTCATCACTTTTTCAAACAAAATGTGTATTTTTGAAAGTGCCAGAGTATTTACACATTTAACAGTTGATTATAGGAGTCAATAATGTCACTTCTGATTAAAAACGGCAGAATAATAACCGCGGAACAAGATTATGCCGCGGACATCTATATTGAAAAAGACAAAATTAATTTGATTGGTCTCAATCTTTCAATGGAGGCAGATAAAGTAATTGATGCAAAAGGAAAATACGTGATTCCCGGCGGCATTGATGTACATACTCATTTGGATATGCCGTTTGGCGGAACAAAATCCAGCGATGACTTCGAGACAGGCACCCGTGCCGCGGCATTCGGCGGCACAACAACGATCATCGATTTTGCGGTTCAAGCCAAAGGAACAAGAATGGGCGATGCACTCGATACTTGGCGGAAAAAAGCAGAGGGTAAAGCTACAATTGATTACGGTTTCCATCTGATTATAACAGATTTGCCTGAAGCAGGCATCGTGGATATGAGTGAAATGGTTCGCGAGGGTGTAACAAGTTTCAAATTGTTTATGGCATACCCGAATGTACTTATGGCGGACGATGACACAATTTTTCGCGCGATGAAATACGCGGGGAAAACCGGTTCACTTGTTTGTATCCACGCCGAAAATGGCAGGATTATTGATTCAATTGTCAGGCAGTCTATTGCTGACGGAAAAACTGCACCAATTTATCACGCGCTCACCCGCCCTACAATTGCTGAAAGCGAAGCGGTCAATCGTTCAATCGCGCTTGCTCAAATAGCTGAAGTACCTGTATATATTGTTCACCTTTCTTCTAATGACGGGCTTGAAAAAGTTGCCGAGGCTCGGGACAAGGGTATCCCTGTATTCGCGGAAACCTGTCCGCAGTATTTATTCTTATCTTTAGACGATATGGGTAAACCCGGATTTGAAGATGCAAAATTAGTATTTTCACCCCCGCTTCGCGAAAAATGGAACCAAGATAAACTTTGGGCAGGATTACAAAAGAACGATATACAGATTATTTCAACAGACCACTGCCCGTTCTTTTTCAACGGGCAAAAAGATATGGGTAAAGATGACTTCAGAAAAATTCCCAATGGCGGACCCTGCATTGAACACAGAATGCAGCTTATCTATGACGGAGGGGTAAATCAAAAACGAATTAACCTGAATCGATGGGTAGAACTTACTTCAACAAATCCGGCAAAAATGTTTGGTATGTTCCCAAAGAAAGGCACAATTGCCCCCGGCTCAGATGCTGACATCGTAATATGGGACCCTGAAAAAGAATATACTATTTCAGTTCAGACTCACCATATACGCGTTGACTATTCAATGTTCGAAGGACACAAAGTCAAGGGGAATGCCGAAATTGTAATTTCGCGCGGTGATGTGATTGTAGAAAACAATGAATTTTGCGGCAAGCCCGGACGCGGAAACTTCCTTAAACGCGGTATCGGTGTCGCGTATTTGTATTGATATTTTTAATATACATTAAATTATATTATTATCGTGTCAAACGATAGGGGTACGATTCAGGGTCACCAATAAATGATTTTGTACACTTTGTGTTTTCTCCTCGTTTATTTCGGGGTTAAGTTCCTTATTCTATTTCAGGAGGGAATTAATTTTGTTTACGAAAACTTCTTTTTCGACTAACCCTACGTGAAAATCAGCGATAATGCCTTTTTTATCAATCACGATTGATGTTGGTATTGCTTCAATTCCTCCATAACTTTTTACGGTTCCCGTATCCGCGTACACAACAGGATAATTGATTCCTTGTTTTTGCATAAATCCGGGCACATCAAGTTTTGTGTCACTGTCCACAGATAAGCCAATAACAACAACATCGCTGCCAAACTCTTTTTGAATGGCAATCAAGTCAGGTATACCTTTTCTGCAAGGGGGACACCAAGTTGCCCAGAAGTCCAAGATAACAATCTTATTCTTGTAATCAGAAAGTTTGATTTTCTTTCCGGTAGTTGAATTCAAAGTGAAATCAGGGGCTTTTGTCCCAACTTTTGTTCCACTGAGCATCTCGCTTGACGATTCATCGGCAGGCCGCGAGTCTTCTTTCTTCTGTTCAGAAGCACATCCAAAAAATGAAAAATGTGCCGCTAAAACTGCTATAATCAAAATTCTTTTCATAAAATCCTTCATTATGTAAAATTTATAGTTGTAATATATTAAGTCTTTAACTGAAAAACTAAGAGGAATTATTCCGGTTTGTTCACTAATGAATCATTACCCGATAATTTATAGGCAGGAGGATATGGTCCGCTCTCCGGCTCTTTTCGTGTATTATTCACTATAAAAAATATTATTGCTATTATTATGAAGATAATAGTATTGACAACGCTCTTGTAGCGCGGGTCGGAATACCAATGAAGAGGAACTTTCGGAGTATTCTTTCCTGATGCCTCATTTTTCGAACCTGTTTTTGTTGTATTATTTGTCTTTGCCATACCTAATGAAAACTCACCAAGATTAATAATGATCCTACTTTTAATCAAAATAGATAATTATTTAAAAATGTTAGATTAAATTTAGCAAAAAAAAGTAAATATGCACTCACTTTATGAAATTTTTACATTAGATTATGCCAAAATCTTCTCTTTTAATTGAATTTAAAATAGAATTATCCTAAATTGCGTTATTGATTACATTCCGTTATGCAATTTATTATGAGGAATAAAATGAGTTCACGCGTTGTTATAAGTTTCTGTTCAATAGTTCTGGTAACTTTTCTATATGGCTGTTCTTCTTCGGCAATAGAAAAAAAAGCAGTCGACAAGCCCGCTAAAGATTCAGTAATGGTTTTTGAGGAATCAGCACCGGATACTCTAAACAAAAATTCTGAAATAAGGGCAGTTCTTGAGAAAAATAATCGGGCAAAAGAATCTGCCGCCAGTAGTTTCAAATTCTCAATTCAATTAGGTGCTTTTTCAACTCTCGAAAAAGCGGATAACTTCGCGATTGAAGCCAAGAAAAAATCAAAAAAAGAACTTAGCGTTGCTTTTAACGAGGCAGTAAAACTCTTCGTTGTGCAGGTTGTTCCTGCATTTGAAAACAGGGCGGATGCCGATGCACTCCGCGATCACCTGTGGAAAATAAAAGAATTCAAAGATGCGTGGATTGTGCTTGTGGATGAATAGAAATGCATATAGATATGTAGAGACGCGATATATCACGTCTCTACGATTACCAGAATAATTAAAAATAGAAATCGATTACCGTTACTTCTTCGGCTTCAGAATCACTCCGCTTCAGATAAGAAATAAATTCTTTCGCCACCACTTCGGTCTTTTTTGATTTATATTTCTCCAATAGTGCTTCTAATTCCTTGTGACTAAAACTGCTGATAACATAGTGCTTTTCTTCATTATCATCAAAAAAACGGTAAACTATTTTTGTCGGTTTTTTCATCTCTGCTCCGTATAGGTTTATATCGCTTAAATTAAAATTGTATCTTGATGAAGAATGTCCGAATATACACCGGACCTGATAACTTCTTTATTTTTAATTGCCCTTGAATACGCGCCAAGAATATATCGGTGCGCTGTAAACAATCTCTTATTATCATCATCATTGGCTTCGCGCAATAAAAGGCATCCAAGATAAATATCGCCGTACATTTCAACAAGCTCACGCATAGCAATATCCTGATAACTCATATCTTTCTTGTTTTTCACGAAAGATAAGCTTTCGCTGTAAATATTGCGAATATCGATTAATAATTTTAACAAGTCCTGCATACTGCCTTTATATCCGGCACTCAGCCATTTGCTGATATATTCTCCAACCACGTCATTGAGAACTCCGCCTGCCGCTGCAACCACCTGCATCTGTGATGTTCCTTCATAGATATTGGTTATTCGCGCATCGCGATATAGCTGCTCAATTTTAAATTCTTTCATATAGCCTGTGCCGCCGTGAATTTGCATTGAATCATAAACTATTTTATTCACGCCTTCACTCAAGAAATATTTTGTAAGCGGAGTAAGGAAAGCAAGAATTTTGGATGCTTCTTTCAATTTCTCATTCATTTCCGCGAATGATTTTTTCTGTGCCTTCAGTTTTTCAATTTCGATTTCATAAGTTTCTTTTCTGTCAAGCCACAAACAAGTGTCATAAAACAAAGTGCGGTGTGCTTCTATTGTAATTCGCATTTCAATAAGCATATTTGCTATAACCGGTAAATTATAGATTGAAGTGCCAAACTGCTCACGCGCTTTTGCATATTTCAATGCTTCTTCATAAGCAGCCTGCCCAATACCAAGTGATTGCGCCCCGATCCCGACTCGCGCTCGGTTCATTAAATATATCACGTACTTTAGCAGCCCGAATCGGCGCTGTCCTACTAATTCAGCGGGTGTATCGTTAAATTGAAGCTCGCAGGTCGGGCTTCCGTGGATTCCTAACTTATGCTCAATACGGCGAATGACAACAGTACTATCACCATTGCAGACAAACATACTTAATCCGCGGGCATCTTTCGTGCCGGCTTCTGTCCGTGCTAAAACCAGCAGAACTTCACCGTTCCCATTGGTTATGAATCGTTTTACACCCCGCAAGAACCAATTCCCTTTTTCATCTTGGTAGGCTGTCAACTTAACTGCCTGCAAATCTGAACCGGCATCAGGTTCAGTTAAAGCCATAGCACCGGTAAAATCACCCCTGCAAAATCCGGGCAAGTATCTTTCTTTTTGATCTTCATCGCCAAATTGGGCAATCGTTCTTGCTATATCCTGCAAACCAAAAATATTCATAAGTGATGCATCAGCTCGTGAAATTATCTCGACTGACATCATATAAATTGTCGTTGGGAAATTTATCCCGCCAAATTCGCGGGGAATAATCATACCCATCAACTCGGCTTTTGAAAGTACTTCCAATGCCTTTTTTGTGCCATCGGCATAAATCACTTTACCGTTTTCCAATGTTGCACCAAACTCATCAACAGCCGCGGCATTTGGAGCAATATAGTTTCCTGCAAGATCGCCGGTAACTTCAAGAATTTTCCTGTAGTTTTCCATAGCATCGGCATAGTCAGTCGGTGCATAAGAATATTTTTCCGATTGTGTATAACTGTCTTCAATCAGTTCAACTATCTCTTTTAGATCGAACTTATTAAAGTGGTAGAGAATATCAGGATTTTCCGAAAAATAATTTGACATACTATTATTTCAATTTTTGCTTGAATACATTGATAAATAAAGGGAGGATTTGTGAAGCATCTCCGACAACGCCATAATGCGCGACACCAAAAATTGGCGCATCTGCATCGCTATTGATGGCAATAATTTTATTGGATTCCTGCATTCCCGCGCGGTGCTGAATCGCGCCGGATATTCCGACTGCAATATATAGTTTCGGTCTTACGGTAACTCCGGTCTGCCCTACTTGCCTATCAGGAGTGACAAAACCGGCATCTACTGCAGCACGGCTGCCTGCAACCTCACCGCCTATGGCGTGCGCGAGTTCTTCAACAAACCTGAAATTTTCTTTTGTCCCGACTCCGTAACCGCCCGCGACAATAATAGGAGCACTTTTCAGGTTAACTTTATTTTCCTGCCTGTGCTGCTCTATTATCTCCACTATCGAATCAAAAGCTTCCGGCAGATAAGGTATTTTTGTAATCTTTCCTATCCCGGGTTTTTCTAAAGGCTCAAGACGCATAACACCTTCACGCACGGTTGCCATTTGTGTCTGCACATCAGGCGAAATGATTGTTGCAATTATGTTACCGCCAAAAGCCGGACGAATTTGCAGCAATAAATTTTTATAATCAACGCGTAAATATTTCACATCTGAAATCTGCAGGTCAGTGCAGTCGGCTGTCAGTCCGCTTTTGCTATGTGATGCAGCTCGAGGAGCCAAATCTCTGCCCACAATCGTGGCACCAAAAAGGAAAATTCCGGGTTTATGCGCATCCACAAGCTGATTAACTATTCTGCTATATGGCATTGTACGGTAATTTGCCAGCGATTGATCATCAATCGTGTAGGCTTCAACAGCACCAAATCGAAAGGTTTCCTTGGCAAGCGATTCAATATTGTGACCGATAACCACTGATTTTAAACTGCCTGAAAGTGTCTCTGCTAATTTTCTTCCTTTTGAAAGAAGTTCAAAACTTACATCGGAGGCTTTGCCGTTGTGCTGCTCAATAAATACCCAAACATCGTTATTTCTTTCCATACTCCGATTATCCAAAAATGTGATCAACCATTAATTTATCTATCAATTCCCCAATGCCTGCTTTTGTCGCGTGAAACATTTCTCTCTGTCCGCCGCCAAGAACAACCGATTCCACTTTGTGTACTTTTGTCGGTGAACCTGCAACCCCGCATCTTTCTGCTTCGAGCATTAAATCATCCATAGTGAATGTACGTATATATAGATTTTTTGAAAGATATTCATCTTTCAATTGATCGATATAAAGAAGCGAATTTCCTTCAACAAGTTTCTCGAGTTCCATAAGAGTTTTCGCGTTCTTATAAGTCATCACGCGGCGTGCTTTATATGGTCTTGGTGATACAGCATCTTTCAGAACAGTAACCAATACAGGCATTCCGGATTCAACAATTTCATATCCGCCTTCTATTTTGCGCTTAATCCTAATTTTTCCGTCTTGAATGTGCAATACTTCTTCGGTGTAAGTCACTTGAGGGATATGCAATTTTTCTGCCGTCTGCGGACCAACCTGCGCGGTATCACCGTCAATTGCCTGCCGTCCGGAAAAAATAATATCGTAACGGCCAATTTTTCTAATCGCTTCGGAAAGAACATAGGAAGTTGCCAGAGTATCGGCACCTGCAAATTTGCGGTCACTAATCAGATAGGCTTCGTCTGCACCCATATAGAGGCACTCCCTCAGAACATCGGATGCACGGGGCGGTCCCATAGTAATAACTGTAACTTTGCCGCTGTATGTATCCTGAACCTGCAAAGCCAATTCTAATGCAACTCTGTCCTCGTGATTAAAAATTGCCGGCAGCAATGCGCGGTTGACAGTGCCGTCTTCTTTCATAACCTGTCCGGAAATATTTGCCGTATCAGGGACTTGCTTAACCATAACAATGCTGTTGATTGCCATATCCTATATTGAGTTTTATTTTTAAAAAATAGTAATTTCTTATTTATCAAATTGTGTGCCTTGAAATATATTCGATTTTAGAACAATTATAGAGGACTGCCGCTCCGAATTATCACTATATGGCAATAATTTTCTCTGTTTTAAGAAATAAAGTAACTGTTTAGGTCGTATTAGAGAAATCAAAATTGTGTGAAATGGAAGACAAGTTTTAGAAGAGGTTGGAATGACCACTAAGTTCATTGATTTATATAGGTATAGATGGTACTGTGTAGAACGGTTATTGAATTAAAAAAGGAGTCACCCGAAGAGAAACGCTTGCTCAGCTATTAGAATATTCTTCTTTCGGTGGTTGATGCTATGATATTTATTCAATATTTTTGCAGTATATTTAGGTATAATATCAAAACAATTTGATAGGAATATTTACTATGAAACACAGAAAATTAGGAAAAGCCGGTCTTGAAGTATCTGCAATAGGATTAGGCTGTATGGGGATGAGTTTTTCTTATGGACCTCCGGCATACAATAATGAGATGATTTCGTTACTCCGTACAGCAGCAGAACGGGGTGTTACTTTTTTTGATACCGCTGAAGTCTATGGTCCGTTTACAAATTAAGAACTCGTCGGCGAAGCACTTTAGGAAATTGAAATTGCTGCATCCAAGATATCTCGGTACAGGGAATCGGCTATCCCGAAAACTTGGAGAAATTAACCGGCCGCTGATCTTGAATGAAAAATATGTTACTAACAAAATTTGAATACTAAAAAAAGAAAGATAAATATATGTTCAACTTTGATTTTTATAACCCGACACGTATTGTATTTGGCAAAGACAGGCTTGTCAGCCTCGAACAGCTTGTTCCGGCTAACGCGAATATACTCATAACATTTGGCGGAGGAAGTGCAAAAAAAAGCGGCTTGATGGATAAGGTAAAAGAAGCCCTTGGCAGCAGAAAAGTGCTTGAATTTGGCGGCATTGAACCGAATCCTCGTTACGAAACATTGATAAAAGCCGCCGATGTTGTACGTGAGGAAGGCATTGACTTTTTACTTGCTGTTGGCGGAGGTTCGGTTATTGACGGGACTAAATTCATTTCCCTTGCTTCTAACTATTCCGGTGAGCCTTCCGATCTATTAAAATTTGGATTTATTCCTATTCCCTTAGATGTAGTGGGAAAAGCGATTCCTATTGGCACCGTCCTCACTTTGCCCGGTACAGGCTCTGAAATGAATACCGGTGCTGTCATCAGCTATGAAAATGGTAAATATCCTGTAATGAGCGGATTGACTTTCCCGAAATTTTCTATCCTTGATCCTACAATTACATATACGCTTCCTAAAATCCAGGCTGCTAATGGAATAATCGATACCTTTGTACATACCACGGAACAATATCTTACATACCCTGTAAATGGATTATTGCAGGATCGTTTTGCAGAAGGCATTCTGCTGACACTTATTGAAATTGGTCTAAAGTCAGTTGATGAACCCGGTAATTATGATGTACGCGCGAATCACGTTTGGTGTGCCACGCTTGCTTTGAATGGACTTATTGGTGCCGGTGTGCCGCAAGACTGGGCAACGCATATGATCGGTCACGAACTCACTGCAATGTTTGGCATTGACCACGCTCAGACGTTAGCCATTGTCTTACCATCAATGCTTGAAGTCCGCCGCGATAAAAAGCGGGCAAAACTGCTGCAATATGCTGATCGTGTATGGAATATTCAAACAGGCAGCGAAGATGAAAAGATTGATTTAGCAATTCAGAAAACCAGAGAATTCTTTGAAAGTCTCGGTGTAAAAACGCGTCTTTCAGAATACGGCGTTAGTGCTGATAAAATTCCGGATGTTGTTGAGCAGTTAAAGGTTCATAGGATGGCAGTTCTTTCAGAGACACAGGATCTAACTTTAAATATAAGCCAAAAAATTCTTGAAAATGCGATGTAAATTATACATCAGCAAGAAGCCCTTTTTTGAGCGTGTAAACAGCAATTTAGGTTAAATGATAGTAACTACTCAGCCACTTACAAAAGTAAAGAATTTGTTATAGAATAGCTTGTACAATTTGCAAAAAGAAAGATGTAATGGTTAAGTTTACAAAGTAAGAACAAAGCAATACAAATATATTGTTGGGAATGTCGAAAAGAAATAGAGCTTCTTACCGCGATGAAGCATTTAATCGGCATTATTCTTTGAATTTAACAAAAATTTTTATACCTTGCTTTTGAATAGTCTCCAATATTGCTTATTTTTCCAAATTATGAAAAAAATAATCATTGCAATTGATGGACCTGCAGGTTCCGGCAAAAGTACAACCGCACGGGAATTAGCAACACGGCTTAATTATTTATATATTGATACCGGTGCAATGTATAGAACCGTCACTTATATGGCACTAAAGAACGGCTGCGAAAACAATCCCGTAGAAGTGATTGACCGGCTAAAGCATTCGGTTATCGGGTTAAACTATCAAGATGGCGTGACCTATGTTTCTTTTGACGGCGTTGATGTTACGGAAGAATTAAGAACTAAGGAAGTAAATGCTCTCGTCAGCACGATCAGTAAAATAAAAGAAGTACGCGAAAACCTCGTTGAGAGACAGAAAAAAATGGGGTTATCAGGCGGTGTTGTTATGGAGGGACGAGACATTGGCACCGCGGTGTTCCCTGATGCAGGACTGAAGATTTTTTTAATCGCCGATATTCAAACACGTGCTGAGCGTCGTTTACTTGAAATAAATAGCAAAGGCAAAGTTGAATCATTTAATGATATTAAACAAAACCTCGAGTATCGGGACAATATTGATTCTTCACGGGAGGTTGACCCGTTAAAATGTGCTAAAGATGCTTACCAATTAGATACGACAGAACTTACGATTAAAGAGCAGGTTGACTATATTTATAATCTTGCTATTCAAAAATTGAACCAATAGCTGCTCCTAATGGTTCAAAATTTATGAATGACTTACAAGTAGAAATTGATAAACAGGCAGGATTTTGCTGGGGCGTTGTCCGTGCAATTGATTTAGCTGAAGCTGCATTAAATAATGGCGAGAAGCTATATTCTTTGGGTGATATAATTCATAACACTGCAGAGGTTGACCGCTTATCAAAACTCGGTTTGGACACAATAAGTATTGAAGATTTTAATTCCATTCCCGCGGGAAGCAGAGTGCTGATAAGAGCGCACGGTGAACCACCTGAAACTTATAGAAAAGCCTTTGAATACGGAATTGAGCTGATTGATGCAACTTGTCCCGTAGTGGCTAAAGTACAGGAAAGAATCCGAAAATTTGTTACGCGCGGTTTTCAGATTGTTATTTTCGGGAAAAAAGATCACGCTGAGGTAATCGGATTGCAAGGGGTGACTGCAGGAAGAGCGATTGTTGTTCTTACTATCGAAGAAGCACTTTCTAAAGTAAATTTTTCTCAATCTACAGTGTTGTTTTCGCAGACAACAATGGATAGAGAGACCTTTTATTCAATAGCAGATGTCTTGAAAGCAAAGATAAAAAATTTTGAAGTTGGGAGCATTGAGGAAACCGCTGTAGAGTTTCACGCTAAGGATACAATTTGCGGGCAAGTTTCAGGCAGAGAAAAGAAACTGCGTGAGTTTGCCAAGACTCACGATGTAATCATCTTTTCGGCAGGGAAAAAAAGCAGCAATGGAAAAGTATTGTTTAATATTGCAAAACAGGAAAACCCGAATACCTATTTTGTTGAAGACCCCGTAGAAATAGACCTGAGCCTGCTGAAAGGAATAAATTCTATCGGTATTACCGGTGCGACATCAACGCCGTGCAGGGCAATGGAAGAAATTAAAAAAAGAATTGTTAATTATCAATGGTAAATGAAAAGCATACAATATTATAATTTACCATTTACAATTAACAATTGATAATTATTATTTGCCATCATAAACCTATATGTATAACAAATTCCGGTTCATTATTCTTCAAAGATGGCTTGCAAGAAAAATGAATCACTGTTCATAATCGGAGGTTTAATGTCCGAACAAACAAAAGTCAAACTGTCAACTGCTGAAACAGAATACCAAAATTCAAAAAAATTTTTTGATGATGATGAGTATTCTCCGGAGGAATTTGCCGCACTTTCATCGCTGTATTCAAAATCATTTCCAGACAGCACGCAAGGTCAAATCGTAAAGGGAAGAGTTGTCAAAATTCTTGATGATTCTGTTATAGTTGATGTTGGCTTCAAATCAGAAGGCTCGATTCCCAGGGAGCAGTTCTCTAATATGAAAGATCTGAAACTTGGTCAAGAAATTGAAGTAGTGCTTGAAAGTGTTGAAGATCAAGATGGAAATCTTGTACTCAGCAAGCAGCGCGCGGATTTCCTGCGTATATGGGAACGTGTTCTTGGAGCGCACGAAAATAATGAAACTATTAAAGGTAAAATCCTTAGACGAATTAAAGGTGGTATGGTTGTTGACCTTATCGGAATGGAATCATTCCTTCCCGGTTCACAAATTGATGTCCGCCCGATACGCGATTTTGATGCCCTTGTCGGTAAAGAAATGGATTTCCGCGTTGTTAAAGTTAACCAAGCTACCGAAAATGTCGTAGTTTCTCATAAAATTCTTGTCGAGGAAGAATATGCCGATCAAAGAAAAGCAGTTCTTGATAAACTTGAAAAAGGTCAAATACTTGAAGGAAACGTCAAAGCTATCACGGATTTTGGTGTCTTTATTGATCTTGGAGGAGTTGATGGATTGGTTCATATTACCGACTTAAGCTGGGGCAGAATTAATCACCCGAATGAAGTTGTTAAGCTTGATCAGGTTATCAATGTTGTTGTAACTGATTTTGATGAAGAAAAGAGAAGAATCTCACTTAGCTTGAAAAAACTGCTGCCGCATCCTTGGGATAATATTACCGACAAACTTAAAATTGGTGATAAAGTCACAGGACGTGTTGTATCTCTTACTGATTACGGTGCATTTATCGAAATTGAAAAAGGTATCGAAGGCTTGATTCATAACTCTGAAATGAGCTGGATTACTCATATCAAACATCCATCGCAAATGGTTTCAATGGGTCAAACCGTTGAAGCAATAGTTCTCTTTTTAGACAAGGATGACAAGAAAATTTCTCTTGGTATGAAGCAATTAGAGCCTGATCCTTGGCAAGAGTTTGTCCAAAAATATCCGGTTGGGTCTAAACACGAAGGTATCGCCCGCAACTTAACCACTTTTGGTGTTTTTGTTGAATTAGAACCCGGCATAGATGGATTAGTACATATATCGGACCTTTCGTGGACAAAGAAAATTCGTCACCCCGGCGAAGTTGTCAAAAAAGGCGAACGTATGGACGTTAATGTTTTGGCAGTTGATATGGATCAAAGGAAGATTTCGCTTGGACATAAACAAATTTATGATAATCCTTGGGAAAAATTTGAAACTGTATATGCTTCCGGAACTGAAGTTAAAGGTAAAATTGTCAGAATCATTGAAAAAGGGTTGATTGTGGAATTGCCTGGGAATGTTGACGGATTTGTTCCGGCAACACAATTATCACCTTCAAGGATAAAGAATTTATCTATCCATTTCCCTGTTGATTCAGAACTCGGGATGAAAGTTATCGAGTTTGATAAAGACGGCAAGAAAATTGTTCTTAGTTCATTACACTGGCTAAAAGAACAATCGGAAGCCGTGGTTGACGATTATATTAAGAGTCATAAACTTGAAAAAGTTTCTGTTTCCGATATAAGGGATGCAGAACCTGTTGCAGCCGACCCAACTGATTTCCCTTCATTTGATGTCGAAATACCTGTACCAAAAAAATATGAAAGTTCTAAGAATTCTCCTTTAGCTGAAGCACCTGTTTCAGTAGAGAAAGCAGAAGAAATCTCAAAAGAATTATAGTATTTAGACTGTTATATTCAAAAGCGAAGCCGAATGATCAATTTCAATTTGCTTCGCTTTTTTTTCTTCAATTCATCACTTGACGGAGGTTTGCTGCTATTTCGTGAGTTGGACTTTAGCGTTTGCCGACAAATAACCTTTACATTTTCTCAAGATAACCTTCGCTATCTTCATTACCCCACAAAGTTACTTGAAAATTAAATCTAACTTCAATTATTTCCATATTTATTTCCTATTTTTGATTGCACTTTTTTTAATTGAATCGTAAATAAAGCTAAATATGTCAAATCTGAAAACAATTATAGATAAATTCTTCATAACTACTGTTAGTAAAAGTGGATTTCGTTTATTCCTCACTCATAATATAACAGACCTCTCGATAGATGGAAATTCAGTATCAGTTTTCGTGGGTGAAATAAATAAAAATGTGGTTAAAGTTAAAATAGATTTTGACGATAATAAGGATGTTGTAAGGATGGAGTGCAATTGTACCTACCCGGGGAATTGTAAGCATCTTGTCGCGGTACTTTATGAAATGGAGAAAAAAGGTTTCTTCATAAAGTCGTGGTCTCTTCCTGGAACTAATGGACAAAACAAAAATCAATTAACTCCTGCAAGACTAATCAATATCCTTTCAGAAAAGCTACCTGATACAATAAGCAAAGAAGAAACGAAAGAAAATAATAATCTTAGTAAAGATAGTTTGTCTTCTGCAACATCAAGCACGGTTAGGCAAGAAATCGACTTTAATCAATTTAAAAGTAACATTCTATTGATTGTCCCCAAAAAAGAAGCACAAACTTCAAAAGCCAGATATAAAATCGCTTTTGCTTTGGTATTGAGTGCTTCCGGAAGGTCTTCTCATTTTCAAATTCTGCGGCAGCGGCTTCTTAAGGATGGCCTAATATCGGATATGTCTTTTATTTATGATGTTAATTTCGATAATGTCGAACCCCTCTCCCTTGAAGAAAGATTGGTTATCAATTATCTGGCAAGAGTTGGCAATCTAGCGAACCCTTTCGGGACAATATACTACCAAAATGATAAAAGAACGAAACAGACCGCGAGCGATATTTTTTGTATGCTTGCCGATAAAGAAGTTTACCTATATAATGGCAGTAACCCTCCCCGCGAAATTCATATCCTAAAAGAAAAAGGACATTGTGACATATTAATTGAAAATGAAGAGAGCAACCTGAATCTCCGATTAAATTATTATCTTGAAAATGTTAAAATTGAATCGGCAGTTCCTGTTCACGATGATCCGCTTTGGGTACTTTCGGAGGATAAGATTTTTCAAATACCAAATTTAACTTACACCCAGTTTCTCAAGTTTGGAGAAAATAAAAATTGCATAAAAGTTCCTCGTGCATACCTGCAATATTTCGAAGAGAGCATCCTGCCGGGTTTGTCAAATAATCTTCCTATCAATTCAACCTGTTATTCCATTGAGGAACTCGAAGTAAATCCGGTATGGAAAATATTTTTTGAAGAACAAGATTTACTCTTGCGCATCCGGTTGAAGTTTGGATATGGCGAAATAGACTTGCCTTGCAATTCACAAGAATTGGTTACATCCATTTTTAGCGACAACAAAATTTTGCGCGTCACTCGGAATAAAGAGATTGAAGCCGAAGCGTTATCAATATTAAACGGATTATCCGTGAAGGTGCTTGAAGAAGGAGTTGTGGTACCTAAGAATAACCCTCTTGACTTTCTATATAATAATATGACCTTGTTGAAAGAACAAGGGTTCGCGATATTCGGCGAAGCCGATCTGAAAAAATTTAAAGTAAATTCATCAAAACCAAAGGTCGCGTTTGCCGTCAGCTCCGGCGTGGACTGGTTCGATCTTGAAACCAATGTAAATTTTGACGGCATCCCTGTTTCTTTCTCGGCATTAGTCAATTCTATCAAGCAAAAAAAACGTTATTTAGAACTTTCCGATGGTTCTTATGGAATTTTACCCGCTGAGTGGGTTAATAAATTTATGCAGACTATAAGTCTCGGGGAAGTTGTTAATGACGGCACAATAAGGTTTTCTAAACTGCAGGCTAATGCTCTTGACGTGTTCCTTGGCAGCGTTGACTCCGCGGAGCGCGATAAGGAATTTGAGGAGCATATAGTGAAATTAAATTCTTTCGAACGAATAAAGAAACAATCTATTCCCAAAACATTCAAAGGTGAGCTTCGGGAATACCAAAAAGCCGGTGTTGATTGGTTATATTTTCTCAGAGAATTCTCTTTTGGCGGTATCCTCGCGGATGATATGGGACTCGGAAAAACAATACAAGTATTGGCATTACTAGCAAAAGAAAAATTGAAGAAAAAGTTACCACCGACTTTAATTGTTGCCCCGACATCGGTGGTTTTCAATTGGATAAATGAAGCTGCAAAATTCGTTCCTTCGCTTAAAATTTTAAATCACACGGGGACATCGCGGATTAAGGAAGACCATCTGCACTTTGAAGAATACGATGTCGTGTTGACAAGCTATGGAATTTTACTTCGCGATTTTGAGATTATTTTTAAACAGGCTTTCCATTATATCATCCTTGATGAATCACAAAAAGTAAAAAATCCAACCTCCAAAACAGCCCGCTTGATGAGGGAATTCAAATCAAGTTACAGGCTATGTCTTACAGGTACTCCGGTTGAAAACAACTTGAACGAATTATGGTCACAGATGAACATACTAAACTATGGTATGCTGGGAACACTTAAAAATTTTCAAGATTCCTTTGTTAATCCTATACAACGCGAGAACGATCAGGACAGTGTCTTGTTGTTAAGAAAAATGATATATCCCTTCATCTTAAGGAGGACGAAAGAATTGGTGGCGAAGGAACTGCCGCCAAAAACCGAAATAACTACAATGTGTCAGATGGAACCCGAACAAGAAAAAATATATAACATCTGGAAAGAATCAATCAGAGCGGAAGTTTTTAAGGAAATTTCGAAAAAAGGCATTAAAAGAGCGGGTTTTAAAATTATAGAAGGTTTATTGCGCTTAAGGCAAATTTGCAATCATCCTGTATTAGTAAAGAAAGACTATCTGAAAAAATCCGGCAAGTTCGAGGAATTTAAATCAATGCTTATCGAGGTTATCAGCGAGGAGCATAAAGTATTGGTTTTTTCGCAATTTGTTCAGATGCTTGAAATTATGAAAGAGTTTTTAGTTGCCGAAAATATTCCATTTGAATATCTAAGAGGGAGTACAATAAACAGAGAGGAACGGGTAAACAATTTCCAAAACAACAAGAATATAAAGGTATTCCTCATCAGTCTGAAAGCAGGCGGTTTCGGACTAAATCTTACAGCTGCCGACTATGTTTTTCATTACGATCCTTGGTGGAATCCGGCAGTTGAACAGCAAGCGACAGATAGGGCACATCGTATTGGACAGGATAAAAATGTTTTCGTTTATAAGTTCATCACTAAAAATTCAGTTGAAGAAAAGATTTTACAACTGCAAGAAAAGAAACGTACGCTTGCTAAAAATATTATCTCTACCGAAGCAGGAGTTTTGAAAAATCTGAGCAAGGAAGATATTTCTTTGTTGTTTGATTAGAGATTGGTTTTAAGTGCATAGTATTGAAAACATTATTATTCAAAAACAAATAATCGTTGGTTTAGTGATATTCGTTAAATTGGTATTTAACTTTTAAGAATTACGTATTGATTACAAGCTGTCATAGTAATAATTTTTTGAATGGCAAATATTTCATCTGCTAAAATGATATTGCGATATTATCCATATACGATAGCCCTTAAACATACTTTTGCCATTTCAAATAATGTAAGGACCACCAATCCGGCTATGCTGGTTGAATTAGAGTATGAAAATATTGTCGGTTATGGAGAAGCTTCTATGCCGCCATACTTGGGAGAAACTCAAGAAACAGCGGCAAAATTTTTGTCGGGTATTAATCTCGAGCAATTTAAGAATCCTTTTGAGCTTGAAACTATCCTAAGCTATGTGGATGCTGCAGCACCAGGGAACCAAGCCGCGAAAGCCGCAATTGATATTGCCTTTCACGATTTGATTGGAAAATTATTGAATAAATCGTGGGTTGATATTTGGGGATATAATAGAGAAAATACTCCCTTTACCTCATTCACGATTGGAATTGATACTCCAGAAATTGTTGAAGCAAAGGTAAAGGAAGCTGCTGAATACAAAATTCTTAAAATTAAACTTGGCAGTGAACTTGATAAAGAAATTGTTGAAACTATCATAAAGGTAACTGACAGGCCATTGATTGGTGACGTTAATCAAGGGTGGAATGACAAACATTATGCTATTGAGATGATTGAATGGTGTGCTGAAAATGGTTTTAAATTGATTGAACAGCCTATGCCTAAAGAACAGCTTGATGACATTGCCTGGCTGACGGAAAGAAGTTCAATTCCTATATTTGCAGATGAGTCTGTGCAGCGGCTATCGGACATTGTTAAAATCAACGGCGCGTTTGACGGCATTAATGTAAAACTAATGAAGTCAACCGGTTTGCGTGAGGCAAAAAAAATGTTAGAACTCGCGAAAAACCTTGGCTTGCGGTTGATGCTTGGATGTATGACCGAAACTTCCTGTGCAATTTCGGCTGCTTCACATCTTGCCCCTTTAGTGGAATGGGCAGACCTTGACGGGGCACTGCTTATAGAAAACGATAAATTTAGCGGGACAACTATTCAAAACGGCAAAATAGTTATTCAAGATAAACCGGGTATTGGAGTTAAGAAACTTTTTTAAACATTAATTGTCTATTATACAATATGAAAAAATCACTATTAATTTTGTTGGTGCTTATGAGTGTTAATTTATTTGCAGAAATACCTGAAAAGGGCAAGAAAATATTCCCTTTCCCGTATCAGAAATATTCATTGGAAAATGGGTTTAAAGTTATTCTCATTCCGTTTGATAGCCCCGGACTCGTGAGCTATTATACCGTGGTCCGTACAGGCAGCAGAGATGAGTGGGAACCAGGTAAATCGGGGTTTGCCCATTTCTTTGAGCATATAATGTTTCGAGGGACTGAAAAACATCCCGGGAATGTATATGACAGTATTGTCACAAGTATCGGTGCTGATGCAAATGCCTATACAAGTGATGACTTGACAGTCTATCATCTTAACTTTGCTTCTGAAGATTTGGAGAAAGTTATGGATATTGAATCTGACAGGTTTCAAAATCTAAAATTCACGAAAGAACAGTTCCAAACTGAGTCGGGTGCTGTTTACGGCGAGTATAGAAAGGGGAGAACTAACCCGTGGGAAGTCGGGATTGAGGCTTTGCGTGATATGGCTTTCGAGAAACACACCTATAAACATACAACAATAGGCTTTGAGCGAGATATAAAAGATATGCCTAACCAATATGATTACAGCATTAATTTTTATAATCGGTATTATCGTCCGTCAAATTGCGTCTTGGTTGTTGTTGGCGATTTTATACCTGAAGAAGTAAAAAACAGGGTAAAGAAATATTATGGAGATTGGAAGGGAAGTTACACACCTCCAAAAATTGATATTGAACCTGCGCAGACAGCACCACGGATGAAAGAGATTAGCTATCCCGGAAAAACATTACCTATGATTATAATGGGTTATAAATGTGACGCGTTTTCTACTTCAAATAAAGATTACTTATCAACTTTTCATCTCAATGACCTTGCTTTCGGTGAAACGAGTGAACTCTACAAAAAGCTTGTTCTAAATGAACAGAAAGTTCAATCACTTTTTACGAATCCCGGACCATCACGCGATGCTTATCTGTTTGAAATTTATGTTGAAGTGAAAGATGCTAAAGACATTCAATATGTAATTGAAGAAGTAAGGAAAACGCTCGAGAATTTTGCAATTGAACCGGTTAGTGTTGAAAAGCTTAACAAACTTAAAATGAGAAATAAGTATGGATTTCTTATGGGACTTGACAGTCCTAACGCGGTTGCCGGAATTTTGCCGCAGTTTATTACTATGACCGGCGATATTGATGCAGTTGATGAGTTCTATCTGGGCTTAGATGCAATTACTCCTGACGATATTCTTCATTCCACGAAAAAATATTTTCAATCGCGAAGTGAAAATATCATTATTCTGAAAGGTGAAAGAGAATGAAGACTATATTTTTAACAATATTAATAGGTGCATTCACGATGATTACTGCCCAATCTTTAGACGAAAGTCGAATTGTAAAAGTATTTAGTCAATTCGATCCTTCCATATCAATTAGAATTGTTTTTAATGCCGGTGCTCAATATGATCCGGTTGGAAAAGAAGGACTTTCCTATCTGACAGCGCAAATGATAAGTGATGGTGCTTCTAAGGTAAACACGCGCAGCGAAATTTTAGAAAAACTTTTTCCGTTAGCAGCAAGTTTTTCGATGAATACAAGCAGGGAAGTAAGTGTTTTTTGCGGAAGAGTTCACAAGGATAATTTTAAACCGTACTATGAGCTTTTTATTCAACAGATATTATCACCGGCTTTTAATGAAGATGACTTCAAAAGAATAAAACAAAATACTCTGAATTATCTCACAACTACTCTAAAATATTCAAGCGATGAAGAACTTGGAAAAGCAGCTCTATATAATTTTATTTACGCGGGGACGCCATACTCTAATCCAATACAGGGAACCGAAGCAGGAATAAAATCAATATCAATTGAAGATGTTAAAGCATTTTATGCAAAATACTATAATCGATCTAATTTCGTGCTTGGTATTGGCGGCGGATACGAAAAGGAACTCATTTCTGTTTTGTGGAACGATCTTGAAAAACTTTCAGATGGCAATTTGGCAGCTGCTCCAAAAATTTCTGCAAAGGAAATAACCGGCAGGGAATTAGTTATTGTCGATAAAGGTGCTGCCGCGACCGCTATTTCTATCGGCTTCCCGATTAATATTGTACGCGGACAAAAAGATTGGTATGCTCTCGCGATTGCCAATTCGTGGTTAGGCGAGCATAGGAACTCAAGTTCACATCTCTATCAGGTTATCAGGGAGATTAGAGGATTAAACTATGGCGACTACTCATATATTGAGCATTATCCTAATGGCGGCAGCCTGAATAAACCGCCTGTCAATGTGCCAAGGCGGCAGCACATTTTCGAGATATGGATTCGCCCGGTTCCAAATGAAACGGCGCACTTCGCGTTGCGGGCGGCATTGAGAGAATTAAAACTATTAATAGACAATGGCTTAACTCAAGAGCAATTTGCAGCTACCCGTGATTTTCTAAAAAAATATATCCTGCACTATGCTCCAACTACTAATATGAGGTTAGGTTACGCGCTGGATGATAAGTTTTATGGTTTAAATGAATCACACCTTGCAAGGTATAGAAAAGCATTAGAAACCTTAACATTATCGGATGTAAATTCGGCTATAAAGGGATATCTCCAATATGACAAATTGAAAATAGCCGTAATTACAGGAAATGGCGAATCGCTTCTAAAACAAATTTGCGAAGAGCAAGAATCGCCTATAAGTTATTCTTCTGCAAAGAATCAAGAAGTTTTGAATGAGGATAAATTTATTTCCATTTTCCCGTTAGGGATTAAAATAGATAATGCAAAAATTCTCACTCTTGATAAACTGTTTTAGTAATTTTTCATTGGAATATTAATTTGGAAATGAAAGTAAATTTGGTTTTTCGGAGATTTTTTGGTAATTACATACTTTTTGCCCTCTTTTTTGTAGGAAGTCTGTCTTGCAATACGCCAACTTCTACTTTGAAAGAAGACCTTAATATTAGAATTAATCAGGTCGGATATTTACCTGACCAGATTAAAGTTGGTATGATTTTTTCGAAAACCGCATTGAAATCAAAAGAATTTGTGCTTTTAGATGCTGCTTCAAAAAAAGAAATGTATCGGAATGAGATTTCCGAGAATAAGGGAAGCTGGGGACAATTTCCTTTTCACTATTTAGCAGATTTTTCTTCTTTTTCCAACGATGGTTCATTTATTCTGGAAATTGCAGGAAATAGAAGTTATATTTTTAAAGTTGGTAATCGTATTTATTCGCATTTGGTGGATTCCTTACTAACTTTTTTGACTGTTCAAAGATGCGGTTCAACGAATCCTAAGCTACATAAAATCTGTCATATTTATGATTCGCCTTGTGTATCTGGTGATAACTCTGTAAAAGGAGTTGATGTCACCGGGGGCTGGCACGATGCGGGGGACTATGTTAAATTCCTTAATACAACTGCATACACGACCTACGCGTTGCTGCTTGCTTATGATTTACATAAAGAAAACTTGCAATTTGATAATAATAAAAATGGTGTTCCTGACATTCTTGAAGAAGCACGTGTTGGTATTGATTGGATTCTTAGGTGTAATTATAAAGGCTCATCCTTAATTAATCAAGTGCAGGATAATCGCGATCACGAGCAAGGATGGCGACTTCCGGAAAATGATTCTCTAAAGTATGATCGTCCGGCATTTAAGGGAGTTGGCAAGAATCTTATTGGTTTATGCAGCGCGAGTCTCACCCTTGGGGCAAGGATATGGCAAGAAAATTTTCACGATGAAGAATTTGTAAAGAAAATGCAATCTGCCGCCGAAAAACTTTTTGCATCGCGAAATTCCGTGCCTGATGTTGACAACACGACAAGCGGAATGTATTGTGATAGAACATACACGGGGAAATTGGCACTTGGAGCTATCGAACTCTATAAGACAACAAACCGTCCCGAATATCTTGCCGAAGCTATTGCTTTGGCTAAGCAAACAACCGCTGACTTTTGGTGGAGCTGGGGAGACATAAATGCTCTTTGTTTTTTCAGAATGGCTCCTTATATGAAAGAAATGAAAGACAATTTGCTGACAAATCTTACACATTTTAATAATTCCAAGAACACAAACCTTTATGGCGAATCAACCTCGTTTAGCTGGGGAACAACCCATACTTTCTTGGGAGCTGCCTTGCATAGCATTTTGTGGAAAAACCTCACTTCAACTTCTTGGTTTGATTCTTTGGCTGCTTTCCAAGTTGATTATATTTTTGGCAGGAATCCGTGGGGAGTGTCCTTTATATATAATTTCGGAACGGCTTTTACAAAGAACTTTCATAATCAGGTTGCCTATTTTAATGGAGGATATTCCCCAGGTGCGATTGCCGCGGGACCTGCACCTCAAGAATTGCTAAAGAACTATATAATCAAACGCGAAAATTCCAAATACGCGGAATTTAACTCGAATGATGTGAAGTATTATGATGATCGAATGGACTATATTACTAACGAACCAACAATCGTGACAAATGCCACTGCAATTTTGCTTTTTAGTGATTCATATTACCAAAGGAAATAATGTATCAAGATGTGGCACTTATTGATGTCGAGTATTATTATGAGACGAAAGTAATAAATTAAAAGTAGATATTTGATTATATATAGAAGTATTTGGATTGGCATAATTGTTGCGAAATAGAAATAAGAAATTAGATTATGAGATGATAAAATGATGAAGCGTAAAGTAAACCAAGTAAAAACAGGATTAGCCCTTATCGATAAAGCGTGGGGTGGATTTTATCGCGGAGGAACGTATCTTCTGATAGGACCAAGAAAATCCGGCAGGACTTTATTGGGCTTGCATTATGCTATGGAAAGCGCGAAAAACAAGGAAGTATGTATATTCTTTACAAGTATGCGTCCGAAAGACTTAATGATTCACGCTGCATCTATCGATTTTGATTTGCAGACCTATATGAACCAAAATCTAATTATCGTGGTGCGGGTAGCTCCTCCTACAGATATTTATGAAACTGAAAACCCTGATAATTTCCTTGTTGAATACCTTAATGATATCGTTACCGTCATTGAACAATATCAGCCGGAACGCCTTATCTTTGATGAACTAACTCCTTTCGTTGGTTTTGAAAATCTTGGTTTATTGCAGCAAACATATCTCCAGACAATCGAGGCTATCGAGGAAAGAAATATCACGAGTTTAATGGTGCTGGCAGAACCTGCTACACCTCTTGCACAAATGATAGTCGATTCTCTTGCTCAATATTCAACGGCAATCATTTATATTCAAAAGAAAGTTGATGAAAATGGTACGCCGGTGAGCGGCGGAAGAGCCACAATAACACCTAATATTGGACACACGGAAGGTCAATTTTCCGCTGATTTTTACATAGAACCTTATCAGGGTATTGTTTTTGAATATGATAATCAGCCGAAATTTCAAAATCCCTTTCAGGTCGATGAACCCAAAAATGAACAACCTGGATTGTTAAATGGAAATTCAAATTCTTCAAAAAAGTATAAGCCTATCACTAATGTAGATTCGCCGAATGATAAGATTTCATTTACCAACTTCTATGAACTGAGTGAGTTTAGTTTGCTGCTGAATAATCAAATTGCACTTTATAAGAGTACCGGTCAGCCGTTTACGTTGATTTCTATGAAACTTGATGCCATTGCCGAGCAGCAAAGAATACTTACAATAAATCAGCTCCAAAACGCGATAAGGCTTTCTACGGATAAGAAAGATAAATTGTGCGTAGTGAAAGATAAAATACTCATTTTAATGGGAAGAGGAGATGACAGGAACCTTAACTCCATAGTTTCAAAGATTAAATTAAATTTGCCTAACAATGATCCGAATTTCCTTGGCGTAATTATGAAATATATTTATGCATTTACTTATGAAGTGACTGAGAGTGTAGTGAATGCGGAAACAATATTGAGTGAAATTCTCGAGGAAGAAATCCGATAATCAAAATTAAATTTATGAGATTAGTCTCCCTTTTACTTCTTCTATCTTTGTCTGTTTTCGCACAAGGGGGAGGTCCGGAAGGTTTTAAAACAGAAGCTCAATCCCAAATGCAGCGCGGCAAATATGGCGAAGCTATTGATTTGCTTAACAAATACATTTCTGCTAAACCGCAGGTAGTTGACGGATATAATTTACGCGGTTTATGCTATGAAAAAAGGAATCAACTTGAATCAGCCGTATTTGACTTTCGTTCCGCGAGGAAAGTTGCTCCAAATAATACTGATGTGCAGAAAAATCTTGAACGAGCTACAGCAACCTGGTATAAGCAGCTAAATGACAAAATAAGCGGTCACAAGCGCGAGATTGCTATAAATCCTAATATTCCTATTAATTATTTGGAAATAGGGAAATGCAAGAAGCAATTGGGCGAGTGGATACCTGCTGAAGAATGGTATGATGATTATTTGAAGCGTGAGGAACCATCTGCTGATGAAGTTATACGTTACACGGAAATATTAGCAAAAAATAACCACATTGAAAAAGGCGAGAAAATACTAAAGCGGTTCGTTGAAAAATATCCTCGGGACCATCGGCTTTGGAGTCGATATGGTTATTTTACAATGTGGCTTGGAAAGAAAAAAATTGCAGTTGAGGCTTTTAAATCAGCACTCGCCCTGCGTCCTTACTTCAAAGAGGCTCAGGATGGATTGGAGCAAGCGGAAGATCGCCCATATATTTATACATACTATGACACCACTACACATAAAGCAGGTGAGCAGATAAAAGAAAAGGCTGTAGAGGAATATGCCATTGATAAATACTATCGAATTGTTAAGCAAAATCCCGCGGATTCGGATACAAGATTTACTTTAGTTGACCAATTACTAAAAGTCAACAGAACTGAGGAAGCCTATGAGCAGTTGCAGTTTCTATCTGCTGAATTCTCAGGACAAGACAAATTCACTATTCTCTGGGATACTGTTACTGCAAGAAGGGAGCGTTCATTTCAAATCAAAGAAACTGAATATAGACAGCGTCTTGCCAAAAATCCAAATGATAAAGAAGCGGCTATGAATCTTGCTGAGATTATGGGCAGACAGATGAATTTTGACAGTGCGGTTGTTGTTTTGCAGAAATATATGGAAGGAAAGAGTGAATCAGAAGATTTAGATGTCCGCTTTTTATTGGGACGATATGCAGCGTGGAATTATAATTTTGAAGGTGCGATCGAGCAGCTAAACATATTGCTGGCTAAGGATCCAAATAATTTGCAGTACCAATTGTTCAGGGCGCAGGTTGCTGTTTGGACAACGACTGATCAAGAATTAGCTCATCAATACTTGGACAATGTATTGAAATCTGATCCAAAAAATTTCTCTGCACTTCTCGCGAAAGCAACTTTATATATTCGTGAACGTAATTTTACTGAAGGGAAAGCTAAAATTGATGAAGCAACTGCTGTAAACCCCAAGAGTAAAGAAATAGAAACCATTCAAAATTTCTATGATGGAGTACTAGCCTTAGAAGATGATAGAAAGAATTATGAGATTTTGGTTGCTGCCCGTGAGCTTGCTGTTGGC
>CAIYTF010000199.1 GCA_903929035.1 uncultured Ignavibacteriales bacterium
AAGTTTCCCCGCGTTTTCTTTTTTGATATACTTCAACTCGAAAAGGTGTTCATATTTCGGGCGGAAACGGTTTGTCCGCAGGAACAATAAATCAGGGTATTTCTTGTTTGTTTCAGGTTCGCTTTTTATAAAATACGATTTGGTCATAGAAATATACGCTATAAGCAGAAGTTTAATGTATTTCTCATCAAATTTAACGTGATCGCGATTCGACAACAGTTTCAGTATATTTTCTACTATTTTGGTTATCGGTACAACATCGTTCATATCCGCCATTGATATGACGGCGTTCGTGATTTCTTGAAAATTAGCGTTAACACCTTCGGTTTTCTTTAATAAATTCGCGAAGAAACCCCAATAGACTTCCTTTATCACGTAGTTCGGTATCTCGAACGATAAACTGAAATACCCCGCTTCTTTTATGGTAAGCAGACCGTTATAATAAAGCAAAGAAATAAAATCACCCACCGTGAAATCTCTTTCAAAGCTGTATATTTGCGTTAATTGAGCATTATATGTTCCCGTTTCCAATATGGTTTTAATCGCATCCAGATTTTGGTCGCGGTTTTGGATACTAATCAGATTATTAATCTTTGAAAAATCGCTCACGACATTCGTATCGACCATATCTTCAGGGTATTCCATCGTTTCTGGATTGATTTCGGAAATAAACCTGAGCAGCATCGCGGGGTTGTAGAGTTTTGTTTTCGATTTGGCGGAGAATAAACTGCCGTTATACCAATCGGCAGCATCTTTCATAATTGTATCTGCAGCTGAATCCGCGATACCCGGGAAAAGGTCGTAAAGCATTTGTTTGACTTCGGCGGAAGTAAACCCTGCCATTTCATTAAATTCGGCTTTACCGGAAATATTTGTGGCTATGTTGAATCCGCTTGTCATAGAGTCCAATGTCACCGGTGTCACTCCCGTGGCGAAAAACCTGTCTATTATACCACGCCCCGTATATAATTTAATTCGCTCGAAAAACTTTCTCACGTAACCGTTTTTCGAGACTATATCTGCAAAAGAAGTAAAATTAAACGATAGAATTTCATTCGTGAAATGATCGTATTCATCGATCAGAATCATTATTTTGTGTTTCAATTTGGGAGCGATTTTTGTTATGTAGTCGCCAAATGTGTTCGATGGATAAACATTCGCGCTTATTTCGGCAAATTCTTTTTCGCCGAGAAATTCGTATTGACTGTTAAAATCGAATATTCCGTTTAGAATCACTTTGTTGAAATCCGTTAAAATGTTTTCGATCGAGGAAGTGTTAATGCCCGTGAAATCAAAGTTCATCACATAATATCCGTTGCGGGCTTCCGTTGGATTTTTACCGGCGTATAGTTCACCGAAAAGCGACTCGAATTCATCTTTGTATTGAACGCCGTAATAATAATTTAGCATCGAAATCAGCAATGTTTTCCCGAACCTGCGCGGACGAAGAAAAAACAGGAAACTGTTTCTGCCGCTCTCCATTTTTTCGATGTAATTCGTTCTATCGACATAATACAATTTTTTTTGCATCAAGCTCCTGAAATCAGAAGTGCCGTAAGGTATGTCATTTTGAGTTTTCATAGTTGTGCCGAAACTTTATTTGATGAAATATAATATAGAACTAAAATACAAAATATTAATGAGTCCACTCAAAAAAACTCAAAAAAAGCTTTTCCGGCTTCGATTTTGGCTCAAAAACAAAACATTTTTTCGTAAAATATACCTTTTTTGAGTGCACTCATCAATGGTTAATTAGGGTTTCCTGAAAAAGTCAAAAGGTTAATTCGCCGTTTCCAGATGACACCCATTTGCCTGCCATCTTTTCATCAGCAAGTAGAAACCAGCACAAAAGTATTGATTTGCTCCATAAAAATGCCAAAAAAGAACTTTTTGATTAAACTTCAAATTCCGATTGATTTAGGTCATTGATTCACACAGTATTTGATAAATTGCTTTTTATCAAGTACACGGAAAAAATGCGGATTATGCTCAAAAAGCGTGTACCTATAAATTATTCAAATCCATTTTATCCGCGTTATTATTGTACAATATTGCTGTTTTGATTTTTTCAGGAAACCCTATTTAACAATGAACAGGCGATTGTCGATAAACTCGGCGGGCTTGATAAGTTTGCCCTCGGTTGTTAACGCTAAATCACAAAGCAATCTCTTGACATTCAGTGCAAACATCGCCTGTAAAGATTATTAGCCAAGCTTTCAGGTTGGATATCGCTTTAA
>CAIYTF010000200.1 GCA_903929035.1 uncultured Ignavibacteriales bacterium
CAGCCTCATAGATACTGATTTTTATGATTCGCAACTTGACTTCGGTGAAGACCGCAAAATAAAGCCGTTTAATTGGCAAAGAGCATTTCCTGATGTGTTTAAGGGAGGGAAAACAATTGCAGTAAAAGAATTAAAAGAAGACGGCGATGAATTACTTCAACTTGCAAAAAAAGTAAAGCACCACGCGCGGAAAACACTCGAATATTCTTCTGAGCTTGAGACCAAACTTTTGGAGGTACGGGAAGATGATGCGGAATATGAACGGGGAGGATTTGATGTTGTAATTGGGAATCCGCCGTATGGATATATGATACCCAAAGAACAAATAGTCTATTTTGATAAAAAATATCTTCATCAGGATTATCAAAAGGATTTGTATCTCCTATTTTTAGAACGATATAAGTTTCTTATGAAAGATAAAGCACTTTTAGGTGTGATAATATCAAATACTTGGCTGCAGTCGATAACTTTACGTAAGATTCGAGCTTTCCTCTTAACTAACTTTATTTGGGAAAAGATACTCTTACTGCCCAAGAAAGTATTTAATGCAGTTATTGACACGCATATTGTAATATTTCAAAAAGGTATTCCTGCAATAGCTGCATCTTTTGATGTTGAAATTCTAAATGATTTTCTTCCTTATTTTTCACATAGACTACTTCAATTTCAGATTGATAATTCCGGCAATACAATAAATGTATTATCAAACCCAAGGTCAAGAGATTTATTCGAGAAGGTAAATTTCTGTTCAATTCCATTATCTGAAATTTGCACCGTGTATAATGGCGTGAAACCTTTTGAAAAAGGGAAAGGCAATCCGCCTCAATCCAGGAAAACTATGACAGAAAAACCATTTGTAAAAGAAGGTTCCAAACCCGGAGATGAATGGAAGCCATTATTAAGAGGCAGTTTGATAAATCGTTACTCAATTCTCTGGGATTATAATTATTGGGTTTTATATGGTGAATGGCTCGCCGCACCCCGTGACCCAAAAATATTCGAAAATGAAGAGATGCTTTTTGTTCGCCAAACAGGTGACTCACTAATATGCACTTATGCAGAAAAGGGTTTTATCGCCAGGAACAATTTACACATAGTAATCTCTGATATGGTTGATTTGTTTTTATTGCTCGGAATCATAAATTCAAAATTAATGGACTTTATTTATACTTTTATTAATCCGGAAAAGGGGGAAGCTCTCGCTGAGGTAAAAAAACATCATTTGGAAATCCTGCCCATTTATAAAGATTATAGCAATTTTTTTTCTAATGAGATAATATCAAATGCAAAATTGTTAGTAAGGTTGACTAAAGAAAAACATTCTGCTACCCTGCAAACTCAAACTGAACAACTTCAAGCCCGCGTTGACTATCACGAAGATAAAATCAATCGGGCGGTATATCAACTTTACAATTTAACGGAAGAAGAAATCAAGATTATAGAGGATTCGATAAAAAGATAATTCATTTTCCCATCGTCCTAAAATTATACAATCGTAAAAATGAGTCCTCCAAACTTTTATCACGCGATTTAAATTACGAAAATGATGCTTTTGCAGAGTCGTTTAAATGACATACCTTGTAGAGTAATTAAACAAGAGTTTGCTTCACAATTAAAGGAGCCATTTATTCAACAAACATATTTAATGAGTTGCTAATATAAGGATCATACCCCGATTTTTTATTCGCGATTTATAAAGGAAACAACATTATAATGTCATTTAAAGATTTAGATCTTATTCAACCGATACAGGAAGCCTTGGCTGAAGAAGGATATACTATTCCAACACCAATCCAAAGTCAGGCTATTCCCCTAATTCTCCAACAAAAAGATCTTATAGGATGCGCGCAAACAGGGACAGGGAAAACAGCTGCATTCGCGGTTCCTATCCTGCAATTGCTTTACCCGCGGCGAACTATGGGTAAAGGTTATCGGCAAATCAAATCATTGATTCTCACTCCAACCAGGGAACTCGCGGTACAGATTGCAGATAGTTTTACCGTGTATGGTCAACATACCGGATTGAAAAACACGGTCGTTTTTGGAGGAGTTTCTCAAAAGAGTCAAGAAGATAAACTGCGCTTCGGTGTTGATATTCTTATTGCCACTCCGGGCCGGTTATTGGACCTTATGAATCAAAAAATTATTACCCTCGACCACGTGCAAATATTTGTATTGGACGAAGCTGACCGAATGCTTGATATGGGTTTTGTCCACGATATCAAAAAAGTAATAGCAAAATTGCCGTCAAAAAGACAGTCACTATTCTTTTCTGCAACAATGCCCTCAGAAATTATTCAATTGGCAAATTCTATGCTTACCAACCCTGTGAAAATTGTAGTCACTCCGGACGAGCCGACAGTTGAAGCTATTCAACAACGTATGTATTTTGTATCGAAATCGGATAAAAAAAATCTGCTTCTTGATGTTTTAAAAGACAAAGCTATTGATTCGGCATTAGTATTTACCCGCACGAAACACGGAGCTGATCACGTTGCTCGGATTCTGAACAAGGAAAAAATTCGCACAGCTGCTATTCACGGGAATAAAACTCAAAACGCCAGGCAGAACGCGTTGAACAGTTTCAAGAATAAAGAGATTCGTGTCCTTGTAGCAACTGATATTGCAGCCCGCGGTATAGATATTGACGAACTCTCTTATGTCATTAATTATGAGATACCGAATATTCCTGAAACATATATACACCGTATTGGACGAACAGGCAGAGCCGGTTCAAATGGCATAGCTCTCTCGTTTTGCGATCAGGAAGAAAAAGCATATCTGAAAGATATTCAGAAATTAATTTCAATGAAAATTCCGGTAATAACCAACCACGGCTATGATTTGGTCGAATTGGAAAACCCTGCTCTTGTGCTTGTCAAAAAGCCGGCTCAAAGAACCGTGGCAGCCGCGCGCGGTTCATCAACTGCCCGTCAGCCAAAACAAAGATGGTTTAGCAAAGGAAGAGCGGGCAAATAGTATAAGGTAATCCGTGACACAGGAAAAGGATAAAGTTCTTAAAGAAATGCACCGCGGCAGGGCAGATTTACATATACATACAACATTTAGCGATGGAATGTACAATCCCGGAACTGTTATGCTCCACCTGTTTTCCTTAAACGTGCAGTACGAAAAAGAACACGGTTATAAATATGCGGATGTTGTTGCAATTACCGATCACGATGAAATTGCAGGTGCAATTCGCGCGAAGGAATTTGCGGATGAAAACGGAATTGATATAGAAGTCATAATCGGTTCTGAAGTGAGCAGTAAAAACGGACATATTATTGCATTAAATATAAGCGAACAAATACCAAGGGGAATGTCCGCTAAAGATACAATTGATGCTATCCACGTGCAAAACGGGCTCGCGATCGCGGCGCATCCTTATACATTGCTCTGGTTAGCAGGTGTAAGAGGTGTTGGCGATTTGATTACTTCTCATCCATTTGATGCTGTCGAAGCAAAAAACTCCAACATCACAGAACTTGTTTCAAACTACTATACAATGTTTATTAACCGAAAACACCAACATTTACCTGAAGTCGGAAACAGCGATGCTCATTTTATGGCGGCATTCGAGAAGGTAATTACCCTTTTCGCCGGACGGACAAAAGACGATTTATTAAAAGCGATTGCCACGAGTCAAGTCAGTGCCCGCGGATATCACTGGGGGTTAATCGGGATAGCACGTTACCTCTCAGAGAAACGCGCTCTTATGCAATTCTGCAAAACACACGGCATTCGTCCGCATAATCTATGAAATAATAGCTTTTATAAGCACAAGGGAAATGATAATATTTATCACTCGCGCCAACAAGAAAGCACTGGCTCAAGACAATTTTGGTGCGATTAGCTATATTACATATATTCAAAATTAAGTTTCGGCACAACAATGAAAACCAAAATAAAATTACCCTACGGCATTTCCGATTTCAGGAGCTTGATACAACAGAAATTGGTAACTGTTTAGGTACTCTAACAATTCTCCATTAGGAGATTGAGGTTTGTAGAAAACAGAGTAAACCCGTTATATTGTTTTCCCCGGCATCAATCCAATGCAGCAACCAAAACATATATTCCCATACGGGAAATCGTGGTCTTGGTTTTGCGCGGTTTCTACAAACATAAATTCCCTAACGGGAAACAAAAGATACTTGGTAACTACTCA
>CAIYTF010000201.1 GCA_903929035.1 uncultured Ignavibacteriales bacterium
GGCGTGAATTTGCCCCCTTCGGGGACATAGATGCTTTTTATCATTCTCCCGTGAGTTGTCACTCACGGTTATTCAAATTTAGTCCCTTTGGGACATAATATCAGTACCGTATATTTTCTACAAACATCAATCTCCAAACGGAGAACCAATTTATATGTATCCGGCTGCTTTTATTTTTCTGATTATCTTGTTGTCGGTTTGGTATTAGCTACCCGCGCAAACCGTTATAGAACCCAAAAAAAAGCATAGCAAAACTATTCTCCAATATGAAAGAGATATTGCTTTGAAAATTAAAATATTGTGACTACTTTTCGTTTCTTTGTTGAGTATATTTCACTAAATAACTCAAGTTACGCTATAAAAAGGATAAATGGACAATATTAACACTTCACCTGTAACACGAAAATCATCTTTCCCGTTTGCCGGACGACTCTTGCTATGGGTAATCCTGCTTAATCTCTGTATTTATTTGATGGTGGGATTTTCTTTGTACAGGGACCTTGGGCAATATAAATCCACAATTGAGACCTCAACACAGAACATCGCGCAGTTGATGGAGAACAACATTGCAGGCATTTTCGGAAAGGCGGATGTCTTTTTGCAGAGTTTAGCGGACGAGGCAGAGCAGCAACTCGCCGCGGGTGGCATCAATGCCAAGAAAATAAATACCAAAATTCATTTGCAGTCCGCGCGAGTTCCGGAACTTAGCGGTATCTCGATTAGCAATTCGCGGGGAGATATTATTAATATGAAAAACAATGAGCAGGGAGTTTTGGAAAACATTGCTAATCGTGAATATTTCCAGCTTGCGCGTGAAAACCCTTCGCCTGGTTTGTTGATTTCCAAACCGGCATTTATCCCCTCTGAAAAAAAGTGGGAATTGAATATTGTTAGGCGTTTGAATTATCCGGATAGCACCTTCGCCGGTGTTGTAATAGGGTCCTTCTCAATTGAATTAATCACCAATCTTATCGCGAGTGTTGATATTGGTCCCAAGGGCACTATCGCGCTCAGAGACAGCGTTTTGGCAGAGATAGCACGCTTTCCTCACCCTATGGGATTGGGAAAAGGGATTGGAAAAAAGTCCACTATGAAAGAGTTTGTAGAATTTGCACAGTCGGGCAAAAGCTTCGCGACTGCAACCGGACCCGCCAGCGTGGATGGCGTTACCAGAACTTACACGTTTCGCAAATTCTCCGATCTCCCGTTTTATTTACTTGTTGGACGATCAACAGATGACTATTTTTCTGAATGGCGCAAAGAGGCAATGACGGTGATTGTGCTTACGCTGATATTTTCTTTAACTACTGTTATTTTTTCAAGGTCATTATTATCAAAATGGAAACGTGAACAGCAGGCAAACGCGGAACTGAGTACACTCAATCAGGAATTAGAATGGCGCATATTTGAGCGCACAGCGGCATTGAATATGAGTACCGATCAGCTGCAAATTGAATTGACCGAGCGCAAACACGCTGAAGCTGCTCTGCGAGAAAGTGAAGAACAATATAGACTTCTTGTCGAAACTGCTCAGGAAGGCATTATCGTGGCTCAAGGAAACAAACTTAGTTTCTTTAATCCAATGGTGCCGGAAATTACAGGATATAATACAGAAGAACTTCTATCAATGGAGTTTATTGAACTTATTTATCCCGCTGATAGAAATATAGTAGAATTTAACCATAAAAAGCGTTTAGCGGGTGAAAACGCGGCACAAAAATACCAATTCAGGATTGTAAGAAAAGATCAATGTATCAGGTGGATAGAAATAAGCGGGGCAAAATTAACCTGGAAAGGGGAACCGGCAACATTGAATTTTATTAATGATATTACCGAGCAAAAATTATCGGAAATGGAACTTAGGAATCTCAATGAAGAATTAGAACTATCTAGAAATATGATTGAAGAAAATCTTTTTCAGCAAAATTTAATAGTGATAGAACTCACCGAAACCAAAGAAAAACTTGAACTATTAAATTCTGAAAAAGATAAATTCTTTTCAATTATCGCTCACGACTTAAAAAGCCCATTTCTCGGATTCTTGGGTTTGACAGAAATTCTTGCTGAAGACGCAACTAGTTTATCCGCCGAACAATTAGCAAAAATCGGAGCTAATATGAACCGGACGGCAAATAACCTGTTTACATTGCTTCAAAATTTACTCACGTGGGCACAAATGCAAAAAGGGGCTTTAAGCTTTATGCCGATGGAACTTGCACTTGACGAACTCATTGCCGAAAATGTAGAAATAATCAGGAAAAGAGGTGAGCAGAAAGGAATTTCCATAATTAATAAATGCCTCGAACCCATCGAGGTAATCGCGGATGAAAAAATGATAACCTCGGTTATTTTAAATATTTTATCGAATGCAGTTAAATTCACGCGACGAAACGGAACCGTGCAAGTAGAATCTAAGAAAATTGAAAACCAAATGATTGAAATCTCCATCAGCGATACAGGAGTCGGTATGCCCCAAAAGGAAATTGATAAACTATTTAAGGTCGGCGAGAAAATAGGATCAACAGGAACAGACGGTGAATTGAGTACCGGCTTGGGATTATTGCTTTGCAACGAATTTATTGAAAAAAATGGCGGCTCTATTCGTCTTGAAAGTGAAGAAGGAATAGGCAGCACGTTTACGTTTACTTTGAAAATGATTTAGAACTAATACTATGCCAATTGAAAATCCGCCTGATGAATTGAACTATGAATACTATCAGGATACCGTGTTTAGTAAACAAAACTTCAAAGGGCGTGTTCTCCGCGAAAAAGAATTTTGCAAGTGTAAGTTTATCAAGAGCGATTTCTATAAGACAAACCTGCAATCCTGCATATTCGAAGATTGTTTATTCGAAAATTGCGATTTAAGTTTATGGATAATCAATGGTTCCCGATTCACGGATGTGACATTTAAAGAATCAAAAATAATTGGTGTACAATGGAATAGTGCAAAACCTCCGATTAAGGCAAATTTTTATGACTGCATATTAAATAACAGCGTTTTCGCGGGACTAAATTTAAATTCTATTGAAATCATAAAATGCCAAGTTTGGGAATCGGATTTTTCAGATGCAAACCTGACCAAAGCCAAAATATGTTCTTCGGATTTGCGCAACAGTACATTTCATAAGACCACTTTGGTTCAGGCTGATTTTTCCGATTCAACTAATTATAGTATCAATCCAAACCTCAATAAACTAAAAAAGACAATATTTAATCTTCCCGAGGCGATTGCCTTACTTAAATATTTTGACATTATTGTCAAGTAATACAACAGCAGCTTGGGTAAGCTAAGGGCTCGTTAAGAAATAACTTTTACATCTTCAAAAGATAGTCTTCGCGTGAGAAATTGTTAAGATTATTTATGAACGAGTTCTAACTATCTCTTGAAAATATTATCCGCGAAATTCCTGCTGTATTCTATTACTTTATCTAAATCAATCATATCGATGCACTCTAAATTACGCGGACAAGTTTTCTTCCAGCAAGGGGAACATTCTAATCCTTCCGGAAATAACTTCTGACCGTAATTATACAGTTCAATTTCTGCTTGGCAGGAAAGCCCGAACCACACTATCACGTATTTTCTCAATGCCAAAGCAAGGTGCATACCGAAACTGTCACCGCTAATTACTACATCAGCAATGTTCATAAAACAGGCACCCCTGCGGATTCCCATCGTGCTTGGAGTGTTAATTGTCCGCGACTTTGCTTCGGGTGAGAGCTTTGCAAATATTTCGTCATTTCGTTCAGTATCTTCCCTGCCGCCTAAAAGCAAAAGACGGATGTTTTCGTCTTTGCCTAATTCATTGATTATTCTCACGTGCTGTTCAACAGTCATTTTTTTATTCGGGAAAAGCGTTGAACATCCTGTATTTAGACCAATGCAGCACTTTGAGGAGTCGTAGCCAATTTCACTTTTATATGACTCGATAAAAAGTTTTTCCTCTTGAGAAAATTCAAAAATGCAGGGGTCATACTTCCATTCAAGTTCAAAAACCTCGTGCGCAATATCCACTCCCGAACGGGTGTTTTCTCTGAACTTCAGCCGGTCATCAATGCCAAGCTGATAGGAATACATAGCTGATTCATTAGCGGGAACAATCTTCCCGTCTGCATTGAGCAGAAATCCCAATTTCCTTTTTGCCTGTGTTTCGTTCGTGAACGCGCAGGCGTAGTCGGATTTATCGCCATTGAATACGTAGTCAAATAATATCTGCCGCAGAATCATACGGTGTTCATCTGTCCATAAGAACAGATGATCGATAAGCGGATTGTTCTGCAGTATTTTTTCGGCATTCGGCAGCGTGAGCCAATAAATTGTACTCTCGGGATATTTGCGCTTGATCGCGAAGAGTAACGGCGTGTTATATAAAACATTTCCCAGCGCGTCAAGTGATATTATTAATATTTTCTTGCCCATTCTGTTTTCGGGAGTATCGTCTTGGCAGCCGTTTTCCAAACAATTTTTATATGATAAGCAGGGTTTATAACCGCTGAATTTTTTACAGGCAGGGATAGGTAATGATGAAAATTCCATATATGGGATTCTATTAAATGTTAGTGTTTAGGTTCGTATAAATTTCTTAACCTCGTTCAAAACCATTGAAACGGGGAGCGCATCTTCAATGCCGCAGGCATTTTGATCTTGACTGCAATAACGGGTACAATTATCTTCATTTACTTCAATATTCAACGACTTTTTATTGATAATTCCCCAATGCTTTGGGCAGTTCATAGGTCGATGACAATGAATACCAATGCAGGTTATTTCAAGCGCGTCAGCAAGATGAATAGGTCCGGTTGATGAGCATATCATTAAATCCACCACGCTGATAAGGCTAATTAAATCTCTTAGTGATTTAAGTTCTTTCGCCACCGTGACAATTTTATTACCTCCAATTAGCAAAACTTTTTCGACAAAATTTTCGCTCATTTCAAATGCAGTTAGAATAATTGTGAATGGCGCGTTGGGGAATGCAGTAAATAGTTCTTTAATGAATTGTAAATATTTTTCTTCGCTCCAATTGGGGGCTGAACCGCGTGAACCGGTATGAAGGATTATTTTTTGGCAGTCAAGCGGAACGCCGGATTTATATAATAGAGAAAGAGCAGCATCCCTTTCATCATCGGTAACAAAAATATCCGGTTGAATATTGGTTGTTTCAACGCCAATCTTTCGCGCGAGGTCCATACAATAGTCTGCTTCGTGCCGCAAAGGCTTGTAGTTTTTTCGCGAAACGCTTTGCATAAGCGTAATCACTTCATAAAGTTTATGTCCCACGCCAATACGCGTAGGAATTCGCGAAAGAAACAATTGATAGGCTGCGCGTTCAGTCGGCATTACCAAAAGCGCGTGAGTAAATTTGAAAGACCTTATTTTTTTAACTACATCCCAATAAGTCTCTTTTTTCAAATCATCAATGATTCGTTCATCGAGGTAAGGATTGTGTTCTAAGATTTGCACGGTATTTGGCGAGGTGAGTGCTGCAATAAACGCATCAGGGAACTGCCGGCGGATTTCGCGAATCATCGGGGTAATCATAACCACATCGCCTGCTCTATCCGTGCGGACTATAAGGATTCTTTTCTCTTCGCTAAACTTTCTATATACAAGTCCAAACAAATACCCAAAACCGATGCCGATTATCGCGCCGCCAATAATATCACTTGGATAGTGAACACCAAGATATACGCGGGAGACAGCAATAATTGAGGCAATCGTGAAGAATACTGTTTTCTGTTTTTGATAAACCATAGAGAGAAAAGCTGCTACCGCGAAATTATTGAGCGCGTGGTTGGACGGGAAAGAGTACGCCCCGCGCGGACCGGCAGGCAGCAGCACATCAGCCAGCACTTTGAACGGGCGCGGACGCGCGAAAAATTCTTTTAATACTTTATAGCCGAATTGATCTGTAACGGCAACCAGCAGCAGCAGCATAAGTGCCGCTATACGCCCTTTCTTTCCGCCAAGAAGAACTAACCAAAGAAAGGTAAGTATGTAAACCGGCATCCAGTTACGGACTTCCGTTACAAACGAAAAGAAAGCATCGAGGGAGTAGTTTGAGAGGTTGTGATTGAAAAAATAGAAAACTGAAATATCTATCCGGCGAAAAAACTCGATCATATTCAATTTTGGGCAGACTTAAAATAGTACCTGATTCCGGCACCGGCATCAAGTCCTATGCCTGAATAAGGATACACCACAATCTCAGGTGCAAATTCAAAATAAAAATCAATGGGAATAAAGTTTGGATACCATATTGCAGCAGTGGTAATGCGGATGGCAGCAAGCGAGGAAATGTTCTTCCTGGTTGTAATGCCCAGCCCTGCACCATATTGAAATCCTAATCTTGTTTTATAACCAACGGTTTTCATACGATTCCAAGTATAATTGACGTTGACACCAAACAGATTGGATTGATCAATAATTGAATATGCCACCGCTCCTGTAATCGCGTGTTCTTCATCAATCCAATTTTTAAAGCAAATACCTGTCGGCTCGCCAAAAGCCAGCCCGATGCCAAAGCCCTTGGTCTGTGCTGGCAGACTGCCTGCAAGAAAAGCAATGAATACTAACGAGAAAAAGAATCGATACTTGATCGTAAATAAATAATTATTCATAATTTCTCAAAGATAAGGAAATATCTTGCAAGCAAAAAACTCTTTGTTCATACAATATCTGCAAAAAGTAATATTTAAAGCAGAAGAGGCTGTATCATTAAGTCATTTTCCCATAAAAAATATTTCGCGATCAAAAAAAACGTAATTTCTTTTCGAAATATATGACTTTTGTCGTACACCCGCCGGCTGCTAACAAACCGCTGTCAAGTATAATTATTCAAACTCCAATGTTGGATCGTCCGGTATGTAATCAAGGTTCTTTGTTGCACTCTTAAAAGCTTCTTTCCTGTATGGCAAGGCAATGCCTTTACCTTCCAGCAAGTCTTCAACGGTAAGTATTTGTATCTTGTCGTATCTACCGGGATAGCTTTCGCTTTCAAAATAACCGGCTTGTTTTGCTTCTCTGCGCATTTCACTAGATACCTGTTCCTCGAAGCAGACAAATATGCCCATTTCTGCTTCGCGTTTATCGGTTACTTGTATGAATTCTCTAACATTTTTAATGCCGATAGTGCCGCTCTTAACTTCAATTAGAATAACGCCTTTTTTATCCCGCGTCAAATAAAAAGGCAAATAACCGTCAAACCCGCCGTCACCCGTTTTTTTTGGATTTGAAATGCCGCCCAGCATAACTTCAATAATCCAGTCTTGGAAACCAAACCTGCCGTTATCAGCTTCGCGGGCAAGCATTTTGGCACCATCAATATCGGAGGGGAAGCCGGTAACCTGAATATTTTCTCTGATTATTTTTGCTCTCCGCGCGGGGTAAGGTTTGGTCAGCCTGTCTAAAATAAGACGTACTGCCAAGTGGGATATATCAACACCAATCCAGTTCCTTTTTAACCTTTGCGCCGCGGCAATTGTGGTTCCACAGCCGCAGAAGAAATCCGCGACTAAATCGCCTTTGTTGGAGCTTGCCTGAATAACGCGTTCGAGTAATGCTTCAGGTTTTTGGGTGGGGTAGCCAAGGCGTTCTTTCGCCTGTGATGATATAGGCGGGATGTCAATCCATATTTCTTGAGCCGGTGCTCCTTTCATAGTATCTAAATATCTCTTAAACCTCGGTACACCGTTGCCTGATATTTCTATGAGGTTATTTTCATATAATAAATCAAGTTTCTCGATAGTTGTTAATTGCCGCGCTTTTTTCTCACCGGCTATTCCAATAACAGTCTCACGCGGCACAGACCAATGACGCTTTTTATGGGCAGGATGAAATTCCCTCCATCTTACATCTTGTTTGTTAATACCCGCTCCTGTTAAATCGCTAAGCGTATAAATTCCTTTTTCATCTTTATGCCTGTAAAAGTTCTTCAAATAACTTTCATTGTATTCAATATAAACCGGATTAAAAGTATAATTTTCCGATTTAGTATAGAAAATGATTCTATCCGCGTTGCGCCCGAACCTGTTCGGGTCGTTATGCGCGCTTGTTCGCTTCCATACTATCTCGTTTTTGAAATTCTTTTCTCCGAATATCAAATCGCAGACTATCTTCAAATAATGGCTCATAGCCGAATCACAATGCAGGTAAAAACTTCCTGTCTCTTTTAAAACCTTATGGATATAATATATCCGGATAGCCATCGTTGCCAAATACGAAACCGTGCTTTTAGAAACGTGTATCCTATCCAAATTTGAGAGAAAGCTGTATAAATCTAAACCGAGAGATTGAATTTCGTGTATAGTATCTATATAGGAAACGTTGCTCCAGGTATCGGAGAAGGCTTCTTTCTGGGCTTTAGTGTCCTTCATATCTATGGATTCGAATAGTATGTTGTAATCCCGTTTGGAATTAAATGGAGGGTCCACGTAAACAAGATCGATGAAGCCTTCAGGATGCGCGTTATGCAAATCCTTCAGCACCTTCAAGCAATCTGAGAAATAGAGGCTGTTCATTAATTGTTAATTGTTAATGGTTAATTATAAATTATGAATTACAAAATGATAATATAGCGGTTTCATAATTCTTAATTAGGGTTTCCTGAAAAAGTCAAAAGTTTAATTCACCGTTCCTAATGGGAATATATGTGTTTTCCCCGGCATCAATTCCAATGCAGCAACCACAACATATATTCCCATACGGGAAATAGCGGCTTCGTGTGGTATGTTTTTGCTACAAACATTTATTCTCCCGCGAAACGGGACAGGCTCTAACCGGAAACAAAACTTACTTGTTTTTTGACCTAAACAGTTATAACATCACATTCTCAAGCTATAATCACATTAATCATACAAATCACGTCCATCACAGTTCAGACAATCGGGAGCACGCGTGCGTGTTTCTAAGGGCAAAAGGACAAAAGCGCAAAGGGCTTATAAGTCCTCAACTACACGAAAACCAACAATATAGTTAACGCTGTCCGGGTAGTCGTAGCCGCGATACGAAACACGGCAGACATTAACGTAACTGCCCCAAGAACCGCCGTGCAGGAGACGCCTCTCTCCTTTGCCACCCCGTTGAATATAAAGCAAGTCCCTTCCCGGATCGTGATTAACTTTTACAACTTCATTATAGGCTGTAAAGGAAAGTCCGTCTATATCCGATATAATAAGAAGTCCCGCGCATACTTCCCCGTTGGCATCCCGCGTGTTCCTGTTCAACACCTCCGAAGGAAGATATTCTCCCTTACCCACTACACGCATCTGATTCATTTCCTGCGCGAATACGTGCAGGGATATGAGGCATAAAAAAAAGAAGAAGACAGCTTTTTTCATATTACGATATTATTTGGATTGATAAAATTTACAACTTCCAATATACAAAATATGTTGATTCCCTGATTCAGACAATTTCAGTTCGCACGCGCAAACTCAATGTTCAAATTAGCGGCACAGAGGTTATGCCAAAGGAAGCTGGAACCTCCCCTCCACAATCCCAGGGACAGTTAAATCTTCATCTATGGATTCCCATCTCAGTGCATACCCGTTTAGGCGGATCTTAACCTCTTTCAGTTGATCATCGGTTGCATCTTTCAATCGCCTGAATCGGTTTGCCGGAAAACCTATTATCCGTCCATCCGATAATTCGATAAAAATAAAACGTCCTTCTGCCCGGGCATTTATCGCCGCAGGTTCCAACGAAACGATTTTATCTATTACCGTGGAATTCATAAAACCTCCTGTTAAAAAGCTCTTCATATTCAAAAACCAATTTTTCAAGTTCACGCAACCGATGAGGCGGTACGCCATTATTCCTTGCCAACAAGACAGGGCTTAACCAATATTTGCATTCGCCATCGGGAGTTTCTACGTGTATATGAGCCTCATCCGAATAAAAATGAAACCTTATCGACCCGATTCTTAGAACTGTCGGCATATTTCCGTTTAATATTAAAATTTATTTAGTTATAATAATTAAAAATATTGAAATTATTCAGCAAATTTTCTCTATATCATTTTTCTTTGTAAGTTTATGGAAAATTAATTGTACAATATCACTATAATTTATTTTCTGAATAGCAATGTCTATTTTTGATTCAGGAAATATTTTTTTGCTTGAAGGATTCAATGAACTATTTACATCATAGCTTTTATGACAGCGCGGGAACGCGGTTTTGGCTTCGCGTATTGTTCTTGGTGTCTATTCACGTTCTGCAAACGACTTTTGCACAAAACAGGATAAACTTTAATAACAGGAATTTATTTTTGAGCGGTATGAATGTCGCGTGGGTTAATTTTGCCGGAGACCTTGGACCCGGTGAGGTTGATACCGCGCAATTCAGGACTATCTTTCAGACAATTTCCGCGAATGGCGGCAACTCAACGCGTTTATGGCTCCACGCTAACGGCGCAAACACACCTGCTTTCGATGCAGCCGGATTTGTCACCGGTCCCGGAACCGCTGCTATTCAGAATTTGAAAATCATTCTCTCGATTGCAAAACAATGCAGCCTGGGTTTGCAGCTTTGCCTTTGGTCTCACGATATGCTAAACCGGTCTCAGCTTGATGCAGCAAAATTACATCGCAACGCGAACATTATTATTGACACGGCATACACTATGGCTTATATCCGAAATTCACTTGTCCCGATGGTTGAGTCATTAAAAGGCAATCCTGCAATAATCGCTTGGGAAATTTTTAATGAGCCGGAGGGAATCACCAATGAATTCGGATGGTCCGGGCGGGATCATATCCCCATTGCAAATGTACAGAGAACTATCAATTTGATATCAGGTGCGATTCACCGTGTTGATCCTGCCGCTCTTGTTACTTCAGGTGCCAATAATGTTCAGACACTTACTGATGTAAATGCCGTGACAAAAGCATCTGCTAAAACAGAATTTGATCTGCTTACAGAATCAGAAAAATCAAAAGCTGTCCTTGAATTCAACAGGAGTCACAGGACTGTATTCACAATTGAAGACTATGCTTCATATCTATCAAAGATGACAGGCACTCCAAATTATAATTATTACAGGGACGACCGACTGATTAACGCGGGCGGTGATTCTTCAGGGAAACTTGATTTCTATAATGTTCATTTTTACGGAGCAGTGTGGCAGTCTCCTTTTAACAACCCTTGTTCATATTGGAATCTTACAAAACCTCTTGTCGCGGGAGAATTTTACGTGCAGGATACTCACGGCGTGCCTTGGCAGGAACTTTACGAAAAGCTTTATAGTACCGGATACGCCGGCGGCTTTAGCTGGTCTTGGTCTGATAATTATCAAAATGTCCAAAGGAGCCGCTCTGAACAATTAATGAATTCACTGTTTATCAATCATTGCAGAGATCTAATTGTCAATTCACAAACGGGGAAAATTTATCAATTTTGTGCAGCTTCGGGAGCCATAACACCTGATGACTCGACCACTCTTTATTGGGATGTTGAACCGGGCTCAGTAGTAACCTTGAATAACGCTCCGGTTTCGGTAAAAGGCAGTCTATGTATCAAGCCCGCCGTAACAACCTCGTATCTTCTTTCAGCAAAAGGAGATATTTCATCTTCGGCTATAATAATTATTTCAGTGCTACCTGCCGGAAGAATAATTTCTTTCAAAGCCTTACCGTTCCAAATCGGCACCGGAGAATCAACTGCATTGGATTGGGAGGCTGTAAAAGGGTCAATAGTAACACTGAACGGGAAATCGGTTGCTGCTGCCGATACACTGATAGTTTTTCCTGATTCATCAAATAATATCTTTACACTTACCTCACGCGGGACAGAACACGATTCAGCAAAAGTGACAGTATCCATCCGTCCCGCTTCCCTTGCAAACAGGGCACTTAATATGCCTGTTATTGCTTCCTCAAATGATACAATACAAAATCATTTCAGTAAACCTCGGTTTGTGAATGACGGGAATGACAATACTGTATGGCAATCAGAGAACAGTGATGAGCAGTGGCTGCAGCTCGATCTGGGAAAGTCAATCAAGCTGAATAAAATAGTCATTAATTGGGACAGCACGGCATTCGCGCGACAATATAAAATTCAATGCTCGAACAATCTTTATTTTTGGCAGAACATAGCCAATGTATTAAACGGGACCGGCAGCGTAAACAACATTGAGACAATTTCAGGCATACAAGATTCAGGACGATATTTAAATCTTCAGCTCCAACAAAGAGCATCCGGCGCATTTATTATCAAAGAAATTCAGGTTTACGGGGTGCCTGCAGCATTGGAAAGTGCATCAGTCAATGAAGGTTTCACGCTTTGCCAAAATTATCCAAACCCTTTTAATACATCAACCATTATCACTTATTCCGTGGGAAAGAACGCGCTATCAGCCGGAGGTCAGTCAGGCAGTAAAGTTGTTTTAACGGTTTATGATATTATAGGCAGGGAAGCCGCGGTACTCGTCAACGAAGAACAATCGGCAGGGCTTCATTTTGTAAGATTAAACGGTAATAGCTTTGCAAGCGGTGTATATTTTTACACGCTGCGCTCGGGAGACTTTATGCAGACGAAAAAGATGATGGTTTTGAAATAGTTTTATTTGAAAATGATTTCCATCCCTTAAGGATGACTTGCCGCTGATTTTATTCCCTTACCACTTTTTTTTTGAATTATGCAAATTTTATTTGCAATTTAAATTTTTTTATTTTATCTTTACTAATAATTACATAATCATTAACAGGATTATCTATAACCTGTGCTTAAATTATGAAACTTGTACGTCTTTCATCAGGGAATTTCTTAAATATGAATTTACATTGGCAAAAATAAAAAATCTCGTGTTTTGGGTTTTTTATTATTGAAGAGTTTTTGCAAGTACCTTTATGGTATTGATTACTTTTTTATTATTCCTAAATTAATTAATAGGAGCTATTATGAATAGCACATTTGTCAGATTGGTTTATTTATTATTGTTTTTATTATCCGCGCGCTGTTTAGCTGTTACAAATATAGACGGAGGCACCATAACCGGCGACTCTACTTGGACGCTTGCAGGCAGTCCTTATAATCTTATTGGAGATATTACTATAGCCGCAAGCGGAACATTGCACATTCAACCCGGTGTTATAGTTAAATTTAACGCCCCTGATAGAAAAATTTTCGTCTATGGTAAGCTGGATGCACAAGGCACAGCAGAAAACAGGATTGTGTTTACATCCATATATGATGATTCGTATGCCGGAGATACTAACGGTGACGGTTCAGCTACATTAGCCGGCAGAGGACAATGGTCGGCAATCTATATTAACAGCAGCACAACGATTATTAGTTACTGTTTAATCCGATTCGGAGGAAGTGCTTATAACTGGAATCCGGGCGGCAGTATTTATGTGGACGGAGCAAAACCTGTCATAAAGAATGTTACAATTGAAGAATCAGCCCAGCAAGGAATATTTCTTAATAACCCCGCCGCAAATTTTACCTTAGAATCAGATACAATCAGAAACTGCAGCGGGTGGGGTATATATACCAAATCAGGCAGCCAGAATTTATTAATAAAGAATAATCAGGTAATCGACTGTAGTTCCGGTATTTACTTGGAAAAAGTACATTCCACAACGGCGGTTAGCGGCAACACCATAACTTCAGTAAGCGTGGGAATACAAATTAACGATGCGGCAGGGTTTGCAATTAGCAATAATACCCTGAATATGAACAATAACGGTTATCCGTTCTATCAGGCAAATACAGCATTCCCTGTTTATAGCGGGAATACCGTGCTGAACGGGATCAAGAAAATAGGGGTGTCCGGCGAAATAAGAGCTTCCAGGATAGCACCGAACAGCTTAGTAGGAACTTGGAGCAGAATACAAGGTGAAGATTACGTTTACGTGATGGATGGAGAGGTTTCAGTTGTTAACGAGAATAGCTATATAAAGACAACATTGAGTATTGACCCCGGTGTAGTAGTTAAATTCCAGGGAGGTGACCGCCGGCTGATGGTCTATGGCAAATTATTCGCGCAGGGCACAGCAGATAACAGGATAGTGTTTACATCCATAAATGATGATTCTTACGGCGGAGATAGCAATGGTGACGGAGCAGCCTCGGTACCAGGCAGAGGTAATTGGGAGACAATTTATATAAATAATGATGAAAGTACCTTAGCTTACTGTTTGGTTCGCTTCGGAGGTTATCCCGCTCATTGGAATCCTGTCGGCAATATTTATGTCGATGCAGCAAAACCGGTAATAAAAAATGTTACTGTTGAGGAATCGGCGCAGCAGGGAATATTCATAAATAACTCAACGGCAAATTTTACTTTAGAACAAGACAGCATAAGAAGCTGCAGTGGATGGGGCATATATGCCAAATCCGGCAGCCTGAATTTATTTATAAAGAATAATCAGGTGATAAATTGCGGATATGGTATTTACTTGGAAAAAGTTCACACGACAACAGTGGTTAGCGGCAACACCCTTACTTCAGTGAGCGAGGGAATACAAACTAACGATGCAGTAGGGTTTGCAATAAACAATAATACGCTGAATATGAACAATAGCGGTTATCCGTTCAATCAGGTAAATACAGCATTCCCTGTTTATAGCGGGAATACCGTGCTGAACGGGATCAAGAAAATAGCTGTGTCCGGCGAAATAAAGGCTTCGAGGATTGCGCCCACCAGTTTCGTAGGAACCTGGAGCAGAATACAAGGCGAAGATTATGTGTATGTTATGGCGGGAGATGTTTCAATTGTTAACGAGAACAGCTATATCAAAACTACACTGAGCATTGACCCGGGTGTTGTAGTTAAGGCTCTTGGCGGTGACCGCAAACTATTAGTTTACGGCAAATTAACCGCGCAGGGCACAGCGGATAACAGGATAGTGTTTACATCGATAAATGATGATACCTACGGCGGTGATTCCAATGGTGACGGATTCGCATCACTACCGGCAAGAGGTAATTGGGAATCAATTTATTTAAATAGTGATGAAAGCACCTTAGCTTACTGCTTGGTGCGCTTCGGCGGGAATCCCTATAATTGGAACCCTGTCGGCAATATTCTCGTGGATGGAGCAAAACCTGTCATTAAGAATGTTATCGTTGAAGAATCAGCACAGAACGGGATTCTCATTAATAATGCACTTGCAAACTTCACTTTAGAACAAGATACAATAAGAAGCTGCAGCGGAAGCGGTATATATGCAAAATCGGGTAATCAAAATTTACTAATCAAGAATAACAGTGTAATCAACTGCGGTTCAGGAATTTACTTGGAGAAAGTACATCCAACAACAGTAGTAAGCGGCAATACTGTTTCCTTAGTGAACGCGGGAATACAAACTAACGATGCAATAGGATTTGCAATAAGCAATAATATTTTGGATATGAACAATACCGGTTATCCCTTTGATCAGACAAATACGGCTTTCCCTGTTTATAGCGGGAATACAGTGCTGAACGGGATCAAAAAGATTTCGGTATCCGGCGAAATAAAGGCTTCCAGGATAGCACCGAACAGCTTGGTTGGAACTTGGAGCAGAATACAAGGCGAAGATTATGTTTACGTGATGGTAGGAGAGGTTTCAGTTGTTAATGAGAACAGCTATATCAAGACAACATTAAGTATTGACCCGGGTGTAGTAGTTAAGGCTCTTGGCAGTGACCGCCGGCTGATGGTCTATGGTAAATTAATCGCGCAGGGGACCGCGGATAACAGGATAGTGTTTACATCTATAAATGATGATACCTACGGCGGAGATTCTAATGGTGACGGATTCGCATCTTTACCGGCAAGAGGGCAATGGGAATCAATTTATATAAATAATGATGAAAGTACCTTGGCGCACTGTTTGGTAAGGTTTGGAGGAAGTCCCAATCATTGGAATCCGGTCGGAAATATATATATAGACGGCGCAAAACCTGTCATTAAGAACGTGATTGTTGAAGAATCAGCACAGCAGGGAATTTTCATTAATAATTCCCCTGCAAACTTTACCTTAGAACAAGATACAATAAGAAGCTGCAGCGGAAGCGGTATATATGCAAGGGCAGGTAATCAAAATTTATTAATAAAGAATAATCAGGTGATGAATTGCGGTTCCGGTATTTACTTGGAAAAAGTTAATTCAACAACGGTAGTCAGCGGCAATACACTATCTTTTGTGAATCCGGGAATACAAACTAACGACGCGGTTGGATTTTCAATAAGCAATAATACTCTGAATATGAACAATACCGGTTATCCGTTTGATCAGATAAATACGGCTTTCCCTGTTTATAGCGGGAATACAGTGCTGAACGGGATCAAAAAGATTTCGGTATCCGGCGAAATAAAGGCTTCAAGGATCGCACCGAACAGCCTGGTTGGAACCTGGAGCAGAATACAAGGCGAAGATTATGTTTACGTGATGGCGGCTGATGTTTCAGTGGTTAACGAAAACAACTTTATCAAAACGACACTGAGTATTGACCCGGGCGTAGTAATTAAAGCCATTGGCGGAGACCGCCGCCTGATGGTCTATGGCAAATTAATCGCGCAGGGTACGGCAGATAACAAGATAGTTTTTACATCGATAAATGATGATAGCTATGGCGGAGATACCAATGGCGATGGATTTGCATCATTACCTGCCAGAGGGCAGTGGGAATCAATTTATATAAATAATGATGAAAGTTCCCTCACGTACTGTTTGGTGAGATTCGGGGGGAGTGCCTATCATTGGAATCCTGACGGCAATATTTACGTGGATGGGGCAAAACCTGTCATAAAGAACGTTACAGTTGAAGAATCGGCACAGCAGGGAATATTCATTAATAATGCCGCGGCTAATTTCACCGTAGAGCAAGATACAGTCAGAAACTGCAGCGGATGGGGTATATATGCTAAATCGAGCAGCCAAAATTTATTAATAAAGAATAATATGGTAATGGACTGTGGTGCAGGTATTTACTTGGAAAAAGTACATTCTACAACCGTGGTTAGCGGCAACAGCCTGACTTCAGTAAGCGATGGAATACAAATTAACGATGGAGTAGGGTTTGCAATAAGCAATAATATTCTGAATATGAACAATAACGGTTATCCGTTCGATCAGGTAAATACAGCATTCCCTGTTTATAGCGGGAATACAGTGCTGAACGGGATCAAGAAAATAGCAGTATCCGGTGAAATAAGGGCTTCAAGGATCGCACCGAACAGCTTAGTGGGAACTTGGAGCAGAATACAAGGCGAAGATTATGTTTATGTTATGACGGGAGAGGTTACAGTTGCGAACGAGTATAGTGTTATCAAGACAACATTGAGTATTGACCCGGGCGTAGTTGTTAAAGCCATTGGCGGAGACCGCCGGCTAATGGTCTATGACAAATTAATTGCACAGGGGACTCCAGATAACAGGATTGTGTTTACATCTATATATGATGATACTTACGGAGGAGATAGCAATGGTGACGGATTTGCATCATTACCTGCCAGAGGTAATTGGGAGGCAATTTATATAAATAATGATGAAAGCACCATCGCCTACTGCTTAGTACGGTTTGGCGGGAATCCGTATCATTGGAATCCTGTAGGTAGTGTTTACGTGGATGCATCAAAACCGGTAATTAAAAATGTTACAGTTGAAGAATCGGCACAGAATGGAATTTATTTACGTAATTGTAATTCATCGTCTTATTATTTAAATAAAATTACCGCGATGAATAATTCCGGTTCAGGAATGGTAGTCAATAATTCGTCATTTATGGCTGTAACTAATTCTTTGTTCGTAAATAACGGGGCAGGAGTATCAAATGAGAACGCGTCATATAATATTTCCAATTCCGGTTTTTCCAAGAATAATACTGCAATATCGAACTCCGGTAATTCAAATATTGTTATTAATAGTAATGATTTCAATTTTTCAAATGATTGGGCTGTCTATGCCGATGGTCAAAGCGGCTCAAACATAAATCTGACAATTTACCGCAATAATTTTGAACACAATACTAATTTAATTAAGCTAATTAATTATCAAGACCCTTCAATACTTATTGCCGCGCAAAATAATTACTATGGAACAACAGATACAAACCAGATAATCAGCCGGCTTTATCATAAACCTAATGATGGAAACTCACCGCTCATTATTTGGAGACCATTCGAAAACAACCGGATTGATCACGGCGATACTACATTTTGCAGAGCAGATATCAATCAGGATGCAATAGTTAACGGCATAGACCTTGCAATCCTTGGCGGAGCATTTGGAAGTTTATCAGCTTCGCCATTCTATAATATGTTCGCGGACATCGACAAACGCGGCCGCGTGGACGGCTTTGATTTAGCAATTCTCGGAATTAATTTCGGAAAAACCGGCAGCTGCCTGCCCGGAAACGCTAAAGCTATGAGGCTGGCAAATATACCTAAACTCTCCATACGCGGCAATTATCTGCAAAGTAATATAGGCGATACTTCTATCGCGCTTATATACTTACGCGGTTTACAAAATCCTTATGCTTTTGCAGCCGACTTAATTTTTGATTCAAATTTCACTAAAATAGTTAAAGTAGAGGATGGCGGATTGTTTTCATCAAATAAAACGCGGCAGATTAGCCTTATGACTTCTAACTATGAAAACAGTAAAATTGTTGGTATGACCAGATTTGACAGGACAGCTGAATTACCGGATTCAGGAAGCAGCCTGATGGAAGTAAAAATGATTAAGCTCAAATCAATCAGCACTTTAAGCAATGTTTTTCAATTATCCGGTTTGAAAATAATGAATATGAATGGTGAATGGTTTGACAGCATTGATGTTGAGTATAATATTTTAACGGAAGTCTCTGAAAAAAACCCACCCAGAGGTTATGCATTATATCAAAATTATCCTAACCCGTTTAATCCGTCAACTGTTATAAAGTATGAAATTCCCGGAGCAGGGAAGGTAGAACTGAAAATTTTTGATATGTTAGGCGCGGAAGTAAGCACCTTGGTTAACAAATATCAAACGGCAGGCTATTACCAAGTTGAGTTAAATATGAACAATAAGGCTCTTAGCAGCGGCGTTTATATTTATCGGCTCGTGACTGACAAATGTGTTATCTCGAAGAAATTAATTTACTTACGGTAACGATAATCTAAATATCAAATTAAAATTTGCAGGACGGGTATGAGAATAAGATGCTTATATAAATGTATAATCCTTTTCCTATTAGGGATTGCTGTTAATGTTTACGCGCGATCCCTGTATGGGAATGATAAAGATGATTTGTCTTCTGCTAAAGGACATTTTGAATCGATTCAATCCAAGTCCGCATCCGGTAATTTCGCGGTTCAGTCTGACACGACACAAATCTATATTCTGCCCGCGGTTGTAAATAAAACCATTTTTCAGACATTCCCAATTGCTGTAAAATTATCGCGGGTAACAAATTTATTTTCCTGCGCGTTTGACTTGAACTATAATCCGTCTTTGTTGGAATTTATCAGTGTTTCCGAAAGAAGAATCCTAAACGCGGGGGGCACTGTTCAAACATTATTTCAGTCCTATAACGATCCGCTGAGCGGCAGAATAGTTATAGGCATTTCGCGAATCGGTAACTCGCCCGGAGTTACCGCTGCAAGCGATGATACCTTGTTGATAGTCAACTTTAAAACAAAATCAGCAGGTACTTCAATCATTAATTTTGAACATATCGGATTATTATTACCCGATGGAACATCAATAATTCCTGCCAAATCTTCATCAGGAATTGTAAATATAGCCAATAATAATCAGAATACAGCACTCTTGTTTTCCCCTGTTTCAGTTCAGCCTGAAGTTGGAGCAGCCTTTGATATTGAAGTGCAGACTGGTCCAATAAATGATCTGTTCGCGTTAATAACAGATGTTGTGTATAATCCGTCTAAAATTGTATTGCTTGACGTTTCAGAGGGTACATTCCTTAATGAAAATGGGTCTTCAGCTACCTCATTTATGAAATCTATTGATAATCAAGTTGGTCGCGGTATTTTTGGTATAACGCGATTAGCCGGACCTGCTTCAGGAGTTTCCTCTGTTTCCAATCAAAGATTGCTCACGTTACGATTTAAATGTATATCCGCCGGTGCAAATTCCATACTTTTTGAAAATTCCGGAATGACAGCTCCCGATGGACTAACTCATTATCAGGTGAATCCTGGTTCTGCACAGGTGAATGGTAATTTTCAGGTTAGCAATGCCGAGCTGTTTTTTATTCCTGATACTATCAGGCTCAAAGCAGACAGCATCAAAACAGTTGAATTGAAAGTTGATTCAGTTTCGAATGCTTTCGCCTGCTCAGGTACATTTTTGTTCGATCCTGCCCAAGTCGCGATACAACAAATAAATGAAGGTGATTTTTTTAATTCAGACGGCGGTTCTACTTCATTATTATCTTCCATCGATACGCTGACAGGACAAATAACATTTGGAATAACAAGGCTTGGCTCCCAAAATGGAGGAATTTCATCAAATTTACCGAGAACTATTCTTAAGATTATTCTAAAAAAGAAAGCAGCCGGTTCATCTGTTTTTAGAACGCGAAATTTCCAAATAATGGATCCTTCCGCCAATTCATTAGGCAGTCTGAAACAGCCGGTATTAGTAATTTTAAGCCCTGTTGAAATTCCCTCTGTGCCAATATTAGCATTGCCGTTGAATAACAGTACCGGAAATGTTCCTCCGATTACATTGAAATGGAATAAAACCTTGAGAGCGGAGCATTATACTGTTCAGCTGGCATTAGATAGTTTGTTTTCCAGCCTCATTGTAAATGATACTATGGTGATTGATACATCCAAACAAATTACAGGGTTAGCAGTAAATTCAAAATATTACTGGCGTATTCTGGCTAAAAATATTGCCGGTGCAGGCAGCTGGTCAGTCGTTTGGAATTTTTGGACTAATCAACTATGCAAAAATGTTACGGTTAATTCAGGATGGAACTTAATTTCAGTACCTCTAACGGCTTCCAATATGAATGCAGCCGCTTTGTTCCCGACTGCAAATACTCCCGCGTATTGGTTTAGCAATGGTTATGTAACTTCGGCTTCACTTTCCAACGGAAGAGCTTATTGGCTTCGGTTTGCTTCTGCAGATTCTTCATCAGTTTGCGGTGCCTCCGTGTTACAGCCAAATCAAGTTCCTTTGCTATCCGGATGGAACCTGATTGGAATTTACGATAATGATATCGCGGTGAGCGGAGTTACAACAACTCCGGCAAATATTATCAATTCTTATTTTTACGGATATTTAAATGGATATGTTGTTCCAACTGTATTGAAAGTCGGAAATGGTTACTGGATACGCGCAAATGCAGCAGGGGTAATGAACATTAATGCAGCCCCTGCAAAGAGTGCCGGACAATTGGAAGTGAAGACCGAAAAGAATTGGGCAAGGATAATTGTCACAGACAGCAGAGGAAGCAGCAGTTTGTTATATGCAGCCAAAGCGGAAATCAGCATTGACCAATTTGCTCTGCCGCCTGTTCCGCCTGCCGGAATTTTTGATGTCCGGTTTGCATCACAATCTTCCGTTGAAAACTTGAGTGATGCTAAAGTTATTTCTATCAGCGGAGCTGCCTATCCAGTTGAAATTCGTGTTGAAGGAGTTGATTTGCTGATTAAAGATATTGCAACGGGCAAACTAATAAACAGCTTAGTAAAATCCGGCTCATCAATTGTTATTGCAGACGAGAACATAACATCAATAGAAGTGAGTGCAGTTACAAAACCAATTGCTTTTGAATTACAGCAAAACTATCCTAATCCTTTTAACCCGTCAACAATAATCCGGTTCGGACTTCCGGAAAATGCAAGAGTCAGTATCACTATCTATAACCAGATTGGCGAACAAGTCGCGGAACTTGCAAACGGACAGATGGAAGCCGGTTATCATCAGGTCTCTTGGAACGCGGCGAATATGAGTTCGGGTGTTTACTTTTATGAACTGAAAGCAGGTAATTTTAAGTCAATGAAGAAATTGCTCTTGATGAAGTAAAGTTGTCTGAATTATAGATAACTCCTGATATTGGATATTCCCTTGTTGAAAATGCGCGGTGACAGCGACAAGGGAATTTCCTTTTTTTTATGGGAGAATATTGATAGCGGTTAGATTTGAATCCGGTGTTATCTGAATATTACAAATTTCGTAACTGTTTAGGTCAAAAAAAACGTGTATATTTTGTTTCCCGTTAGAGCCTGTCCCGTTTCGCGGGAGAATTTATGTTTGTAGAAAACAGCCCCTTACGGCACGATTTCCTCCCGCGTGAACGGGACAGGCTGTATGGGAATATATGTTGCATCGGATTGATACCAAACAACATATATTTCCATACGGAAAAACGAAATACAGGGGTATATGTGTTTTCTACAAACATTTTTCTCCTAACGGAGAATAAGAGAACCTAAACAGTTACCTTTTTAATTTAAGTCCGTGTTTCACGACTATCTCGTTTATCTCTTTGAGCATTTTCTCACCTTGAGTAAATGAACGTTGTCACGAAGTGCTTGTACGCTGTATTCCTTTTTAACCGCTCCGAATTTTTCAATGCCC
>CAIYTF010000202.1 GCA_903929035.1 uncultured Ignavibacteriales bacterium
AATAATGGTTCTAATCGATGAATACGACCATTTCACGAACGAGATACTGTCGTTTAATTTTACTTCTTTTGCCGATATAGTTTCAAAAAACGGATTCGTCAGGAAATTTTATGAGATGATTAAATTATATACGGGAAAAGGTGCAATAGACAGGTTTTTCGCCACGGGAGTGACGCCTGTAACATTGGACTCAATGACAAGCGGATTTAATATAGCAACAAATATTTCAGGGGAAGCGGAATTCAATGAAATGGCGGGTTTCACTTCTGCCGAAGTAAAACAAATGCTTTATGATTTATTCCCCTGTATTGCAGATGCAGCTGCCGATACCATTATGAATGATGCGTCAGCTTGGTATAACGGCAGTTTGTTTTCTCCCGATGCCAAAACAAAAATATACAATCCGGCTATGCTGCTGAGGTTTATTGCCAAAATAAATCCTGAAACACTCGAATACCCGCGCGATATGGTCGATAAGAACATCATCAGCGATTTTTCAAAAATCAAGAACTTGGCAAAAATCCAAAATTACGAGGAGAATATCAACGCGATTCGATGCGTTTTGGAAACCGGTTCGGTTCTTTCGGAATTAACAGAAATTTACAGCTTTGAAAGAAATTTCACCCTGCAGGATTTTATTTCGCTGCTTTATTACAACGGACTGCTCACCATTAAAGGACCTTTGGATTTCGAGTTGTCGTTCGAAATACCGAACTACGTTATAAAGAAAGTCTATTGGGGATTCTTCGCTGAAATGTTAAGCGAAGATTTCGATATCAAAACGGCGGAAATCAAAAACGCGATAAGAGCGATGGCAAACACCAACGATGTCGCGCCTCTGATAAAAATAATCGAAAATGTTTTGATGCTGTTGTCCAATCGTGACCTTATTAAATTTGATGAGAAATACATAAAAATGATATTGATGGTTTTCGTGTCGATAACAAATTCATATTTTATCAAAAGTGAACCTGAAACGAACAAGAAATATCCTGATTTATTGTTTACGCGTACAAACCGTTTCCGACCGAAATATGAACACCTTTTCGAGTTGAAATACATCAAAAAAGAAAACGCCGGCAAACTTGACGAAGTTAGAACAGCCGGAATAGAACAGGTGAAAGGCTATTTGGCATCAGAAGAGATAAAAGCAATATCTAACCTGAAAGCCTGGCTAATAATATTTACGGGTGATGTTTGTTCGGAGTGTCGAGAGGTTACTTTGGATACAAGCAATTGATTGAAGATGCTAAAAACATATCCGCGAAGTTATCTTAAAAGTTAACAAAAGTCGAGAAATATTTTCTTACTAAGGCGTGCGATTATTTTCCTTATCTTTTCCGTGATGTTAATTTCATTATTTTTTGCGTGTTTCAAAAATGCAAAATATTATTATCTTACAATCATAGTTGTTCAGTTTTTCATCTAAACAGTTACATTTTTAAAACATATATTTGAAAGGTATTTATGAAAAATATTTTAATCGCGGTTTTTATTTTGGTACTTATGTTTTTAGGGTGTTCGGGTAAAAAAGATATTAGCACCAACATTCAGGCATATAACTTAGATTGTTATGCATATCCTGCCGATGACGGATGGGAAGTAAATGGCAGTTTTCAAGTTAAGGACTTTGCAGCCAAAGAGGAATCCGGTTTATTTAAATCGTCTTTCACTTATACAGTCGATTTGATTTCTGCAGATCAGAAAAAAACAGAGAAAGTAGCTTTAGGTAATATGGTTAAAGAACAAAAAGAAAAACCTGCCGATGCGCAAATAGATTTACAGTTCATTATAAAAAGTACTAACAAAACCGGCACATATACACTGAATATTACCGTGACTGATGAAACAACAAAGAAAACAGCGGTTATTTCAAAACCGATTGTACTTGAGTAACCAAAATGGCAAATATCCGGCAAAAAGTACTCATCACGGGCGGCGGCGGTTTATTGGGGCATTATCTCAACAACTTTGTTTCGGTTGATTACGATATTCTGACTCTCTATCGTTCGCGGATAGGAAATTGCGTCAACTTTAATTCTATGCAGGTTGACATAACAAATTTTAAATTACTTTCAAAATGTATTTCAGAATACAAACCCGATTATATAATTCATTGTGCTGCTGTTTCAAATCCAAGCAAAGCTGATGAATTGGGAGAGAGTGAAGTATATGATGCAAATTGCAGTGCAACAGAACATATCGTGCGCAGTGCGGAATCAATTAGAGCAAAGATTATTTACACTTCCACGGATTTAGTTTATGACGGCAACCTAGGTTCGTATCTTGACGAAAGCGCGAAGCTAAAGCCGCTTACTCTTTATGCACGCACAAAATTTCTAGGCGAAGTAATACTCCAAACCGGTTGTCGGAATTTTCTTATCGCGCGTGTTCCGCTTCTCTTCGGCTATGAATATGGAGTAAGCAAAAACAATTTTACTGAAATGATAGAAAATTTCCAAAACGGCAGGCGTGTGCGTCTTTTCTATGATCAGTTCAGGACACCCCTTTCAGTTAGGGAAACAGCCCGTATTATTACTTGCTTATTAAAAACAAGATTTAATAATGATATAATTAATCTATCAAGCAAGAGAAGAGTTTCCCGGGTGGAAATTGGTGAAATGGTGTGTACATACGGAAACTTTAATAGGTACCTCATTGATAGTGTTTCTATGAACAGTGTTGCTGGTCTTGTTGGTGTCGCGGATGTATCATTGAATATCAACAAGTTACTGCGACTCGGAATTGAACCAGCCTCAATAGAGGAAATGGTTGAAAAAGAAGCAGCTTATATGAAAACAAATTTTAGAAATTAGGTAACTGTTTAGGTCAAAAAACAAATATGGTAACTACTCAGCCTGTTCTTGAATTTGTCCCAATGGGACTAAATTTGAATAACCGTGAGTGACAACTCACGGAAAAGTAAGCCCAAACAAATAACGTCCCCGATGGGGGGCCGAACTAACTATGCGGCATAAATTTGCCCC
>CAIYTF010000203.1 GCA_903929035.1 uncultured Ignavibacteriales bacterium
AATAATGGTTCTAATCGATGAATACGACCATTTCACGAACGAGATACTGTCGTTTAATTTTACTTCTTTTGCCGATATAGTTTCAAAAAACGGATTCGTCAGGAAATTTTATGAGACGATTAAATTATATACGGGAAAAGGTGCAATAGATAGGTTTTTCGCCACGGGCGTGACCCCGGTGACATTGGACTCGATGACGAGCGGATTTAATATAGCGACAAATATTTCAGGTAAATCCGCGTTTAATGAAATGGCGGGTTTCACCGCTGCTGAAGTAAAACAAATGCTTTACGACCTTTTCCCCGGTATCGCGAATTCTGCCGTGGATTTCATAATGAAAGATGCCGCGGATTGGTATAACGGCAGTTTATTCTCCGCGAGAGCTAAAACGAAACTTTACAATCCGGCTATGCTGCTGAGGTTTATTTCCGAAATAAATCCCGAAACGATGGAATACCCTGAAGATATGGTCGATACAAATGTCGTGAGTGATTTTTCCAAGATCAATAATCTGGTTGGTATCCAAAACCGTGACAAAAACTTGGAGGCGATAAAAACCATATTGGAAGCAGGAACATATAATGCTCAATTAACGCAGATTTACAGCTTTGAAAGAGATTTCACGGTGGATGATTTTATTTCTCTGCTTTATTACAACGGATTGCTTACGATTAAAGGTTCTTTCGATTTCGATTTATCGTTCGAAATACCAAACTACGTGATAAAGGAAGTATATTGGGATTTCTTCGCGAATCTGTTGAAGAAAAACGAGGGTATAGATGCCGATTCTCAAGAGATCAAAAACGCCGTTATATCTATGGCGAATATGAATGATGTCGTACCGGTAACCAAAATAGTCGAAAATATATTGAAACGATTGTCAAATCGCGATTACCTTAATTTTGATGAGAAATACATTAAACTTCTGCTTATCGCTTATATTTCTTTGACAAAGTCGTATTTTATCAAAAGCGAACCTGAAACAAACAAGAAATATCCTGATTTATTGTTTACGCGAACAAACCGTTTCCGTCCGAAATATGAACACCTTTTCGAGTTGAAATACATCAAAAAAGAAAACGCCGGCAAACTTGATGAAGTTAGAAATGCCGGAATAGAACAGGTGAAAGGGTATCTTGCTTTGGAAGAAGTTAAAGCAATATCCAACCTGAAAGCTTGGCTTATAATCTTCACGGGCGATGTTTGTTCGGAGTGTCGAGAAATTGCTTTGTGATTTAGCGTAAACAACAACGGAAAAATTTGCTTATTTCCTCGAATAGTTATATTTTCCTTTATGAGGTTCGCCGATTTTGCACTTTGCAGATAAAAGTGTAACAGAAAATAATTTCGTTTCTTAATCAATTTATTTCTACATTTAATATGAGAGGGAGAGATGTATAAATCATCGATTCATTTTCGCTTGGTTCTTTTGCTCGTACTTTTGTTCACTGCACTTAGCTGCAAGAAAAGCAGTGCGCCGTCTGATGCACCGATTATAGAGACAAAGATTTCAGGTACTGTTACCAACAAAGTTTCAGGTGCGGCTATACAAGGCGCGCAGATAACCACAACCCCGATCACTTCAACAATTACTTCGGATGATAACGGCAAATATGAGTTTACGGCTGTCGCCGGCGGCTCTTACGTTATTACTGCTACAAAATCAGGATTTAAGGATTCACAGACAAATGTCACTGTTGCCGAGGGAAGCACTGCAAAAGCGGATATTCAGATAGAGGAATTAACCGGACGGTTAGATGTCTCACCTGTATTTTTAGATTTTGGCACCGCGGACAACCAGAAAGTTTTTGCCATTTCAAATGCTACAGGGATTGGTACAATAAATTATACCATTACTAAGAATGCAGGTTGGCTAACTTTAAGTGAAGCGGCAGGCTCAATTACCACTAATGTTAAAAATATAACATTGACTGTTGATCGGACGCAGTTGACTTATGGAAATTCTAATGATGTTATCACGATAGCTTCAAATGTCGGAAACGTCATTGTCAATGCGCAAATCGTGAAACAAAATCCAAATTCTCCTCAGTTAACATTATCTCCTATTATACTTGATTTCGGTACCTCGCAAAGTGAACTAAATATAACAATGAGCAATACAGGGACAGGAGCAATTAACTGGAATGCAGCAACAACCGATGGATGGATTTCTATCGTTCCGGCTTCCGGCACAATTAACAGCAATTCTGTTACTACCGCAATCAGGGTGAACAGGACAGGGCTGCCGCCAAACAATCTTACCGGCAGTGTTATATTTACATCGAATGGCGGAAACCAGACTATCTCTGTAAAAATGAGTATCCCCTCCACTCCGGTGATAAGTCTTAATCCAAGCATTCTCGACTTCGGAACATCTGATTCCGTAAAAACCATACAGGTAAGTAATATCGGTGCAGGCTCTTTAAATTGGAGTATTACGTCAAATCAGTCTTGGCTGACCGTCACGCCAACCACCGGAACAAATTCTTCAGTGGTCACTTTGAACATTCAGCGCGGGAGTTTGGCCGTGGGCACATATAGCGGAAGTCTTTCTTTTGTTTCTAATGGCGGGAATATTAAGGCGGATGTTTCGATGACAGTACCTGCACCGATGCCACCCGATGCAGTAACGCTTTCTACCCCGTCAAATATTTCAATCAATTCGTGCAAGCTCGTTTGGACTGCCAGCAGTGCCGCTGACTTTGCATCGTATAAAATTTATAAAAGCACCTCGGCAGATGTCAACGAAAGCTCTACCTTGGTGACAACAATCACAAACTCGGCAACCACTAATTTTACCGTAACGGGACTATCGGGTAGTACAACCTATTATTTCAGGGTTTATGTTGTTAACAGCAAAGGGATTTCGGCGGGCAGCAATGTTGTTAGCGCAAGTACTCTCAGGCAATTAGGTTCTTGGATGGCTACTTCGACAATTCCAGGGATAATCAGTTCCGGCCTAAATCCAAATTCTCTATTCTGCATTTCTGATAATAATGTCTGGCTATCTAATTCATCAAATATTTGGCATTACAGTGGTTCGGGCTGGGAAATAGATAATGTCTTCTCGGAATACATATCATCAATATTCTTTTTAAATGCAACCTCGGGTTGGGCAGTTGGTAAAAATGGAGCCATCTATTCATATAACGGCAGCATCTGGACAAAAATAAATAGTACCGTCATCGGATCGACCAATTTATATGATATTGCTGTAATTTCAGTAAACGATATATGGGTTTCCGGTTCGGGGGGACTCTTATTTCACTATGATGGCAATGCTTGGACCAAATGGACAATTTTTGCGGATAACTTAGTCAGTTTGTCATATCTATCAAAGGATAATGTCTGGGTGATGGATAGTTATTATGGAAAAGTATTTAATTATAACGGTGTTGGATGGGCATCAAAAGGGTACGTAAATGGTGTCAACGGCTACTATGATAAGATTAAAGTATTCTCTAATACCGATATTTGGATAAGTAATTCTTATTATGGTTCATCGGCAGAAAGTGGCTTGTGGCATTACGATGGGACTACTTTCAGCCCTAATTATAAAACGACTGAGGCAAATTATGCGGGAGTATACGCTCTTGAAATGATTTCTGCAACTGAAGGCTGGGCATCTAAAGCACAAGGCGGGCTAATTTATTTTGACGGAAATGGATGGAGATATGTTAGTGTACCTATATCAAGTAAAATATCTTGCATTAAAATGCAATCGAGTAAAAAAGGATGGGCAATTGGTGCCGGCGGTGAAGTGTTAAGGTATATCGAACCGTAATAAAATTGAGTTGTATCGCCAAAGCCCAAACAACTTGACAATTAAGAATAGAAAATGGATTCAAAATCAATATTTACGGAAGCCTTGCGGTTACGACCGGATGAAAGGCTGCAATTAATAGAATGGCTGACTCGGAGTCTTATTAAGCCGGATGAAAAAATAGAAGAAATTTGGGCTCGGGAGTCTGAAAAAAGGTATAAGGCTTTAACCGAAGGAAAAGTGAAAACAACTGCATTGAACGCTATTGTTCAGCGATATATGTGAATGAATGAGAAATACCGTATATTTCTCTATACAAAAAGAATCAGATTGGAACCAACTATGGAATACGAAAATATTATCACCATTCGGAGCGATAAGCGGGTCGGTAAACCTCGCGTGAGGGACACCAGAATTACTGTTTATGATGTGCTAAGCTGGTGGCTTCCGGTATGTCAATTCAAGAAATTATCGAAGATTTTCCAGAATTAAATTTGGAAGATATTCTCGCTTGTTTGGCTTATTCAGCGGAAAAGGAACACAAAATTAAAATTTCCGTATGAAGCTGCTGTTCTCGCGGGGAGGGAAAAAATTGCCGCGCTTCCCTTGATTTATTGATATAAATAATGTATTATTCACCTGTAAAATAAGGAAAGATATGCGATTAGTTAATGATAAAGTATTCAAACGGGTGTTTGGCTCCGAATCCGGCAAAGTGATATTAGCGGCTTTGCTTAACGCGATATTAGACTACCCCGAAGAAAGCCAAATAACAGAATTAACCCTGTTGAATCCGTTTAGCGAGGCAAATTATGCCGATGAAAAGACCTCTATAATGGATATGAAAGCGAAAGATAAACAGGGAAGAAGTTATAATATTGAAGTTCAGATAATACCGACTACTGATTACGTGAACAGGGTGGTGTATTACTTGTCGAAATTATTGAGCGGGCAATTAAAAGAGGGTGAAAACTATCGGCATCTGACTAAGACGATAAGCATTTCAATAGTGAGCGACAAAGCATTGTTTGATACGCTGAAAGATTTTCACAATATATTTAGGTACAAACATATCACTGAAGATTTCGAATTAGGCGATGTAACAGAGCTGCACTTCATAGAATTAACAAAGTTTATAAAAACGCAACCCGAAGAATTGCAGACGAAGTTAGACAAGTGGGCAAGCCTGCTGAAATTCGGAGAAATGTATAAAGAGAGCGGTTACTACCCTGAAGAATTAACGAAAGAAAAGGAGATCGCGATGGCAATAGAACAATTCGGCCAAGTATCGGCGGATGAAAGATTCAGGTACTACCTGATGGATATAGAGAAAGCCAACCGGGACCGCGTATCGGATATGGAGAACGCGATCGAAGAAGGAATGAACAAGGGTATTCGCGAAGGGATGCTCAAAGGAAGACTCGAAGGAAAAATTGAAGGAAA
>CAIYTF010000204.1 GCA_903929035.1 uncultured Ignavibacteriales bacterium
AATTTGAATAACCGTGAGTGCTAACTCACGGAAAAGTAAGCCCAAACAAATAACGTCCCCGAAGGGGGCGAACTAATGCGGCGTGAATTTGCCCCCTTCGGGGACATAGATGCTTTTTATCATTCTCCCGTGAGTTGTCACTCACGGTTATTCAAATTTAGTCCCGTTGGGACATAATATCCGTACCATATATTTTCTTGATTTCAGGAGACTAAAGTAGTTACCAAAAATGAATAAAGCATAATGCACAAGATAAACATTCTAAGCAATACAAATTAAATATTTTTATGAACTATTACACAACTCTGCAGCTTTTCGGGAAACTCTTATAACTCACGTGACGCGAGTAAGGCTAAAAGAAGAGGCGTTTCGGCTCTGCTCAACAACCGGCAGTCAAAATATAGGGCAATTTAGTACGGCTGACACAAAATATATTTTGCATTTTAATAAAATATAGCGTACGTTTGCTTTCACGGAATCTAAAATGATTCGCTAAACATTTTCCGGAACTAAAAGTGGGTGGCTGTTATGAGGCTGCGGTTAACTGTTAAATTGAAAGGATCTTCGCGGAGCATCCCGATCAATTATTTTCATTCTCTTTCTTCAAGTCTCTATTCATTGTTGAGATTTGGATCGGAAGAATTTTCTGAATTTCTGCATTCCAAAGGCTTCCTTATTGCAGGACGCGTTTATAAGCTGTTCTCTTTCGCGATGCGGTTCGAGAAAATGCGGATACAGGACGCGAGAATTTTTCTTGATAGTCCCAATTGCTCCATCTATATCACATCTCCACAAATTGATGATTTCATACAAAACCTGCTTGTAGGCGCGTTTGAAAAACACGAAATTCTTATCTACGGCGATTATCAAAGCACTGTTTTCAGCATTGAAAATATTGAAGTAATTCCGCCTCCCGAATTTACATCATCAATGAAATTTTTCGCGTATAGCCCGCTTGTTTTTTCAATCAAGAAAATAGTCAATTCCACCGAACACCAATACTATCTTCGTCCCGATGACACGGAAGAAATTAATCGAGTGCTTACCAATAACCTGCTCAACAAGTTTAATATTGTTAACGGAAGGCAGGGAGATGACGCGTTTGGTGCAGGTAATAATCCTGAGCTTTTACGCCTTACGTGGAATGAAGAATATCTGAGAAGAAATGCAAGGGTGACAAAGAAAGTCACTATCCATAACGCATCCGAAAACCCTATTGATGTTATCGGCATTCAGGCACCGTTTAGATTGGAAGGAAATCCGGAGCTTATAAGAATAGGGTATGAATGCGGGTTCGGGGAGAAGAATTCAATGGGGTTTGGGTTTGCAGCACTCGCGAAGTAAAAAACATTGCGGCAATGTTGTGAAGTTATTCAAGCGTTTTAGATTTATTTACATTTGAGAAAACAGAAAAGAGATTTATGTATTCACAGGAAGAAAAAACATTACTGCTTGGCAGTTTATTCCACGATATTGGGAAGTTCGAGCAGCGGTGTACAGGCAATACCAAAAAGCAGCAGCACCAATACTTGGGAACCGAATTAATAAGTTCAGGGCGGTTTATTGATTTATTCGCTAATATTGTCGGCACGGCAAATATTGAACCGCTGAAAAATATTATATCGGAACATCATAATCAACAGGCAAAATCGCTTACACGGTTTGTCCGTGAAGCGGACAGGCTTTCGGCAAGCGAACGGGAGGATTTTGATTCTTCGGAAGAACCGGGCGAACGATGGACTCACAAGCATTTGTGTTCCTTGTTCAGTAAAATTGGACTGCTTTCGCAAGTTCCGGTTGAACCGAGATATTATAAGCAATCTTTGATTACAAAGAGTTACGATATTATAATTCCAACGATAGAGAGCGAAAGCAAATCTAAAGATTATGTTTTTGCAGAATCTGCTTTCACGGATTTTATAAATGATTTAGAGGCAGTGCTTAAAATCTATCGCGAAGATTCCGATTTTGATACGGTAATAAACCTGCTTTTGATATTGTTTGAAAAGTATCTTTGGTGTATTCCCGATTTTACCGGCAATGAGTTTACGGATATTTCACTCTATAACCATTTGAAAGATACCGCGGCTTTCAGTCACGCGATATATTTGACGCGAAAGGCGGGTGAAAATTCAACCAACCTCAATTTGTTGATTGGCGATTTACCCGGGATACAATCGTATATTTTTAACAGCGTTTATAAGAAGCCCGCAAAAATTCTCCGCGGGCGTTCGATTTTCGTTCAGGTGCTGACAAGAAATTTCGCGACAAAATTCCTTACCAAACTTGGTTTATCGGAGGCAAATTTGATAATGCACGCCGGAGGAAAGTTCTATATCCTTGCACCGGCTACTGAAGAATTTAAGGAAAGATATAACTCGGTTGTCAAAGAAATTGAGGATTATCTGTTCACGAATTTTGAAATGGACTTGAGCTTTAATAGTGCTTATCACACGTTCGATTATGAGCAATTAAAAAAACGGAAAATAACTTTCGGACAAATTGTTGAAGAAGCATCCGGTAAATTAATTCAAAACAAACATAAACTTTTTGTTAACAAATTGTTTAACCCGGAAGACTTATCGAAAGATAGTTTCGTATGGTCAAATGAATACATTTCAGCAGCTGAAGGCAGTGATTCCATTAAATGCAAAGTAACTGATAAGCCAATTAAAAAAGGAAGAAATAAGCCTCTAAGAATTGGCGAGGGTGAAAATTCCGAAGATATTATTGTTGATAAACAAGTCAAAACAGAATATACCATCGGTGACGAAATACCCGATGACAATGTAGTTATCCTTATGAAGGAAAACGGATTGGACATTGACCTTAAAAGGCAGGTAAAGGACTATAATCCATCACAAAACAATAATTATAATAAGATTATTCTTAATCCCGATTTTGATGAACTCAGAAAAGACGGGAATCTGAAAAAGGAAGTTTATCGCGATGCAAGGTTCCTTGACGTGGCAAATTACTGTTCAAAAGATGCGAAGAATAATGTTATGGCTTTTGAAGACATTACAGAATGCGGAACCGGTGCCGATTTCCTGACTTTGATTAAAGGAGATATTGACAATCTTGGAATGATTATGGCATTCGGTTTGCAAAATGACAGCAAGGATAACCGCGACCTCTCCGCTGTTTCGCGTACAACCACTTTGAGCAATCATTTGAAATATTATTTTAGTTTTTTCTTAAACGGGTTATTGAAAGATTGGGAAACAAAGAAACCGGATAATAAGGTTTATACAATTTTTGCAGGCGGTGATGACTTGATGTTAGTCTGTCCTCAAAGCAGTGCGGCACAGCTGCTTGAAGAGTTTAACAAAAAATTTTCCGAGTTTACCTGCGGGAATCACGAAGTGCATATTTCATATTCGGTCACTCACTTTAAGGATCATACGCCCATTCGGATGGTTGCCGAATTTGCTGAACACAATCAGAAAAAGGGAAAGAAAATAGATCGTGTTTCTCAGAGAGAATTGCTTAACCAAAAAAGCGGAATGACATTTTTTGCCGAAAACGACAAAGCGGGAACATACATATTTGATAGTTTTATCAAAAATGAAAAACTGCCGAAGTTTAACTCATTAGCCGCTGAATTAGCAGGATGGACAAAAGACGATGTTGGGTTGACGCAGGGGATGCTGCGTAAACTTCTTGGTGTTGCAGAAGCAAACAAGTTATATAAGGAAAAGAAAGACCCCGCGCACCTTATTTGGCGCGCGCGGTTAACATATTCTATCAACCGCCTGCTCAAAGACAGGAACGGCATTTATAAAAACAAAGCAATGGAACATTTTTGCGAATCAGTGTTAAAAATCGGAATGGACAGCAATTCCAAAGAAATTCAGGAAATGCTTTACCCGTTAATTTGTCAAGTAATTTATAAAATCAGAAAGTAAAGGAGAAACGAAATGCAGGGTAAAATCACCAGAGTTACCGATAAAGGATTTTTCTTTGTTGATACAGATTATTTTTGTCATAACAGCAAAGTAAAATTTGAACCGCGGGAAGGCGATATAGTTGACTATCAACCAAAGCAAACAGATAGAGGCAAAAATGCCGATAGAGTTGTATTTGTAAAATCACCGGAGAACAGTCCTGTTGTTGTAGCAACAGATGTGTTTAGTCTATATTTAAGCGCGTTGGACAAAGGTTACTTTTCCGAGGATGGACATATTCTTCCTGAGTTTATAGAAAAGTATCCTGTCTATCTGGCTAAAGTTTTGTCAGGAGATTCTAATGTAAATAAATCTACTCAAATTCAAAAGTTTTTCGGTCACTGCAGAAAGACCGAGGGAGTGTATAAAATTAAAAAAGATATAAAAGAGGTCAATACCGACTTGCTTAAGCTTAAAAGCCACGTTAACAACGCGGCAAACAAAAAACCGCCGCTCGTTTCCAAACAGTTTGTTTCTTTTCTCGAGGGTAATATTTCACAGGCTATAAAAGGCGAAGCGCATTTCCTCAAAGGATTTATGGTACACTTTGAAGCAGTAATAGGATATTTTAATAACAATAATTAAGGAATAGCAGTATGATCAAGTTAACTCATTATTTAAAAGCACAAGCCAAAATTTGTGTTGAATCTGGTCTCCATATCGGCGGATCAAAAGAATCTATTAAAATTGGCGGAATTGATAATCCGGTGATACGGAACCCAATCACTAACATTCCGTTTATACCGGGGAGCAGTTTAAAAGGAAGATTCAGAATGGCACTCGAAGTAAAGTATGGTGATTTTACAAAGAATGATAAAGGTTCCGGTCCTTCAGAAGAAACCGACCACAAAAGTTTAGTTTGTAAACTCTTTGGAAACGGAAATTCTAAAAGAGGTAAAGAAGCTACCAGAACTATTTTCCGAGATGCAAACTTAACCGCGGGATATGAAGAGTATTCTCTTGGGGAAGAAAAAATTGAAGTGAAAATGGATAGAACTAAAATGGCAGGTTTTCAAGGAGGAAACAGAATTCAAGAACGAATTGCAGCCGGAGCGAAGTTTGACTTCGAATTATTGATAAGAGTATTCGAGACCGACAACGAAGATAAATTTATGGAAAGAATCGAGGAAGCGGTGAAAATCGTGGAACTGGAATATCTTGGCGGTTCAGGAACTCGCGGTTATGGTAAAGTAAGGTTTGAAGATTTCAAGTGGGAAAAAATAGAAATCTAAATATGAAAACATATTACTTGCCCTTAAAATTGAAATCCGGCTTGCTTAGCGATTTGCAGTCGGATACTATTTATGGTCATTTTTGTTGGCGGCTTTTGGAGCAGTCAGGTGAATCAATACTGACAGAGTTTATCAATCTCTATCGCGAGGGCAAACCCGTGTTTTCTCTTTCGGACGGATTGTTGTTGGTTGATGACAATATTCTATTTCCAAAACCGTTTTTTCATTACAACAAACCATATTTTGCCGATGAAACTAAAAAAGACAAAATATTGAAGTTTGTCGGCAATAAAGACGAGAAAGAAGAACAGTTTTTATCGTATGGTAGTCTTACGGCATATCTTGGAAATACAAAACGCGCCGCGCAAAAAAACTACAATGGTAAATTGATGGAAGAATCTTTGCGGGTGAACGTGCAGATTGACCGCGATTCTTTAACAAGCTCGGACGGGAAATTATTTTCCTATAATCCCAAGTATGCCGCTGAAAATGTCCGGTTCGCTGTATTGATAAACATATTTGATGAAGATAGTTTTTCATTATTCGAATGCGCAGAAGTCTTGAAAGATGTTTTTGAAACAGGATTCGGAAAGAAAAAATCATCAGGTTACGGACAGTTTGAACCGGGTGATTTGGAAGAGTATAAAATCGATGAACCTGAAAACACAAATGCCTTTGTTGTATTGGGTAACTATCTCACCGCGCCGGAAGACGCGGTTACTCCAATCGGGTATAAAATAAATACCAAATACGGCAGGCTTGGCGAACAGCTCTCACTTTCCGATAATCCGTTTAAAAATCCGATTGCTTTTTTAACCGCGGGCAGTTGTTTCCAAACAACTAAACCGGAAAAAGAATTTTTCGGAAGAGTTACGGGCGAAGGACAAATTTCTCCTTCATTTCCGGAGGTTACGCAATTCGGCATTCCATTTAGTTTGAAGTTCAGGTATGAGGGATAGCAGGATGAAACTGCAAACTAAGGGTTCGTTCACAAATAACATTAACAATTTCTCACGCGAAGATGCAAAGCCCGCAAAGGCTTATATGTTGGAAGATGTAAAAATTATTTCTTGACAAGCCCTAACTATGCGGATTAAAACTCTGATTACAAAAATATATACATAATTTAAAGGACTATTAAATATGATAGCATTATCATTCCTTGGCAAGGGAAAGTATGAACCCGCGGACTATTTAAACTCGGAATCAAACCGCGTTCACAGCACCAAATATTTTGTTTCGTATATACAAGAATTTTTTAAACCCGAAAAAATATTTGTTATTATGACCGATGAAGCAGAACAAATGCACGGCAGTGCTTTGGCTGAAACTGTTCAATATGAAAAAATTAAGATTCCATCCGGCAAAAATGAGAAGGAACTATGGGAGATATTCGAGCGAATAGCGGAAAAGGTTCCCGATGATTCAGAATTAGTGATTGATGTGACACACGGTTTTCGATCGCAGCCTATGATTGTTCTCGCGGCTGCAACCTTTTTGAAAACAGTTAAAAACGTGAAAATCAAAAGCGTGCTATATGGTGCTTTTGAAGCCAAGAATGAAGCAGGGCAAACTCCTGTCTTTGACATTACTCCTTTCCTTAATATTATGGATTGGTCAATTGCAGTGGGGCAGTTTGTAAAATTAGGGAATGCCGAACTGCTGCAAACAATTTTGGAAGAACTGCATACAACGGCTCATAAACAGGGACAGGAAATTAAGCCGAAACAATTGAAAAATTACGGTGCAATATTACGGAAAATTACTGAATCGTTTTCATTGAACCGCCCAGCTGAAATTCTCGAGAACGCGTCCATTCTTGCCGATAAAACATCTCACGTGAAAGACGATGTAAAAAATCTTTATTACGCCAAACCGCTCGGAATGCTTTTGGATAAAATCGAATCCAATTTCTCTCCGTTAAGTATGAAGAAAAATGACTTGTTTACTCCCTCCGGTTTCAATGCCCAATGTTATATGATCAAGTATTATCTTGAGACACATCAGTTTGTTCAGGCGGTTACTTTGTCGAGAGAAGTTATTGTTTCTAAACTTTGCGCTTTGGATAATCTCGACCCGCTCAAACGCGATACCAGGGAAGCAAAAGAAAAATATTTAAATTCTTTGGAGCAAATAAACAGAATCACGTTAAACCCGGATGGGAAAACAGTTGAGCTGGTTCGTCTGTGGAGCAGGATACGCGATATTCGGAACGACATTGATCATTCAGGAATGAATCGAAACCCTACTCCTGCAAAAACATTGATAGAAAACGTGAATGATTATTGCAGTCAGGTAATCGAGTTTGTTAATGCTCCTTAATCTCACGAATCATCCGTCTGCCTCTTGGCAGGATATTCAGCGGCTAACGGCGGAAAATTTATACACGCGCGTTCTGGATATTCCATTCCCGCGAATTCCACCTGATGAAGACGAGAAATATGTTGCTAAAATTGCCGATACATACGCGGATGATTGCGAAGCTATCCTGCGGAATTATCCGGATGAAAATAATGCGGTCCATATAATGGGTGAGTTCACCTTTGTTGCCGCGGCAGTCAATAGGCTGCTGCGGAGAGGTATTGCCTGCGTTGCTTCCACGACAAACAGGATTACGGAAGAGCAGGATGGAGTAAAAGTATCAAAATTCGTTTTCAGCCTTTTCAGGGCATACATTGATGAACTAAGGTAAATACTTTCTATGCCCAAAAACATTCTCATCTGCGTTACCGGCTTAACTCCCCAAATTGTTACGGAAACGCTTTTTTGTCTTGCCCTGCAGCGGAAGACCCCGATTGATGAAATTTACGTGCTGACAACTTCGCGCGGGAGAGAGGTAATATTGGGACAAGATAAAGCAGCTCACACGCCTAAGACTTCTCTTTTTAGCGAGATTAAATCTCTTTGCGGTACGTTTAAAATACGCGTCCCTCTTTTTATTGAAACCGATGCCCATATTATCACGGCAAAAGAAGAGAGCGTTGAGTTTAACGATGTTCGGAGCGATAAACAGAACGTGCTTTTCCCCAATAAAGTCGCTGAAGTTATAAGGGAGAAATCATCCGATCCGGAATGTGTTTTGCATTGCTGTATATCAGGGGGCAGGAAAAGTATGAGCGTGCATCTGGCTTTTGCTCTCGGGTTATTCGGCAGGTTTAACGATAAACTCTACCATATTTTAACAAAAGAAGAAAACGAGTTCAAAGGATTTTACCCTGCAAATAAAAAAGCGGGACGTGATTTGGAACTTTCCGAAATTCCGTTCGTGAGGCTGCGCGCTTTAGTTTCCAATGATTTAATTGATACGAAGATTTTCGAGAAATCATATTTTGATATTGTTAACGATGCACAAAACAAAGTGCAGATTCTTACAAACACTACAAAGCTTTTTATCGACATAGCCAAACGGGAAATTCGTTTCGGCTCTAAATCAGCTCGATTCGAGCCGCAGGAATTTGGAATTTATTTTTGGTTCGTTGACAGGGCTTTGACAAATCAAAACGCGCTTTCCATTTATGAGCTGTCAGAAAAGAGTGTTGCTTTGGAAATAAGCGAAATTATCAGCGGGTATTTTAAGGCATATTATGCCCCTGATGAAAAAACATCGTGGCGCAAAGCCGGTTTTCAGGCGGAGGCTTTGCGGCAGAAATTCTCCAAGATTAACAAGAAAATTCTTGAGCTGGATAAAGACCGCGAACTGCTGAAACAATTCTGCATCAGCCCCAATAAACTTTACCGCAGCACCACCTATTCCATTCAGGCAAAACCGGAAAAATTCAGCATTAAATACAATGATTAATTGTTAATGGTTAACTAAGGGGTTGGAAGGTATCCAGAGTTTGTAATTCATAGAACCATAACGTGGTTCAATTTGAATAACCGCGGGTTTCTTACCCGCGGAAAACGAACCACAAACGGCCAGTGTCTCTGAAAGAGGCAAACTACTTCTACCTCTCTGAGCATAGTTTTCCCCCTATCGGGGAAAAAGGATGTTGTTTGCCGCCGGTTATCCGCGGGTAAGAAACCCGCGGTTATTCAAATTAAACCCTTTAAGGGTTTTAGGAGAAACACGGTAGATTTTATTTAACCTGTTATCAGGTTGGTATAAGCCATATTCGGCGTGAGGCTCATTAACAATTGATAATTAACCATTAACAATTAATACCGCAACATTTCCAAAACGTTTTGGTTCTATGGAAATGCCATCCTTTACTATATCTTTGCCGCGTAAGAATTATTTATCTATACAGGAGTAAATGATATGAAGCAATTTCTTTATGTCTTTTCGAATATGACAATAAGCAGGAAACAAAACACTATCTGCTGTCAGCCCTATGAAGGCGAATGTTCCAATTACGGCGATGAGGAAAAATCTCCTTTTTTTATAAGCGAACGCGAGGACTATCTCGCCAAAGAAACAGGCATTCTCCCGGGAGAAAAGAAGTATATCCCCGTTGAAACCGTTGAAGGAATATTCTCATTCGGAACTATCCATTTCAATTCTAAGTTCCTGTATTTTCTTTCGCGGTATTCAATCCCGCTGTATTGCTTTACTCATCACGGCAATTTTGCAGGCGCGTTTCTCCCGCCGAAAGAACTACTTTCCGGCAATTTGATGATTTTGCAGGTGCAGCGATATGCCGAGCTGCGCGAGCGGATGATAATCGGGAGATCGCTGACTGTTTCCGCGCTGACCAATATGCGGAGATCGCTTGTTTATTACGCTGGCAGGAAAGAAATGGATGCAAAGCCGGCTGAAACATTGAAGGACTTACGCCGGCACGCGGAGGACGCGGGCTCGGTGGATGAACTTCTCGGCATCGAAGGCACCGGCAAGCGGTTATATTATTCAATGTGGGAAACAATATTTGACCGCCCGTTTACTTTTCCGGCACGGAAAAAGCATCCCGCGCCGGACCCTGTAAACAGTTTAATTTCGTACGGCAATGCAATCCTTTATGCAGCCTGCCTGCACGAAATATACAAGACCAAACTCTATCCGGAGATTGGTTTTATTCATCAGCCGGGGGATAACCGCTTTTCGCTTGCATTAGATTTAGCGGACGTGTTTAAACCCGTAATCGTTGATAGAGCAATTTTTTCGCTGATAAACAGGAAAGTAATTTCTCCGGAAGATTTTGTATGCAAGGATGGTTCGTGTATGATCGGGAAAGATGCCAAACTTGCCTATATCACGTTATTGCGCGAGAAATTCGATACACCCGTGGAAATACGCGGTGAAGATAAGCGGATGACCTACCGGCGTATTATCCGGAACGACTGTTACAAACTGGCAGAACACATCGAAACAGGAAAACCTTTTGTGCCGTTCACCGCGAGATGGTGAGGAAATAATTTTTAATTGTTAGTTATTAACTCATACCAAACCGATAACAATTTAAATAAAATTTACCGCATTATTCCGAGAACTCTGAAAGAGTTAAATTTGAATAACCGTGAGCGAGTGCCGCGAAGCGGTGCAATGCTCACGGAAAGGAAACAAACAAGTGCCTGTTCCCTGCAAGGGGACAACCAAAATCCGGTATAATCAGTAACTTTTTGGCGATATTGAGTGGTAAGTTCGCCTCCTACGGAGATGAGAGAGAGTGTGTGGACTCTGTGCGTTTTACCGTGAGCATTGCACCGCTTCGCGGCACTCGCTCACGGTTATTCAAATTTTACTCCTTTGGAGTATCGCCTCAAGCATTCCATTTACTTTGTATCGGCATACTATTCAATTTGTTGTCGGTTTGGTATCACGTTACGCGAAACGCGGCAAAATCCGGTGTTATTAAAGCCTATTATCAATTGATAACTAACCATTAATCACTAACTGTCAAGTTTCACAAGGTTGTTAAAAATAACTCTCTCTTTGTAAGAAAAACAAAGAGAGAGGAAAAAACAATCAAAAGAAAATTTGTATATTTAATTTTACTTCGACAAAAAAGG
>CAIYTF010000205.1 GCA_903929035.1 uncultured Ignavibacteriales bacterium
CGAATCGCGATCACGTTAAATTTGATGAGAAATACATTAAACTTCTGCTTATAGCGTATATTTCTATGACCAAATCGTATTTTATAAAAAGCGAACCTGAAACAAACAAGAAATATCCGGATTTATTATTTCTGCAGACAAACCGTTTCCGTCCAAAATATGAACACCTTTTCGAGTTGAAGTATATCAAAAAAGAAAACGCGGGGAAACTTGATGAAATCAGGACTGCAGGTATAGAACAAGTAAAAAGCTACTTGGCAACGGAGGAGATTAAAGCGATATCCAACCTGAAAGCTTGGCTAATAATCTTTACAGGCGATGTTTGTTCGGAGTGTATGGAGATAATTGTTAATGGTCAATAGAATATGAATTATAAAGATGAGGAACTTGGGAGTAAAGCTTTAAAGGTTGATGAACAAAGAATGAAACACAACATCCAGACATATCATAATAAATAATGAACCTGAAACTTGAAAATCTAAAATATCAAGACACTGCAATTGAAGCTATTGTAAAGGTGTTTGACGGAGCGGAAAAAAACAATTTTGACAATTCCTGTTTTGATGGAATCCGTTCTAATATCTGCAAACTTAAAGCGGATGAATATACTGCAAACATAAAAGCCATTGCAGAAGAAAACGGCATTGCAGAAGAAATCGCAACATTTTCTCCGGTAAAAGACCTTTGTATTGAAATGGAAACAGGGACAGGCAAAACACTTGTTTATCTGAAGACCATTTATGAATTGTTCAAGCATTTTGGATTTACAAAGTTTATCATTCTTGTTCCTTCAGTTGCAATTCGTCAGGGTGTTTTAGGAACACTTAAAACTTTTGAGAAGCAATTGGAGAGTATATATGGATTCAAACCAAATTTCTTTGAGTATGAAAGTAAGAAGTTGAGCAAAGTAACCAATTTCATCGAGGAACAGCATCCTCAGATTATGATAATGACGTTGGCTTCGTTCAATTCAGAAGATAAAATTTTGAATCAAGCCCAACGGGAAGATTTATTCGCCAACATTCCATTTATAGAAGCAATCGGAAAAACTAATCCAATAATTCTAATGGATGAACCACAAGAAGGAATGGATACTGAAAATTCTATCCATCAAATCGCTAAACTTAACCCCCTTTTCAAAATCCGTTATTCTGCAACACATAAGATCGTGAAAAATCTTGTGTATCGCTTAACACCTTACGATAGTTACAAACAAGGGCTTGTTAAGAAAATTGAAGTACTTACCGTTACTGAAAAAAATGATGAAGCTACCATTAAAATTGAATTTTCGCGAGCTGAATATGACAAGGGTAAACTAAAAGCAAAACTAAAAGCATGGAAACAGAAGAACGGGAAGTTTGTTTTTGAAGAAACAAACTGGTTGAAGGTTGGAGATAATCTTGGAGAGAAAACAAACAACCCAAGCTATCTGCTGTACAGGATTGAACAAATTAGTAAGAGTCTAAGAGATGGAAAATGGAGAGTAAAATTTACAAATGGAATTGAGTTAATTGAAAAACAATCAGCGGGAAATGTTGAAAACATTTGGGCTTTGCAGATAGAATGGCTGATTCATAGACACTTTACAAAATCACAAAAGCTAGCACTGCAAGGTATTAAATGTCTAAGTCTGGTTTTTATTGATAGAGTTTCAAACTATATGGGTGAAGATCCCAAAATTAAAAAACTTTTCATCGAAAAATATAAAGCTATATATCCGGAATACAACGAAGGTAAAACTCCCACCGATCAGCACATTCAGGATATTCAGGGTTATTACTTTGCACGAACCGGCAAGGGAGAATTTACAGACAGCGAAGTATCAATGCGAAGTAATAAAGAAATTTACGAGTTGATTTTGCAGAAAAAAGAAGAATTGCTCGCACTCGATAATCCCGTTCAATTTATATTTTCTCACTCCGCCTTGGGTGTTGGCTGGGATAATCCGAATGTGTTCAACATTGCAACACTAAACCTTTCTTACTCTGAAATTAAGAAACGTCAGGAGATAGGCAGGGGCTTGCGTATCTGTGTTAATCAGGATGGACGGCGTATTTACGATGCACTTAATGTTGAAGATTCCGACCGTGTTAATCAATTAACCGTGATTCCAAATGAAACATACGAAACATTTGTAACTCAGTATCAAGAAGAAATAAAGTCCATATATGGCAGCACAGGCGCGGGTGCCGGTATGACTCACACGCATAAAGGGAAACCACAGAATGAACAGACGTTTAAACTAAATACTTCCGATAGTATAGAGAAAGTTTTCAAGCGATTTTGGAAATCTTTAGCAAAAAAAACAGATTATGTTGTTGCCTTTAATGAAGACAACCTCATTCAGAAATCTATTGAAGAGATTAACAAACTCACGATGCCTGATTATGTGATAGAAGCTTCAAGCCATTTAATTACAGAAATTACCGATGGAGGTAGAAAAGATGTTTTCGGGGGCACGGATAGAAGGAAACAAAAGGCAAGATTTACATCGTTGGATTTGGTGGAGGAACTTAGTGAGGACACGGGTATTAGTTTTCCAACTATTTTTAAGATTATAAATGGAATAAAGAATCTCGACCAATTGACTAAAAATCCTCCACGATATGTTTACGAAGCGGCATCCATTATTCGTAACATTGAATTAGATGAAATGCTGCGGGGTTTAGATTATCATTTGACAGGCGAAAGTTTTCCGTTTAATTTTAAGGAATTTATAAAAAGTGTTTCTGCTGATGCTTTTGTTGAAACTCCGAATCGCGGCGTGTTTGATAAGATGCTTGTTGACAGCAATGTTGAACGCTTATTTTCACGAACCGCGGATAATGATCCTGAAGTGGTTTGTTTTATAAAACTTCCGGCGTGGTATCAGATAAAAACTCCAATCGGTTATTATGAACCGGATTTTGGCATAGTAATGAAAAGAAAAAATCTAAAAAGCGGAATTGAAGACGAATATTATTTTGTGATTGAAACAAAAGGGACTAATGATATTAATGACAAGAAAGCAATGACTGCAAGTGAATTGTATAAGATAGGCTGCGCGATGAAACACTTTGCTTCACTTGGTGTTGAGGTGCATTACAAAGCACCGGTAAAAGAATTTGCTTACTTTAAAACAGAAGCAGATAAAACTATTAACGCACTTGTTGGATAAAGATTATGGAAAATATAAACGACCTTATGCCTTTAAGTAATGACTTTAACAAGGAACGATTGACCGCTCTAAAAAGCCTATTCCCGGACTTGTTCACCAACGAAGGTTCTTTGAACGCTGATGAACTTAAAAAATTGGTTGACCCGCGAGATGTTAATGAAACCGAACGTTACGAGTTTCGCTGGTTTGGAAAAAGTCAGGCAAAGCGAAATGCTTTTACTCCGACAAATGCTACATTGATTTATGATGAAAAACGAAGCATTAACCCAACAGAGACCGAAAACCTGATCATCGAGGGAGAAAATTTAGAAGTACTGAAACTGCTTTCCAATAGTTATCGCGAAAAAGTGAAATGCATTTATATTGACCCGCCTTATAATACCGGTAAAGATTTTGTTTACAGTGACAACTACACTGAAGATAAAAAACCGTATTGGGAACAGACAGGAGTAACAGAAAATGGAGTTAAAATCGACACGAATGTTGAAACAGATGGAAGATTTCACAGTAATTGGTTAGATATGATGTTCAGTCGCTTGTTGATTGCAAGAGCGTTTTTAAAACCAGATGGTGTGATTTTTATTTCAATTGATGACAATGAAGTTCATAATTTGAGAAAATTGTGCGATGAGGTTTTTGGACCTGACAACTTTGCAGGTCAAATAATTTGGCAAACTGCAACAGACAATAATCCAACACAAATTGCAGCCGAACACGAATATGTGATCTGTTATGTTAAAGATATAAACACTCAGGATTTTTGGGAAATACCATCGGAAAAAGGAAAAACCATACTATTAAAATATGAAGAACTAAAAGCAGAAATCGGGAATGATCCGGAAAAAATTCAAACTGAATTAAGGAAGTGGTTACGCAAACAAACTAATGGAGATGATTTATCCGGGATTGCACATTATTCTTACGTGGATGAGAAAGGTGTATTTTACCCGGGTAATTCGGCTAACACAAGACAAGGCGGATATACCTATGATATTATTCACCCGGTAACTAAAAAAGTTTGCGCGAAACCGGAATATGGATATCGTTTCAAGAAGGATACCTTTAATGATGCTGCTGACAATGGAGATGTTATGTGGGGTGAAAATGAATCACTTATACCTAAAATTAAGAAACGTCTCGATACTGCAACACAAAAACTGAAAAGTAATTATTATGAAGATAATAGAGCAACGAGCCAAGAATTAAAAACTTTAATGGGTGATAAAAAAGTTTTTGACAACCCAAAATCGGTCAATTTTCTAAAGCACGCCTTTAGATTTGTTTTAGGGAAAGATGAAACTATTTTGGATTTCTTTGGAGGGTCGGGTTCGACAGGACAAGCTGTTATGGAACTCAACCAAGAAGATGCAGGAAACAGAAGATACATTCTGATTCAATTGCCAGAATCTACTGATGTAAAAAGCGAAGCATTTAAAGCCGGTTACAAGAAGATCAGCGACATCACTATCGAGCGCAACAAACGAGTAGTTGCAAAACTGATAGATGAAAAGAAAAAGGAACAACCCGATTTATTTACCAATGGTCACAAAGAGGATTCTATTAACGGATTAGGTTTTAAGGTATTTAAACTCGTAAAATCAAATTTTCCAAGAGTGGAGTGGGCACCCGACCCTGATAAGATGACAGAAGAAAATATTGCAACTCTTAAACTGTATATCCAAGAAAAAGAGGCACAATTAGTAACGCCATTTAATCGGGATGAATTAATGACTGAAATTCTGTTAAAGAATGGTTTTACATTGAATTATAAATTGGTAAAACAGGAGAATATTAAGAAGAACGAGATTTATTTAGCGACAGATGGTGAAAAAGAAACATTGATTTGCCTTGATATCGATATTGATATGGAAACGGTCGAGTATTTCAAAACAAATACAGAAAAAAGATTAATTTGTCTTGAACGCTCACTTGACACGACAAAGAAATGGAATCTTAAACACTATCTGCGTGATATGTTTAAGGCTTTTTAGAAAACATATAGAATACATACATCACGGATAAAATTAATTTAGTTAGAGAACTTAAAAATCATCTTTCGTATTCAAAGTTAACAAGATGTTCTTTTTTTCGGCATTTTTTGGAGCAAATCAATATTTTGCGATGGTTTGTCTGCTCAGATAAACAGAGGGCAGGCAAGTGGGTGCCATTTAGGAACAGCGAATAAACCTTTTGACTTTTTCAGGAAA
>CAIYTF010000206.1 GCA_903929035.1 uncultured Ignavibacteriales bacterium
GGGCTGCTGACCATCAAAGAAGCCGGGAATTTCAGTTTATCGTTCGAGATACCGAATTATGTGATAAAGGAAGTCTATTGGGATTTCTTCGCGAATCTATTAAAGAAAACAGAGGGCATTGATGCTGATTTTCAAGAAATTATGAACGCCCTCATATCTATGGCGGATATGAACGATGTCGTACCGATAACTAAAATAGTAGAAAATATACTGAAACTGTTGTCGAACCGCGATCACGTTAAATTCGATGAGAAATACATCAAACTTCTGCTAGTCGCGTATATTTCTATGACCAAATCGTATTTTATCAAAAGCGAACCTGAAACAAACAAGAAATACCCTGATTTAATGTTCTTGCGGACAAACCGTTTCCACCCGAAATACCAGCATCTTTTCGAGTTGAAGTATATCAAAAAAGAAAACGCCGGCAAACTCGATGAAGTTAGAACTGCCGGAATAGAACAAGTAAAAGGCTACTTGGCACTTGAAGACATTAAAGCGATATCCAACTTGAAAGCCTGGCTCATAATCTTTACAGGGGATGTTTGCTCAGAATGCAGGGAGATTACTTTGTGATTTGCCATAAACAGCTATTGACGCGGATAACTAAACAGTTACATTTTCAGAAGCTAAGTGTTTGTGAAGAAATAACCTTCGCGGTCTTAGCGTCTTCGCGTGAGAAATTGTTAATGTTATTTATTAACCAGTCCTAAATCCGTGTAATACTTTAATCAGGTTAATCGGCGATTCAGACAATTACTGCTTCCTGGTTTTTATATTGAAGCTGGTATAGCTTGTAATAGATTCCCTTTTTTGTTAAAAGCTCCTGATGGCTGCCCATCTCTTTAAGTTCGCCTTTGTGCAGTACAATTATTTTATCGGCATTCTGTATTGTTGAAAGCCTGTGCGCCACGACAATCGCGGTTCTCCCGCGAAGCAGTTTTTCAATTGCCTGCTGAATAATTTTTTCTGTTTCAGTGTCCACGCTTGAAGTTGCTTCATCTAATATCAATATCCGCGGGTCATACGCTAAGGCGCGCGCAAAAGATATTAACTGCTTTTGTCCCACGCTTAATGTTGCTCCGCGTTCTTTAACTTCCTCGTCATATTTATTGGGAAGCAGTTCAATAAATCTGTCAGCCCCGACTAATGAAGCGGCTTCCCGCATTTTAGAATCAGTTATATCGGCGTTGCCCATAGTAATATTTGTACGTATTGTTCCCGAAAACAGAAACACATCCTGCAGTACCATCGAAATATGCCGCCGCAAATCATCTTTACGCGTATCACGAATATTAATCCCGTCAATCAATATTTCGCCTTTATCAATATCATAAAACCGATTCAAAATACTTATGATACTCGATTTACCCGCGCCGGTCGCTCCGACAATCGCGACCGATTGACCCTGCTCAATAGTAAATGATATATTTTTTAATATATCTTCGCCCTTATTATAAGAAAACCAAACATTCTTAAACTCTATTTTTCCTTGAAATCTTTCGATGGTAATCGGGTTTTCCGGATTGGGAATTATCGTGTTATCATCTAACAGGTTGAACACCCGTTCCGATGATGCCATCGCGGTCTGCATAATATTATACTTTTCCGATAAATCCCGTATCGGGTGAAAAAACATTTCAGTGTATTGAATGAACGCGAACAAAACTCCAAGCGAAAGCCTGCTTTGTATTATCTCACCACCGCCATACCATATTATCAAAGCAATGGCGGCACTGCTGAGTAGTTCAACACCCGGATAAAATACAGCGTAATAAAAAACAGAATCAATATTTGCTTTCCGATGGTCTGCATTTATAGAAGAAAACTGTTTGAATTCGCGTTCCTCTTTTCGGAAAATCTGCACGACCGACATTCCGGTTATATGCTCCTGCATATAGGAATTCAGCCGCGCAAGATGAAACCGCACATCCCTGTAAGACTCGCGCACTTTCTTCCGAAAGAGAAATGTACCATAAAACAATATAGGCAGCACTGAAAGCGATACTAATGAAAGCCGCCAATCCAAAAAAAACATAAAGCCTAATATCCAAAAAACGATAAATATATCGCTGAATACCATAATGATTCCAGAGGAGAATAATTCATTCAACGCTTCAATGTCGTTCGTCACCCTTGTAACTAACCTGCCAATTGGGGTTTTGTCAAAAAAACGAAGCGAGAGCTTCTGCGTGTGAGCAAATAGTTCCATCCGCAAATCAAGTATTGTCCGCTGTCCCAGATACTGAGTGTAATAAGTCAGCAGATACTGCATCATTGATTGGAAAAACAATGTCCCGAACAATGCCAAAGAAATCCACATTAACTCATTATACTTGCCGTTTTTGATATAATCATCAATCGCCACTTTCGTAAGGTAAGGACGCAGAGGTCCAAAGGCGGCAGACACTATATTTAGAAAAATAGCGAGTATCATATACTTTAAGTACGGACGCACGTACTGCAACAAGCGTTTCATCAGTTTGGCATCATAAGCCTTCCCGACTATTTCATCATCTTGTTTTGCTGCTTCACTCATAAGATATTTTCATTTCACCGGATAATTAAACTACTTTATAGTATGTTTCCCCCGCGAAACAACTCAACACGTTTTGCGCGGTTGTTTCCAGGATTCTCTCAATTGATTCAGCTGAATCAAATGCTATATGCGGCGTGATAATAACGTTTTCACGGCGCAGCAAAATGTTCCTTTTCATTAATGCCTCAAGATGCTCCACCGGAACATTCTGTGTCAGCATTTGATTTTCTTCATTCATCAGCTCTTCGCCTTCAAAAACATCAAGTCCGGCGCCGCCAAAAATGCCGTTATCTATCGCGTGATAGAGCGCGGAAGGTTCAATCAATCCGCTGCGTGCAGTGTTAATAAACAATGCTCCTTTATTAACCAATTGTATATTCTGCATATTAATAATATACCGTGTTGATTCATTATACGGACAATGCAGGGAAATAATATCTGAAGTTGAAAGCAATTCATCGAGTGTTACATATTTAAAATCCATCATTTCTTCAAGGATGTGGTTTTTCTTAACATCAAAAACAACCACCTTCATTGCAAAGCCCTGCGCCATCTTGATCACGTGCATACCGATGCTGCCCGCTCCGATTATGCCGATGGTCTTTCCTTTCAAGTCAAACCCGCGCAATCCTTCAAGAGAAAAATTTCCCATCACGGTGCGGAAATATGCTTTATGCAAATTTCGCGAAAGTGAAAGAATCAGCGCGAACGTATGCTCCGCCACCGTGTTTTCACCATAATAAGGAACATTGCCTACCGCGATGTTTTTCTTTTGCGCTGCTTTTAAATTAATATGGTTAAAGCCCGTGCTTCGCGTTGTGATAAGTTTCAGTTTAGCTGCTTTTTCCAGCACCAATTCGGTTATACTTGAATAAATAAATACAGAAACCGCGTCTGCATCGCTAATCAAGTGAGCATTCTCGTCATTCAATTTTTCTTTATGAAAAACCAATTCATAGTTATCTGGAAATTTCTTCTTAATATATTTTTTTTCACTCAGCGATATTTCGAAAAATACAACTTTATAATTCTCTAATTTTTTTTGAGTCATTTTTTTTCTTTCGTAATTAAATTCTTAATTCATAACATTTAGAACAAATGATGGAGCTATTATAGCAATGCGATTAAAAACAAATATGATTTTTGGATATAAGAAACCATCATCGAAGACAAAATAAAATACATCGCTGTTGAATTAGTTATAATGCATTTATTTAGGATGCGTCAAGAAATAACCTTCACATTTTCCAACATATAACACTTCGCGATCTTCGCGTGAGAAATTGTTAAGGTTATTTATGAACGAACACTTAGTCAATATTATCGCGGAATTTGTTTTAGTGATTTTTCAACTGCTGTTTTAAAACTTGTTAAGTTGACCGGTTTATTAAACACGTATTCAATTCCCATCTCCGAATAGGTGATCTGCTCACTCTTGCCAACATCACCGCTCAAAATAATAATCGGGGGTTTCCCTTTAATCTGTAAACTGTTATACCGCTCCACGAACTCAAATCCGCCCATAACAGGCATTGAATGATCGCACAAAATAAGAGCCGGTAGAAAATTATGTAATAAATCCAATGCTTCCCGCCCGTTATTAGCAGTTACCACATCATAGTCATTAACAATATTCTTTAGTATTTTTGAATACAATATTCTATCAGTGTTAGAATCATCAATAAGCAGAATTACAGCTGATGCCTTTGGCAAAGTAAATTGAAATTTTGCTCCCTCGCCCAATTGACTGTCAACCCAAATTTTACCGCCGTGCTTTTCAACAATTTCCTTAACGAGTGTCAATCCAAGACCGGTGCCTTTTTCGCCTGCAGTTCCTTCGGTTGTGAATTTTGATTCAATAGAAAATATCTTCGAGATGTCTTCCGGTTTAATACCTTTTCCTGTGTCAGCCACGGTAACTTGTATAAATCGAGGCTGATTTGATTGAACAGCAGAAATGGAAATTTCACCGCCTTCAGGAGTGAATTTCAATGAGTTCGAGAACAAATTGTTTATTGCCTGTATAATCAAGTTAGAGTCTATCATAAGCGAAATGTCATCAGGCACACGATTTGCCAGCTTGATACCCTTTTGGATAGCAAAACCAGCCATTCCATCTAACACTTTTTGGGCGAGTACTTTAAGAAATACAGGTGCCGGTTCAAAGTTGATTCTTCCGGTCTGTATTCTTGTCCAATCCAACAGCGAGTTGACAAGATGCAGCATATTTTTTGCGGATTCCTGTATATACTGTATATACTGCCGGATTTCTTCCGGAGTGAGATCTTCTTCGTTAAGAATCAAATCAGTGAAACCTAAGACTGAACTAAAAGGTGTACGTAAATCGTGCGAGACAATTGAAATAAATTTGTCTTTCGTTTCATTCAGTTTTTGCAAATTCGCTGTCGCGTGCTGAACATTTTCTTCCGCCTTTTTTTGCGAGGATATATCGCTGACTAAACCATAGATTTTTATCGGAACACCTTTTCTATCCCGCACCACTGTAATTTTATTTCTTACCCATACAATGTTGCCGATTTTATTGAGTATCCGAAATTCAATTTCATCACCGCGTTTATAGATATTGTGGTAAAATCTTTGCAGTTTTTCTTTAACCAGCTTAAAGTCATCAGGGTAAATTAATCTAAATAAAAATTTTTTATCACTAAGAAAATCTTCTTGGCTATAGCCCGTTATTCGCTTAACAGAGGTAGAATAAAAATCAGCAACCATTCTATTATTTATTCTCTCGGCAGACCAGAAGAAATCATCTATATTTTCTGTTATTCCGCGATACCGTTCCTCAGACTCCTTAATTGCCTCCTGAACACGTTTGAGTTCCGTTATATCTCTTGCTGCTAATAAATAATAAAATTCTTCCTTAAATAAAAATGGAGTAACTGTTGTTGATAAGTATAGTTTAGCCCCATCATTCCTTTTTGCCAAAAAGTCAAATCGAAGCACATTCTGATTATTTGAGCCTATTTTATAGAAAATATCTTTTATCCGCTGAACATCTTCAGGAGCAACAATAGACATAATGTCCATATTAATCATATCGCCAATAGAATTAAAATTGAGCAGTGAGGCAAAAGAAAGATTTACTAAAATAAATTTACTGTCAGCAATTAATCCCAAACCATCGCTTGATATTTCGAATATTGTTTTTAATTTCTGATAATCCTCTTCAAAGCGGAGTTGTTCATCTACATCGCGTAATATCAGCCCAATCTCGGCATCGTCCTTGTCGCCCATAACAACGCGGTTTACCACAAATGTCCGCTCTTTTCCGGTTTTTGTTTTTATTGGAATCTGCTTGGATACTTCCCCTCGCGTAAACAGAGTTTTAAATGTTAAATCATTCTTCACCAAATAATCATTTGAAATGAGGTCCATCAAATATATATTTTTTGTATGAACTTGGTAAATACCAAACTCCTTTTCAAATGCTGTATTCGCGATAAGCACTTTCCCTGAGAAATCAATCTTAACCGCGGGGAATTCGAGATAGTTATAAAAATTACTATAAAAATCTAACTCTTTCTGAATCGCGAGCTTTTCACGCGCCGAATTGGAAACGTCCGAGCATTCAAAAACATAAGCTGTTTCAATTTCATCTATAACCCGATGCCCTGTAACAACCAATTTTAGCGGCTCACTATTAAGCAATTGAAATTCATCTTCAATTGTTACCGTATCTTTCCTTTGAAATTCTTTTTGGATACCATTTAGCTCATCGGGAGAGAAATACGGAATAATCTTCCAGATATCCTTTCCAAACACTTCGCTCCGCCTTAGCCCAAATAAATTTTCTATAGATCGGTTCCAATGAACTATTTTCCCTGATTTGTCAACAGCAAACACTGCAGTTGAACTATTTTGGCTATAACGCTGTATCTGTAAAAGTTCCGTGTTCTCTTTTTTATATTTCTCAATCATTTTGAGAAATGTCGTGATCTCTCTAATGCTTATAAAAGCAAAACTTACCTTATTATTGCCATCTGTAAACGGGATAATCTGGCATTCGAAATATTCATCTTCAGCATCTGATTGAGTCGGTTGACCATTTTCAAAGATTAATTCTTCCTGCTTTTTCTTGAGTATTGATGAACGAAATGTAGGAATAATTTTTTCCTGCAAATCTTCTCTGAAGAAATCATAAATACTCTCCGATGCTTCCACGCCCGGTTTCCGAAATGAATTAATTTTATTGCCTCCGGAAAGTTGAATTTTCCCGTCAGGAGTGATGAGAATAAAAAGACTCCAGACAGAATCAAGAATCGCCTCATAATAGTCATCTAACGGGCTTTGCTTTTTTTGCGAAACTGCAACAGGAATTTTTAAGTCTTCAATAACAATAACCCCGCCCCTGAATTCATCATCCGCGTAAAAAGCTACCAACTTGAGAACCAAAGATATTTCACCCCCGTCTGTAGTTTTACTGCTCTTTAATTCTTTTTCAAAAGCCCCTTCTGCCAGTATTTGTTCTCTCTCCTCTTCAGTTGGAAATCCATTTAACAAACTCCACAGTTTTACTTTATTGTTTTCCTCATCTTTCAATGTTGTTCTTTCAACGCCAAAAGAAAAAACATTTTGATTATGAAATACTACGTCATAGTGTTCATTAAACAAAATAATTCCCACGGGGAGCAGCTCTAAGAAGTCCGTCCCCGCTAAAAGTGCATTTTCAATCGGATTTACATCATTCATATTTCAATTCAAATTTTCGGAATTAATATAAAATACAGGTTAATATAATAATCTCAAAACACCTGACCTCATAAAAAAGGTTGTGAGATAAAAAAAGTTGTCGATAGTATAAAAAGGAATATAATTCGTAACTACTCAGCCTCCTGAAATCAAGAAAATATACGGTACTGATATTATGTCCCAAAGGGACTAAATTTGAATAACCGTGAGTGCCAACTCACGGGAGAATGATAAAAAAGCATCTATGTCCCCGAAGGGGGCAAATTCACGCCGCGTAGTTAGTTCGCCCCCCTTCGGGGACGTTATTTGTTGGGCTTACTTTTCCGTGAGTTAGCACTCACGGTTATTCAAATTTAGTCCCGTTGGGACAAATAAATCTAAACTTCGGGATCTTAGCGTCTTCGCGTGAGAAAGTGGTAATGTTATTTCTGAACGAACCCTTATCAAATGAATTCATATATATCTTTATAATAAACATATAAATGATTATCTTGCATAATTATAAATAAATAATTTTTTAAATGATCTGCAGTATGACAGGGTACGGGAAAACCGTTTCCACAATTGGAAAATACATCTTTGAAATTGAAATTAAAAGTCTTAATAATCGATTTCTTGAAATTTCTTTAAAGTTACCGCCCGCGTTACAGCAGAAAGAATATGAAATCAGGGAAGCAATTAAACAAAAATTGCGCCGGGGAAAGCTGTATGTTGCTTTTAATGCCCGAATTGACAATGGCGGTGAAGCAAATGTTACTGTCGATGAGACTAAAATAAAAGAATTATTGGCTTCACTCAGTCAGGTTAAAACAAAGTTCAATCTAAAAGGAAAAATTAAAATATCAGACCTGTTAGGATTGAAAGAGATTTTTAACACTAATTTTGATGATTTTTCAGATGAAGATTTTGAAGTCTTAAAGAAGTCGCTATTTCAATGTATTGATAATCTTCTCTTGATGAAACAAAATGAAGGAGGAGAATTAGTAAAAGATATAAAGAACAGATTAGCGAGTATGCTCACGCTTCTTGAAGAAATTGAAGAACATCAAAAATCTGCCCTCCCCGAGCATTATGACAAAATGAGGGCTCGCGTGCAGGAATTGACAAGCGGAACTATTGTCAATCCCGAAAGAATGGAATTGGAAATAGCACTATTAAGTGATAAATCAGATATTACGGAAGAATGTGTCCGAACAAAAAGCCATATTAAATTTTTTGAAGAAATTCTTGCTCAAGGGGAAGATGCAGGGAGAAAACTCAATTTCCTTTGTCAGGAATTGAACAGAGAAGCGAATACAATTTCGTCCAAATCCATTTCAAGCGTGATTACAAAAAATTCTGTTTTTCTAAAAGAGGAAATTGAACGTATTCGAGAACAAGTTCAAAATGTTGAGTAAATGACAGAAATTGATGCAAAACAGGGACACGTTTTTGTTATTTCTGCTCCAAGCGGTGCAGGAAAAACTAGTATTCTTCGATCTTTATTGAATAAGCATCCGGAGTACACGTTTTCTGTTTCTGCTACAACTCGCGAAAAAAGACTTGGTGAACGCGATGGTATCGATTATTATTTTATTTCTTCAGAGGAATTTGAAAAGAAAATAGCGGCAGGAGAATTACTTGAATGGGAACAAGTTTATGACAATTACTATGGAACACCTAAAAAAAACATCGAGGATACTATCCGGTTGGGAAAGAATATTTTCATCGAAGTTGAAGTGAAAGGTGCGCTTTCCATAAAAAAAGTGTTTCCAAACGCGGTGTTGATATTTATTGAACCTCCTTCTTTCGAAGAACTTCAAAAACGCTTAGTGAAGCGGAAAACCGAGAGCGAAGAAGACATAAAAAAACGGATGTACCGCGCGAAGATGGAATTAGAGCAAAAACCATATTTTGATTTTTGCATTGTCAATCATAAGATAGAACCAACGATTGATAAATTGGAAAAATATATAAATCAAATAATAAATAAAGGAGTCGTTTAAATATGCCTATTATAGCAATTGACCTGCGTGAAATCGATAAATATGCCGCGAATGTTTACGAGGCTATTATTGCAGCATCTAAAAAAGCAAGACAGATTAACGATGAGCAAAAGATAGAGTTTAATCAGCATATTGAAACCATTCAACAGGTTGCAATTGATGATGACAGCGAAGATTTTCACAACCCTGATCAAATGAAAGTTTCTTTGGAATTTGAAAAACGCCCAAAACCACATCTGCAGGCAATTAATCTATTGTTAGAAGGTAAAGTTGATTTTACCTATCGGACAAAAACAGAAAGAGCATAATACATTCTTGGTAAGTTTCCCCAAGAATCGGGGAAACTTACTAATTTTATAATCGAATATTATTATTACCATCGGGAATCCTCTTTATGTACCGGATGACCGCCTCCGTGAATATTACAGTACTCGGGCATCTTGTCAGACTTTACTATATCTGTAATCTTGTTTGGGCAATTTGCATTTGCTAATCTGGAATCACCTCTGTCAATACAATCTTTACAAAATTCAACTGTTGATATGCCATCCGGCAAATCAAAATATTTTAGCGGCAGTTTGAGTTTATCATAAACCTCGCGCATAAACTTTGCCCAAATCGGAAGAGCAGCTCTTGCTCCTTGTCCATACCAGCCGTTGAACTTTACCCTGCGGTCATCAAATCCCACCCAAACCGTGCCAACCAGCTGCGGAGTAAACCCCGAAAACCACGCATCTGCAAAATCTTGAGTGGTACCTGTTTTCCCTGCTGCCGGTCTATGAAATAATTTTCTTGCAGAAGCACCGGTACCATAGTTCATAACATCCTGCATCATACTGACAGTTAACGCGACAGTACTTTTGCTTACAGCCTCGTAAGATTCACCTGAAAATTCCTCAAGCACAATGCCGTTTCTATCTTCAACTCTTAGAATGGATACAGGAGCGTGATAAATTCCGCCGGAGGCTAATGTAGCAAAACCTGTGGCTAACTCTAAGGGCGATACCTCAAATGTTCCTAATGCAATAGAAGGATATGGCGACAAATCAGACTTTATTCCCATCTTGTGGGCATACTTGATTACCTGTGCAGGCGGTGCTATATCGGAAATTGTTAATCTTCCTGCAATAACATTTACTGATTTCGCCAATCCTTCCCGCAGCATCATATATCCCCCGTATTCACCGTCACTATTAGATGGTGACCAGCCGTTTACATTGAATTTCTCATTTAGAAGTGAGTATGCAGGAAAAGAACCGTTATCCATTGCTGTTGTATATACAAATGGTTTAAACGATGAACCGGGCTGGCGTTTTATCTGGGTAACGTGATTCAAACCGTAAGAAAAATCTTGGTTTGCCGCGCCTATTAAAGCCCTTATTTGACCATTATTTGGATCAATTACTACAAAGCCAACCTGTATAGTAGATGCGGCAGTTTTGATTGAATCTACAAAGTGTGCATTTAATTTAAGTTTTGAAAACACATCGGGTTTATTCTTATCATCCGCATCACGATACTCTTGAGTAGATTTTATAGCTTTATCGAGAACTATTGAAAGAGCCTCTTTATTATTTTCCCATTTCCAATTTTTATAAAATATTTGCTGGTACTCCCGAAGGTGTTCGGCTGAAACTTTATTTGCTATCAACTGCATACGGGAATCAAGAGTTGAGTAAATTGAAAGTCCATCTCTATATAAATCATACCCGTGTTTTTCAGCAATAGACTCCATTTGCTGTCTGATGTACTCGATATAGTGCGGTGCATCACCGTGCATCTTAACTTTATGACCACGCGCAAGTGCTATTGGATCATTTTTAATTTGTTGATATAAGCCGTCATTTATATAACCGGCTTCAACCATATTTTTTAATACCGTGTTACGGCGCTGTAAAGCCCGTTCCGCGTGCCGCTCAGGATCATAGATAGCAGAAGATTTCAATAAAGCAACTAATAAGGCAGATTCGGTTATTGTAAGGTCTCTCCCCCGTTTATTAAAATAAATTTTTGCCGCGCTTTCAACACCATAAGCACTTTTCCCGAAATAAGATACATTAAGATACATTTCAAGTATCTCTCGTTTCGTAAAAGTTTTCTCTATTTGGATAGCGGAAATCCATTCACGAAGTTTTCTTACACCCGTGGAAGCAAGAGTTTCTTTTGAACTCTTTAAATTATAAAGATTTTTTGCTAATTGCTGCGTGATCGTGCTCGCGCCTTCTTTCGAGAAAGTAAATACATTCTTTAGTAATGCTTTCGCGAACCGATCTAAATCGACCCCCCAATGATCATAAAATTTTCTATCTTCAGTTGCTATGAGGGCTTGGACAAGGTGAGGCGGTAAACTATCAATGGATGTCTCAATCCTGTTTTCAATAAAAAACTGACCGATGATTTCGCCGTCAAGTGAATATACTTTGCTGGCAAGCTGAGATTTCGGATTTTCTAAATCGCCGAGAGATGGGACACCTGTCCAAACATATACCATAAACGCGATAAATGGTATTAATATCCCGAAAGTTAAAAATAGAGCAATTCTTTTCCTTTTTTTCGGCTTTGTTTTTGCTTTTTTAGCACGATTTGAATGTAAACTTTGACTGTTCTCTTCGGAACTTCTTGTCATATTATTTCCAATTTAAAACTTCGAAATTATTATTTCTAAAAATACCGTATCCCGGTTTTTCCAGCCAAGACCCAAGATTAATATAATAACCGTTTTTATATGCTCGAATCTCTTTTCTGTGCGAGTGTCCAAAGATAACATAATCGTAATTATTATCGATATAGTTTTGCGCTGCAAAATATAGGCTGTCTTGCTCGCCATAATCTTTTTGTCCGGTATATTCACGGCTCGATTTACTGCTTTTACTTGCTAACCAAATGCCAAAATCAGGGTGAATTAATGAATATAGAAATTGAACAAATTTATTCCGCGATATACTTTTTAGTATTTTGTAGCCTAAATCATTGGCAATTAACCCGTCTCCGTGTGCTAAAAAAAATTTCTTACCGACAATTTCAGTCGTAACAGGATTTTCAAAGATTTCAACACCCAATTCATTTTGAAAAAAATCGCGATGCATAAAATCGTGGTTGCCAATAATGTATTTAATTTCTACTCCACTTTCACTAAGCTCTTTAAGTACTGTAAACAATCTAAAGTGTCCTTTTTGAATAACGCGCCTATATTCAAACCAGTAATCGAATAAATCACCAACTATATAAATTCCTTTTGCCGTATCTTTCATAGATTTAAGCAAAGAGACTAACTTATCTTCTTTCTCCTTTTCTTTTCCCCGTGATTCTAACCCGAGATGTACATCGGAGATGAAATAATAAGCGTCTTTCACTTTCCTTGTTCCTGCCGGTAATGAGTATTTTCCTCAATTATGGTACATAGCAGTTTATTAAAAGGATCAAACTTGACTGAAGAATTGCCGCCTTCAAATTCAAATGATTGCTCTCTTTGAGTAATTCTTATTGTCTTAAACTCGGTTTTGTCCCAACTTTCACCGCTTAAAAGCACATCTAACGGAAAATTGTAAATGGGGTATTCGTCTTGTGTCTGCTTAACATTTACCTTTAGAAAATTACCTTTATCGGTTCTAATGATTTCTGCAGAGTAATTCAGCTTTATCAATCCCGCGTTATACAGCCATTGATTAAAAAAATATTTTAATTCTCTTTGACTAATCGATTCGCAGACAGCAATAAAATCTTCAGTTGAAGCGTTGCTATATTTATAGGTTTCAAAGTATTGTCTCAATATTCTAAAGAAAATATCGTCACCAAGTTCATATCTCAACATATGAAGAATCCACGCGCCTTTATAATAAACTGTCGATGAAAACATATCTTCTGCAGGATTGTAAACCGGTTTCGCGAATCCTAAATCGTGATAAGCATACATTCTCTCGCCAATTGAAAGTGATGAATCATAGTAAGCGGCGAAAAGAATTTCGGAGTATGTGGCAAAACCTTCATTAAGCCATATATCCTTCCAAGACTTCGGCCCTACACAATTACCCCACCAATGATGAGCCAGTTCGTGAGCCAGAACATCGGTAAGTCTCCCTGTTCCTCGAACAAAATTCGTACCAATACCGGTTATAGTCTGGTTTTCCATAGCTCCACCCTGCCATAGAAACTCCGCGACACCATACTTCTCTTTTTTGAATGGGTACTCCCCGAAAAGTTTACTAAAATATGTAAGCATCACAGGGTGTTCTTTGAAATCTTTTTTGGCATATTCTAAATGTTTTGGAGTAGCATAGAAAACCAATGGAAGTGTATCTCTATTGGGGAATATGTAAGTGTCCGTAAAAGACTCATATTTTGATGAGTATAAACAAATAAGGTAGCTTGAAATGGGATATACCGTCTTCCAATGGTAAGTCTTGTCGGCACCCGTATTTGTTACATTTACTAATATTCCATTCGATATTGATGTGAAAGACGAATCATTGGTAATAAAAATATCTAACAAAGCCTTATCGTCAGGTCTGTCATTGCAGGGAAACCAAGTGGAAGCATATTCAGGTTCATTTAAAGTTCCTACAAGCGGAACATTATTAAATTCACCGAACTTGAATGATGAATATCCTATGTTTTTGGGTGTGCCGTGATAATATACGTGTATATAAAATGTATCTTGGAGAGAGAATTCCTCATTCAACTCTAATTGCAGATGTCTATTATTTTGAGAGGCCTTTACAGTTTTTTTGTTAATAAATACTGAATCAACATTCATATTTTCATATAAATTCAACACTATATCAGGCGCAATTTGCTTAATAAATTTCATCGATATTTTTACATCCCCCGTAAGAGTTTTTTTATCAGTATTCAATTTTACAGAAATCGAATAGTGAATAACATCCTGATTATACTGTTCATTTAATATATAGGAACCTTCAGGAGATATTTTAATTTTATTACTTAAAAATTCTTCATAAGCAGTCTGTTGAGAATAGAGATTGTTTATTATGGTTATGGACAAAATAAAGCTATATACAAATAAAACAAAACTAACCCGTTTAATTATTTTTTCCTTCTGACTGTTAGTCCTTGTAAAGAAATTACTTTTACATCTTCTAAATCTAACCTTTGCGGTCTTCGCATCTTGGCGTGAGAAAGTGTTAATGTTATTTCTGAACGAGTCATTAGTCATTTACAAGTAGGTGAAAGATAATTTTAAAATATTGATGCAATAAAATTAAAGCATAATTCCGGTAGAACAATAAGGAAGATTATCGATTATTTAAAAGAATACCCGCGAAGAAATTCATCAATATACATTTTTCTTTTTCCTTCCCGCTGCAATTCAGTAATCTTCAAACTTCCTGCACCGCATCCGACAAACAGTTCATTTTTTGTCTGATAGAAAGCACCGGATTCAGGAAGATTATCAGAGGATACGGCAGAGTCTAATATTTTAATTATGTTATTATTGTGAATGAAAAAGGCACAGGGAGAAGGAGACAGCCCCCGAATTAAATTATGTATAGATTCAGCGGATTGCCGCCAATCAATTTCACAAATTTCTTTAGTTATTTTTGGAGCAGGCGTGGCAAGTGAATGATCCTGCAGTAACAGAGAAAAGTTACCGCTATCAATAAGGTCTAATGTTTCTTGAACAGCTTGCCCTCCTATTTGGCTTAATTTATCGTGAATAGTCCTGAAATTATCACTTTCTTCTATTGAAATTTGCTTTTGCAAATAAACGTTACCGGTATCAACTTTATCTTCAATTTTAAAAGTAGTTACACCTGTAACTTTATCGCCTTTAATAAGTGCCCATTGAATGGGTGCAGCTCCGCGGAAACGAGGCAAAAGCGACGCGTGGAGATTAAATGAACCATAAATGGGCATTGAAAATATTTCGCGCGGAAGTATTTTAAAAGCTACAATAACAAAAATATCAGCATTATAACTTTTTAGTTCTTCAATAAACCGTTCATCTCTTAAGTTATCCGCTTGTCCCTCTCCTATCGGAGGCTGAAGAACAGGTATTTCACGTTCGAGAGCATATTTTTTTACAGGTGATTCGGCAGGCTTCATACCACGGCCTCGCGCTTTATCGGTAACTGTTACAATGGCACATAAATCGCGTGAGGACAGGTAAATTTTGTCAAGTGAAGGAATAGCGAACTCAGGTGTACCCCAAAATATAACTCTCATTTTATTTCTTAATCTTTGGTACTATAGGATAATCGCACTCTATTTTACGCTCCCTAATTTGCCGCAGAACTTTCTTCAATTCTTTCTTTTTCTCATCGCTGACTCTGTCCGTGAAATATACACCCTGCAGATGATCATACTCGTGCTGAATCACTCTTGCAATCCAATTGTCTGCCTCAAGTCGATTTTCTTTTAACTCAAGGTTTTGATACACGAGTGTAAACGATTTAGGCCTCAAAACTTCCGCGCGCACATCAGGGACACTGAGGCACCCTTCTTCCATCATAACTTTCTCTTCAGAATAGTTTTCTAGTCTCGGATTCAGAAAAATCATTTTTTTTAGGTGCGCGTATTCTTCAATGTGTGTTAAGTCAATAATAAATAAAGATTTAGTGCTTCCAACTTGATTTGCAGCTAATCCGATACCTTCAGCATTCTCCATTGTATCGAACATATCTGATATTAATTTCAAAAGTTTATCATCTACTTTCGTAATTTTTACTGTTTTCTTTTTAAGAATGTCATCTCCATAAAGCTGAATAGGTAACAATGCCATTAATTTTATTTCTCTTGAGTACAATTAAATTATTAAAAATATAAATATAACTATACAGTCAATAAAAAGAAATATTCAACAAGATTTAGTTTAGTGGGGGAGAGGGGATTAGTTTTGTGACTGTATATTTTTTTGCAAATCACTGAGTTTATTTAGGGCTTCCAAAGGGGTTAATTTATCCAATTCCATATTTGCAATTGCTTGTCTTACCGTGTCGTCTTTGACTTCAAATAAACTGAGTTGTAAATTCGAGGTCTTTGCCGCGCGCGCGAGTTTTTCTCTTTTAACTTCATAAGGCGTGAGTTCTTTGCTTTCAAGATTCACCAGAATTTCTTTTGCCCTGTCTGTCACTAAGATAGGGAGTCCGGCCATTTTTGCAACCTGAATACCATAACTATGGTCAGCTTGTCCTTTACTCACTTTATGCAGGAAAATTACCTTATCATTGTATTCACGGACTTCTACCTTATAGTTCTGTATTCCGCCAAATATCTCTGCCATTTCATTTAATTCGTGATAATGTGTTGCAAATATAGTTTTCGCGCTCAATTCGGGTGTCTCGTGCAAATATTCTGTAATTGCCCAGGCTATCGAAATTCCGTCAAATGTACTAGTGCCTCGTCCGATTTCATCTAAAAGAATCAAGCTTTTTCGCGTGGCATTGTTAAGTATGTTTGCAGCTTCCTGCATTTCAACTAAAAAAGTACTTTCACCCGAAGAGATGTTGTCGCTTGCACCTACACGAGTAAAGATTCTATCAACAATTCCTATTTTGGCAGATTTAGCGGGGATAAAACTGCCAACTTGCGCGAGTAAGACGAGCAAACCAAGCTGGCGTAAATAGACGGATTTACCTGCCATATTAGGTCCGGTCAGGATTATTATCCGGCTTTGTTCAGATTCTAAGGAACAATCGTTTGGAGTAAATTTCGCTGCAGGTGAAAGTATTTTTTCAACAACAGGGTGACGGCCTTCTTCGATAAACAAAGAAAATTCTTCATTCAATTCAGGGCAAATATACTTGTTCTCAACGGCAGCTTCTGCCAATGAATTTAGCACATCTAATGCAGCAATCAATCGCGCGTTTTGCTGAATTTTATCAGCCTGCATAGCTATTTCAAGCCGGAGTTCATTAAATAATTCATACTCGAGATCATAAATTTTTTCCTCCGCGTGTAATATCTTTTCTTCGTACTCTTTTAGCTCCGGTGTAATATACCGTTCAGAATTAACTAATGTCTGCTTCCTGATAAAACGATCCGGAACTTTATCTTTATTTGCATTGCTTATATCGATATAATAACCGAATACTCTATTATAGCTTACTTTCAGTGAAGAAATTCCTGTTAATTCTCTCTCTCTTTTCTGAAGTTGGGCAATCCAGTCTTTTCCGTTAATGGAAATATCGCGAAGTTCATCTAACTCAACCGAAAAACCCTGTTTAATTACTCCGCCGTCAGTCAAAGCAAGCGGTGGATAGTCAGTAAGGACTTCATCAATTCTTGCAGATAACTCAGCCATATCTTCCAATTGATTTTTGATTTGATTCAGCAGCTCTGATTCCGAACCTGCAAGTTGAGATTTAATAAACGGAAATTTTTTGCAGGAGGATTTTAGAGAAACAATATCCCGCGGATTTGCCCTCCCCGTGCAAACCTTACTGATTAGTCTTTCTAAATCCCCAATTTCTTTCAAATAGTTTAATAGCTGCTTTCGCTGATCCGGTTTATTAAAAAGTTCACTAACTGCATTCTGTCTTGACAAAATCTGATTTAACTTAATAAGCGGATTAGAAAGCCATCTTTTCATTAACCTTCCGCCCATCGGGGTTTCAGTCAAATCAATTACCGATAGTAAAGAGCCTTCCCGGCCTCCTTCATATAGCGAAAACAAGATTTCAAGGTTGCGTTTGGTCGCGTTATCAAGAATCATATAGTCTGAAGGATTAAATACGGATATTTTCCTAAGATGCGATAGATTTGACCTTTGTGTTTCAGTAAGGTAATGCAGAATTGCTCCCGCGGCAATTATTCCAAGACTTAACTTATCTATTCCAAAGCCTTTTAGCGTAATGCTTTCAAATTGCCTCGTCAGTAAATCATTTGCAAAGTCAGCGCTAAATATCCAATCATCAATTTTTGTCACTCGTGAGTTTGGTATCGATTTATGCAGTTTCGATTCTAAACTTTCTCTGTTCTTTTTAGATAGAAGAACTTCTGCCGGAGCTATTTGTTCTAAATGCTGAAGAGCATTTTCGATGGCAGCTTCAAAGACAAAAAATTCGCCTGTCGAAATATCACAAAATGCAATACCGCACATATCACCTGAAGGGAATAAGGAAGAGAGATAATTATTTTTCTTATGATCAAGCAGCTTATCAGAAAAAGCAACCCCGGGTGTTACCACTTCAACAACTTCCCGTTTAACTAAACCTTTTGCAAATTTAGGATTTTCGACCTGCTCGCAAATCGCAACACGGTATCCGGCACGAACAAGTTTTGGTAAATAAGTATCAATCGCGTGATGAGGGAATCCTGCAAGTGGAACTTCTCCCGAACCGCCATTAGATCTTTTCGTAAGGGTGATACCCAGCACTTTCGAGGCAGTCCTCGCGTCATCTTCAAATGTTTCAAAGAAATCACCGACACGAAACAAAATAATTGTATCAGGGTGATCGGCTTTCACCTGAAAATATTGAGCCATTAATGGAGTTTGCATAACGCGAAGTTACAAAATTATTTTATTTTGTAGTCATATGGAATACGCCGTCCCACTCTGAAGTCGGCGGATTTTGAATTAAATGTTCACATCTATCTAAATATGTTTTTGAAGGACCGTCTTCCCTGTTTAATTTGAGCGCGTCTGAAAATATTTCCTTCGCGATAACAAAATTTCCTTCAATATAAAGTTTCAATCCTTCCAAATATTTTTCAACTGCAGCTAGTTCATTTTGAGGCAGGTCACTTTTATTATACCCGAGCAGTTCATAAACCTTAATGGGTTTGGTTTTTCCTTTAACCACGAGAAAATCAAGTTCCCTGAAGAAAAATTTGTCGCTAACCAGCTCATAAGTGCTTTCGCTGACCATTATATAGGTTCCATATTGTTTGTTCGCTCCCTCAAGTCTTGAAGCGAGATTCACGTTGTCGCCCATAACGGTATAATCGAATCTTTGCGTTCCTCCGACATTCCCTACAACCATATCGCCGCTGTTTATACCCATTCTTGCTCTAATCACCGGCTGCCCTTCTGCCTTCCATTTTTCTCTTAATTCAGAAAGCCTGGCACGCATTTCCAAAGCGCATTTGCATCCATAATACGCGTGATCTTCAAATGGAATCGGTGCGCCCCAGAACGCCATAACAGCATCGCCAATGTATTTATCCAATGTACCTTTATTTTCAAAAACACAGCGGGTCATTTCGCTTAGATATTCATTCAAGAAACTAACCAAATCTTCAGGTTCTTTATTTTCCGAAAATGTCGAGAATCCGGCAATGTCGCTAAAAAAAATAGTGAGGTTACGGCGGCGGCCTCCAAGCTGCATACTATCAGGGTTGGCTATCAAGTCATCAACAATTGTAGAACTTACGTATTGACTAAACATTCCTTTTATCATACCCTTTTGTTTGCGCTCTCTGATAAAATGATACACTGTACTTCCCACGTACCCGAAAACGATGGCAATGTTGGCACTTACTATTGTTGCAAGAAATGAATACTTTTCAAAAAGAAGAAATGATATTTGACGCGAACCGAGAAACAATCCCATCACGGCAAGTAAGTTGATAATTTCCAAAATAAAACTATATTTTATTTTTATTGTTTTCATCATAGATGAAAAATAAAATGTCAAAAATGTAAGTAAAATAACTACAAATATTTCAACCTTAACAGATTCTTTAACGATAAAATTCCGCGAAATAATGTTTTGAATGGCATTCGCGTGAATTTCCACTCCATTCATATTATTATCACCCTTATGCGAACCAACGGAGAATGATGTTGGAATAATATCCTTATCCTCGGGCATTGTAGAACCAATAAGGACAATTTTATCCTTGAAAATTGCCTGATCCATTAATTCCCATTCATTAATGTCAGCATCAAATTCGATTTCTTCTTTGGTTTTGAAAGTTGAATCATCCAGCACTTGTGAAAAATCAACATATTTGAATGTTCTGCTTGGTCCATAATAATTCAAAAGCATAGAAGTATTATCAAATTTCGGAATCTTTCTATCAGCAATATCAAAATATAATTTAGAATTAGCTGCAATAGTTTCGCTTGATAATCCAAAATATTTGTTCAACACTCCAAAAGAAAAAGTAGGAATAAATTTGTCGGAGGGTGATAAAACAAAAGGCATATAGCACCTAACAACGCCATCGTTGTCATTCGATACTTGGACTATACCAATTGAACTATCAGCTTTAAAAAAAATATTTTCATAATCTTCATCTGTTTTCTGAACTTGATATCCGGCAGATTCTATTTCAATATTTATTCCTTTACTTATATTCTGCGATACAATATTAGATTCTTTAATATCGATTTTCCCGGAAACAACAACATTATGATATTTGCGAATGGTGTGGAGAAGAATCGAATCCCCCTGTTCAGCATCAATTATTTGGTTTGACATAACAACGTCTATTCCAATTGCTTTTGCACCGGCACGATTCAAATTATCAATAACTTTTGCATACACGCTTCTTGGCCAAGGCCATTTGTTTGGAATAGCGTCATAAGTACTTTGTGTTATTTCAACAATTACAACATTAGCAGTGTCCTTTATCGAAACTACACCCCGCCTTTTAAAGCGTTCATCTATGTGTTTCTGTTCTACTTCTTTTAAAGGTCCTATTGAAAAAAATAGTTCTTGAGAAACTACAATCACGAATAACGAAATTGCTATGCAGATCAATGGTTTTGTTAAGAATGTAAAATATTTTTTTAGGTGTTCCATAATTTTTTTTAGTTAAATACAAAAGCCGACCTGAATATATCAGGAGAATAATATGAATATAAGTATTATATGAAAGTATTACCAAGTAAATTTAGCTGTTAAACCGGCAACGGAATCATTATATAGCTGGGTAGTTACATCGGGAATTTTTGAGTTCTTTATATACCTAATTACACATTGCAATGAAAGATTCCGCAGCACTTTATATTGAGCACTTGCATCAATACCCACTTTCTTATAGTCACCAAATGATGGGTTAAGCGAACTGCTTAAAATAAGTTTATTCTCAAGCATCATATATCTTCCCGAGATGGTTAGAGTTGTGTAATTCAATTTGTTAGGAGGTAAAGGCATAGGTCTATTAAGTGATGAACTATTCTGAACAGCATTAAAACTTGTCTGCAGTTTATCAGTCCATTTGGTCGAGTGCGAGAAATTGATAGAATAGTTTTTAGCATCAAAATTGCTATAACTTTGGTCATCTCTGCCGCCAATTGAAAAACCTAATGAGACGGAATGATTTCTAATATAGAAAAATTCATAAGAAACTTGAGTAAAAACCCTGAAAGATTTATCTTTCACTCGACTGCGAAAATCTTCAGGCCGAGTCAAATCGTTTGCATTGCTGTTGAGTGTATAGCTGACAAGGAAATTTGGCAGCGTATTCCTAGGATAATATGATACTGATGTGGACATATTATTATAAGTTGTGGTACTTCGGGCTGTTTTTTGAAGATTATCTTTGAGGCTTTCATAGGATAAAGATAAGAATAGTTTGTTATCAAAAAGCCGTAATCTATCAAGAACATTGTATCCTGCAATATTGGTTCGAAGATAAGAATTAGCAAAAGAAATATAATCTGAACCGCGGTATAAGTAAGAACCTTTCAAAAAGTTACCAAAGTAGTTTATAGCAATTGCTCCATCTGTCGCCAATGATGATAATTTCTGAAAATTAATGGGTTTGATAAACTTATTTATGGTGATAAATTTTTGTGCAATATCCTTATATTTTTTTATATCTTCGAATTTAATAGTCGAATCCGCATTTTTCAGAAATGATTTAAGTTCTTCGTCAGAGAGATCCCCATAAGTAATATCGGAATTAATAATGCTGATAGCTGCTTGTCCATTCAATACTATTTTTTGCTGGTCTATTCCAATCTTTAAATCTGTTCCTAATACCAAATTCTCTTGAGGTCCTATACCGAAATTAATTGACTTTGCATCATCAGATGAATGTAAATATGTCCAACCAATTTGAAAATTTTCACCCTTGCCAAAATATGGATGTATGGCAAATAATTTCCTAGAAAAAGTGCCAAAACTGCTAAGATAAGCTTTAGTATAGCCGTTATAGTTAACATTAATTATATTTGGATCAACCGGATTATAGTTAGTATCAGTTGGGTAATACAGTGCAGTCGCTACTCCCTCAACAGGTCGAGTAATTTCTCCATAACTTGAAATGATGTTAAAAAATCCTAAATTTATTGCACCGGTTACTCCGCGAATCCTTTTCCCTGCTAAAACAAGAGATGGATAGTTAGGGTTATGGTCCCCCATATTCAATTCAAGCCAATTATTTCTCACATTTAAAGAAAAGCGGTTATTTGGCTGTAAACTTGGTTTTTCCTCAGACGTAACATAAACTATTGTATTTATTTCCCATTTTTTATAATTACCATCAAGATTTAATGAAACATTATTATACAAAGTATTTATACTATTAATATTTTCGTTTCTACTTTCAGTCATTAAGTTCCCTTTATAGGTAAAACTTGATGCAGCCCTTGCTGCTTCTTCATCACTAATTAATAGAAATGAACTTATTGAACTGTGATATAATTTTTTATTTTTCGAATACAGTTCAACTTTAATGTTATGCCGACCTCTAGGTAATTTTAACTGAAAATTACTAGGTTTGAAAGACAGCATATCGCCGGCCAAAACTACTTTTGCAGATACATCTGTATTATCAATATATACTTTAGTCGCGGATTTATTCACTGCAGATGTTGCCTGTAATAATGAAATGGATACAAAAAGCTCACTTTCAGCCACCGGTTTATCGCTATCAGGAGATAGAACTATAATTTCCTTATCTTTAGGCGATTTTGGCAAAACGCGAACTTGGATGGGCTGCACCTTAGCAGGAGCTCCAATCGGATAATTCTCAATTGAGTTTTGAAACTTAATGACAAAATAACATTCAAGTGAAGGAGGAACTATTTTTTCTGATTGAATAGTGAATTCAGCAGAAGAACCTTGTAACGAAACATCACCAACTTTATATTCAGACTCACCAAATGAACGATAGTAAATCAAAATTTGCGATGGTCTTACTGATTGGTAGAGCTGCAAGCTAATAGTATAGTCCTTACCTTCTTTGGCTTCAGTATTCGTAATCCCCATAACGGTATTACTCTTTTGAGAATAAATAGTATTTGACAATAAAAGAAAAGCAACAAAAAATAATAAAAAAGCATATATAGCATTTTTCAGCATAATATTACTCCAAATAATGTTTATAAAATTTTGTGAGTGTAACAAATAATAAAATCGTAACTACTCAGTCTCCTGAAATCAAGAAAATATACGGTACGGATATTATGTCCCAAAGGGACTAAATTTGAATAACCGTGAGTGACAACTCACGGGAGAATGATAAAAAGCATCTATGTCCCCGAAAGGGGCAAATTCACGCCGCATAGATAGTTCGCCCCC
>CAIYTF010000207.1 GCA_903929035.1 uncultured Ignavibacteriales bacterium
GCAAAATAGCGAAGATCAGCTAACTTTTGGCATTTCACTGCTGATTCCGGCTGAAAATATCGCATTTGCAAGTGTTTAAATATCAACAACTTATAGACAGTTAGATGGAATTTTTGTGATTAGTATGATGAGAATGATTAGCTTCAGTATGTTGCGGACTTTTTCATAGTAATCATTTTAATCACAGAAATCACAGTTCAAGATAATTGTCTGAATCAGGATTTACAGGATTAAAGGATTGCAAGGATTTTTTTGAAACAGCTTTCTTAATCCGTGAAATCCTGTAAATCCAGATTCAGACAGTTTTGAGTAAGAATAGATTATAATTGCAGAGTAAATTGTAAAAGAAGTAATATGAACAGGAATGAAGTTATGAGTAATAATATTGATTCGATTATTAACAAAACCGCGATTAATAATTTTTGTAATAAATACGGGATTATAGAATTGAGCGTATTCGGTTCAATTCTTAGGGATGATTTTAATTTGGAGAGCGATATCGACTTTCTTGTTACTTTCAGGGAAAAATCGGAACATACGCTTTTTGATATTGCCCGAATGAAAGACGAACTTCAAGATATTCTTGGCAGGCAGGTTGATTTTGTAGGCAGGAAAGCAGTTGGGAAGAGTAACAATATTTTCAGGAAAACATCTATTTTAGAAAGCGTGCAGATTATTTATGCAGCGTGAACCGGCATATTTTATGGATATATTAAACTCGGCTGTTAAGGCTGTAGAATATACAAGAAATGTGACTCTCGCGGAATTCCTTGAGGATTGCCGGAATCAGGATGCGGTGATAAGAAGGATTGAAATAATAGGTGAAGCTTCCCAAAGAATAAGCAGGACATTTCAAAATCAATATCCTGAATTACCTTGGAAAGAAATGAAATCAATGCGAAATCTATTGATACACGAATATGATGATGTGGAGGAAGTATGGAGAACTGTAAAAAAATGATTTACCCGGACTAATAGCAATGCTGCAAAAAATTATTCCATTGTTGTAGATTTTCGATTGTTGATACTAAGGACTCGTTCAGAAATAACATTAACCCTTTCTCACGCCAAGACGCGAAGATCGCAAAGGTTAGATTTTGAAGATGTAAAGGTTATTTCTTTACAAGGGCTAAATGGCTTATAAACTCAATATTTCAACCGGATTCGCGGCTAAGTCCCGTAGAGACATTCAAAAACGGCTATATTCCGTGAATTAGATAACGATTTTGATAAAAGAGCGAGTTTCTTTTAACGTATTTGTTTGGTGATTACGAAATTATCAATACCGGATTCATCTCTAAAGTACTTTGTTTGGTGGACTAACTTGGTTATCAAATTTAATCCGTAATGTTCAGGTATATCGGCTTCTTTAGACCTATGATAAATGTTCTTTTTATTAATCAGGCTGACATCGAATTGATTATTCACTGTACAAAATACTTCATTTTCATAATCACGATATAATACATATTGATTCCCGATAAATTCTTCGGGATATGGCGGGAAAGTGATGGGGTGGTCGCTGCTACCGGGAGTAAATAAATCAATTTGTTTAATTCCAAATCCCACTGATTTTGTTTTAATAATCACGTTCAGGAAATTATCATCAACCTCGAGGCAGACAATTATCTTTTCGCTTTTACTGTGTGTAACTGAATTTGAAAATAATTCATACATAACAATTCGCATATCCTGTATGAAATTATTGTATAGTTCTTCACTGTAAAATTTAATTTTCGACTTAAATAAAAGCTCGCTCGCGTCACTAATAAAGTGACAGTATTTAAGTTTACCCGGAACTGTAACTGAGACTATTTCTTTTGACATTGAATGATACTTTTGTCTTTTAAGATTATAAAGCAAGTATAGTTTTGACCATAGCTACCGCGATAAAATGTTTTTTATCCTGAGCAATATATGTCATTAAGGGCTCTTTCACAAATAACATTAACAATTTCTCACGCGAAGACCGCGAATGGTTATATGTTGGAAGTTGTAAAGGTTATTTCTTGACAAGCCCTAAGCAGCAACTTCCTTTTAGATTTTTAACAATTAACCGAAAATTTAACATATTATGAAATAAATATCTTATTTTTTTACTACATTAAAAAGTATTTTCTTAAACAATATAGCAACAATATGAAAATTTTCTCAATTGGCAGCCCCCAAACAAATTATCAGCGTAAATTAGGAGGAATACCTATTCTAATGTTGTTTATTTTGTTGAAAAGTAATCCGCTGTTGGCGCAGGAAAATATCCAATTTGAACCGATAGCAGAGTTTTCTTCGGCAATTGATTTTTGCTTTTCTATACGAAATAATTTTTATGTAATCGAGGGACAAACACAAGAAATATTAGAGATTGATTTTAATGGTAATAAAATAAAGCGAGGCGGCGGTTTTGGATGGGCAGCCGGACTTTTTGATTCACCTTCGGCAATTTTTTCGAATTTCCTAACGGTTTATGTCACGGATAAAAACAACCACCGTGTACAGTCGTTTGATAAAGACTTGAATTATATCGGCTCACTTATTACTCAGCTTTCCGGATTCGGAAATTTCAAAGAAATTAGGTATCCTTCCGACTGTATTATTGACTTGCAGGGAGATTATTTTATCCTTGATTCAGAAAATAACCGCGTGGCAAAATTTGATCCGTTCGGAAGTTTTATTATGGATTTTGGCGGAATTAATATGGGGAATTTTAGTCTCCATAAGCCGGGGAAATTATTGCTGTTGAATGAAACTGTACTTTCAGTATTAGATGAATCGCGCTTGATAGCTTATGATTTCTTTGGGAACGGACTCTCGATAGTTCCGCTGCCGGAGGCTTTTAGTTCCATTGCAGGAACAGAGAGTGTTTTGCTTGGGGCAGCAGGAAATTTATTATATAAAAAAGATATTACAAAATCAGGAAGCGGATGGGTTAAATTTGCAGCCAATATTAATGAGAATATAATTAAAGTTAATATAAAAAACGGCATCGTGTTTGCCTTGACAAAAACAGCTTTATATAGGAGTATAGAAAAACAATGAATCAGTATCTCGAGAATCATTTTGCCAAAGTATTCACGGCAATCCTTTTCGCGTGGATAGCAGGATTGTTCGTGCCGCTAATCGCATCGAGTTTCCATCTTTCGCCGGCATTTCAAGTGGTCAGTAAACTCTTATATAAATCTGTTTGCCTGCAGCTTCCGGAAAGAACATTATCTATTAACAATTCTCCATTTCCTGTATGCGCGCGATGTTTGGGCATTTATTGTGGTTTTGGAATAGTACTCATTTTCGGGATCATCAAAAAATTTAAAATGATGACTCTTTTTGTTATTTTTGCAGTTTGCTTTCCGATGTTAATTGATGTAGGACGATTGATACTACATATTTCTACGTATAGCAAAGCCGCTGCTTGTTTCACAGGCGGGCTTTTTGGGATAGCAAGCAGTAACTTATACTTACAATTTTATTATTCTCAATTTCGAAAACTGAATGAAAAATAGATTTTCCCCTGCAATAGTGATGGGATTCGCGGCTTCCGTTATAACAACAGTACCGATTATCCGCAATTTAACTTTTTGTATGGCTGTTCCGGCTGCCGTCTATCTTGCAATGTACATTCATTTTCGTATTAGTGATGGAGTGTATAAAATAAAATTCAACCAGTCAATATTTATGGGTGTTATAACGGGACTATCTGCAGCCGTCTTTACTACTATTTTTGAGACTTTGATAACGTATTTTGCAAAATCTAATGACTTTGCAATTTTTTTTCCCGAATTAGAAAAAACTTATAGAGTAATACTGCCGCCGGGGGCAGAGTTAGAAAAACTAATGTCTATGTTCAAAAATGCTGTTATAGAAATTAACACAAAAGGTTTCTCGGCATTTTATACTTTTCTCTCGGCAATAGGTTATGTAATAACCAATTTCATTATGGGTGTGTTAGGCGGGATTCTTTCAACCGTCTATTTCCATAAGAAATTAAATAATCAAAATAATCAGTAATACTATTTACCGGATATTCTTATGATAAATATTCTTATACTTCTTATTCATCTTTTCTTTGTTGTTTATATCTTTTATAAAAAATTCAAGGCAGAAAACCTCACTACAGGTCTTCTGCACGTAGGCTTAATCGGTATTCTCTTTGCAGTTGCTTGGACACTATCCGATATAATCAGCAAACCAATCAATGAATACGGGGGAATATATAGAATGGTTTATGATTCAATTAAAGAAAACACGCGGCTGCATAACTATTTTGATGCATCAACAATACCGCTGCTTTTCACAACAATAGCCGAGTTTTTTTTCTACAAAGTATATTATCAGGAATATTGGGGAAAGAAAGAAAAGAAAAAGAGTAACTACTCAGCCTGTTCTTGAATTTGTCCCAAAGGGACTAAATTTGAATAACCGTGAGTGCTAACTCACGGAAAAGTAAGCCCAAACTAATAACGTCCCCGAAAGGGGGCGAACTAACTACGCGGCGTGAATTTGCCCC
>CAIYTF010000208.1 GCA_903929035.1 uncultured Ignavibacteriales bacterium
GCCGTTTACAAATAATCAAGCTGAAAGGGATATTCGTCCGATGAAGCTGAAACAAAAAATATCCGGTTGTTTTCGCTCTTTTCACGGTGCGGAAGTTTATGCCCGTATTGAAGGCTATCTTTCCTCTTTAAGAAAAAACAAATTCAATATTTTCGAAGAACTATCCAATGTTTTCTCTTCTTCGAATTTTGATTTCTCTAATACAACCTAAACAGTTACCATTTTTTCATAATCAGAGCTCGTTTTGGTAGATGGCTGAGTAGTTACAGGAATTTTAATTATTCTCTCAGGTTACGATTTTTTGGAAAATAGTCCCGATTTCACAAAAACTTGAGCCTTATGAATTTTTTCCTGAAGCGTCATTGGTCTGAAACAATTATAGGTGCAGGGCAAGGAACATTTCATCATTTCCTGACGAATCATATTCGCTTTGGGAGAATTCCACATATCCTGCATACTGTCTTTTTTAATATTGCCAATGGTATCAATATTTCCACAGCCCAAATCAACATCGCCTTTGTTATTGATACTAATTCTATCATAGCCAATATTGCACTTTTTTAGGCTAACATCAACACTCGTTGTAGGATTATCAAAATAGATGATCCATTCCTTAATATCCCGATCGGTATTAATCAATCGGAAATCTTCCTTCTTCTTTGCCATAAGATATTCGATAAAACTCTTCAAAACTTCCTTGTCCTTAATCCAATATTTGAACTCCGGCCATTTCTCCATCGGCAGTTCTTCTGTCCATACACCAATAGGCTGCATTAACACTCTGTGAATCGGCATACTTAAGAAATATTCTACCGAGTCCTTTAAGGTGCTGATATTGTCACCCATAATAATTGTTGATATCCCCAGTGTCATATTTCCATTTTTTGCCAGATACTCAATACCTTTTGTGGCTGTCTCAAATGCATTGTCAGCACCTCTAAATTTGTTGTGAATTTTCGGTATATGGCTATCCAGAGATACGGACAGAAAACGAAGCCCTGATTTTATTATTTTATCGCAATTTTTCTCAGTGAGCGGCATTCCGTTCGTGCTTATTTTACAGATAATATCATTGTCACTGCAAAACTGAAAAATGTCATAAATGCCCTTAAATATAAGTGGTTCACCGCCGGAAATTTGTACAAAGAAATTGCTTCCCAGCCATTCCCTCAATTCCTTAAGCAATTTCAGAATATTTTCAGAACTGATATAATCATTTTCTTCCATCCAGCAATTGCACATCAAACAGCGTGCATTGCAGCGTCTGCTTGGCATTATTGCCACCTGAAGCGGTTTCGATAAATTTAATCCCAAAGAAGAACTTAAACTAACCTTAATACTATTGTTCAGATTTTTATATAAGAAACCGATATTACCCATAAGTGTCAAGTATCACAAAATTGTTTAAGAAAAGTTGAATAATAATTTTGTTTCAAAGTTAATAATTTTAATTTAAAGTCCAAAGGTGTTTGTTGAAAAAGTTGTAGTTTTAACTCATACCTTTTTCCAATAGCCTCAAAAGGTGTTTTTGCATTTAGGACTCGTTCAGAAATAACATTAACCCTTTCTCACGCGAAGACCGCAAAGGTTAGATATTAGAAGAAGTAAATGTTATTTCTTTACAAGGACTTAGTACCTTACCCAAATTCTTTATTTTATCTTGTTCGCAAGTTGCTATTACAATCATTTTTGATAGTTTTTTACCTAAACAGTTACGAAAAAAGGCTTTATTAAAGATGTTAAAGTTATATTTATAAAATAAAAAGGATTTCCGGTTCAAAAAACCAGAAATCCCTTTTAATAGCAGGCGACAACAGTTGTTATGCTTTTTTGCTTGCAGGTTTTTGCACTGTTGGATTGCCTTTTTTAGGACGTGTTTTACCGTGAGTGCCGCGCCATATTTTCCCGCGTTTGCTTCTTCTATCACCTCTACCCATTTTTGGTTCCTTTTAATTTAAATAATATGTGTAAATATAATAATATGTGAGCAAATGAGAAAATAAGGTCATTGTTAAATTAGTATAGGACTCGTTCAGAAATAACTTTTATATCTTCTAAAGATAACCTTCGCATCTATGCACTATAAATTGATAAGGTTATTTATGAACGAGCCCTTAGCTATATCGTTGTTACATTTAAACATCATAATTTCATTGATGTGTAGAAAGATATTTTTTGATTTTCTTCTTAACTATATTAACAATGCCATATTTTTAAACTACTTTGCTCTTTGCACAAGTTTATCGGCTTGTTCAAGTAATTCTTTTGGTATATGTTTGCCAAATTTGCTGTAGTATGATTTAATTTCATCAATTTCCTGCAGAACCTGTTCGTGGCTTACATTGAATAATTGATGAAGTGTTTCATCACTAATATCTAAGCCGTGAACATCAATTGCCGATATATTCGGTATCTTACCAAACGGGATTTCAGAATAATTTTCAACTCCTTCCGTACGTTCAAATATCCATTTCAATACTCGGATATTATCGCCGTACCCGGGCCACATAAATTCGCCTTGTTCATTTTTACGAAACCAGTTCACGTAGAACATTGAAGGAAGTTTATCAGTGGTGGTTTTTGTTCCCATATCTACCCAATGTCTAAAGTAGTCAGCCATATTATATCCGCAAAACGGTAACATAGCAAACGGGTCGTGACGCAATTGACCAACTGCTCCGGCTGCCGCGGCAGTAGTTTCGGAGGCTATCATCGAGCCAATGAAAACCCCGTGATTCCAGTCCATAGCTTCGTGAACAAGCGGAATAACTGAGCCTCTTCTTCCGCCAAACAAAATCGCGGAAATCGGCACCCCTGCCGGGTCTTCCCAAGCTGCATCCATTACCGGACACTGTTTTGCAGGTGCTGTGAATCGCGCGTTTGGATGAGCAGCAGGTTTTTGAAGTGACGGTGTCCAGTCACGGCGTAACCAGTCCATCAAGTGCAGCGGCTTCTCATCGGTCATTCCATCCCACCAGACATCTTTGTCTTCAGTAAGGGCAACATTTGTAAATATTGCATTTTCTGTCAAAGACAGCATTGCATTGGGATTTGTATGCATAGAAGTTCCCGGCGCGACACCAAAGAACCCTGCTTCTGGATTGATTGCATACAATCTTCCATCCGTTCCAAACTTCATCCACGCGATATCATCGCCGATAGTTTCAATTTTCCAACCCGGGAGAGTTGGTGTCATCATCGCGAGATTAGTTTTTCCGCACGCGCTGGGAAAAGCAGCCGCGATATATTTTTTCTTTCCTTCCGGCGAGGTGATGCCCAAGATAAGCATATGCTCGGCAAGCCAACCTTCATCGCGTGCCATAACAGACGCGATTCTCAGCGCGAAACATTTTTTCCCAAGCAGCGCGTTGCCGCCATATCCACTGCCATAAGACCATATCGCGCGTTCTTCAGGAAAATGCACTATGTATTTAATACTGTTACAGGGCCAAGGAACATCTTGTTTGCCATCTTCTAAAGGGGACCCGACAGAATGCAGGCAAGGAACAAATGCACCTTGTTCGCCAAGATGGTCTAATACTTTTGTCCCAATGCGGGTCATAATGCGCATACTGCAGACAACATAAGGCGAGTCGGAAAGTTCAACCCCGATCTGAGAAATTGGCGAGCCGATAGGCCCCATACTGAAAGGAATAACATACATCGTTCGCCCGCGCATTGAACCGTTGAACAAATCCTTGAGAATTATTTTCATTTCCTTCGGTTCCATCCAATTGTTGGTAGGACCTGCATCTTCTTCTTTTGACGAGCAAATATATGTACGGTCTTCGACACGGGCAACATCCGTGGGGTCGGAAACGGCGTAAAACGAATTTGGACGTTTTGATTTATTTAATTTTAGGAACGAGCCTTTTTTGACTAACAGATCGGTCATTCTATTATATTCATCTTCAGAGCCGTCACACCAATAAACTTTATCAGGTTGACAGAGAGCGACCATCTCTTCTACCCAAGCATTGAGCTTAATATTTTTAGTCATATAAATTTCCTTTCGGGGTTGAACAAAGCATTATCTGATAATATTCAAATAATTGGAATATAAAATTACGAAAATATCCCCATAGAAAAAGAAAGAAATGTTGATATAATGTTTACTAAGATGTTATTATCTCATATTACTCTCCGTTTTTAGATGCAGTAAGTTTGAAAATATCAAAAAGAATACCCTGCATCTCTATCTCTGAATAAGCCTCAACTCTTTTATTCGTTCAAAATGTTTCGCGTTGAGAGTTGCAATTTCGAGGTTCTTAGCTAAACAAGTTGCTGCTATAAATATATCCGCTAAATCAATTAGCCGATTATCTCTACGCGGTTCTTTATAAATTTGTACTGCTTGTTTAGAACATACTAAATCAAAGTTAATGATTGTTATCTTTTCAAGAAACTCATTCCAAAACGAATTCTATGTTTGAGAACTTCCGGCTAATACCTCATAATAAGTTACGACAGAAATACAAAAATCAGAATGATCTTCGGCTAATTTATAAAAAAAAGATTTTTCCTTTATTCGGGTTCGGAATAGTTCTATTAAAACAGAAGAATCAAGCAAAATCAACTTAGGAATGAATTAAAAATAAGTGATAACAGTTCATAAAATATAGTTACAATTGTGTTATGAATAAAAATGAATATAATTTTGATATTGAAAAGGCC
>CAIYTF010000209.1 GCA_903929035.1 uncultured Ignavibacteriales bacterium
GTGACAACTCACGGGAGAATGATAAAAAGCATCTATGTCCCCGAAGGGGGCAAATTCACGCCGCATTAGTTCGCCCCCTTCGGGGACGTTATTTGTTTGGGCTTACTTTTCCGTGAGTTAGCACTCACGGTTATTCAAATTTAGTCCCTTTGGGACAAATTCAAGAACAGGCTGAGTAGTTACCATTTTTGATAAGATTAAGAAAATGAGTAAACAATTGTTATAATTTTCAGATAATATTCTTCAGTATTATCATATTCGCGTTGCAAAATTGACCTTAATTAGAGAAACCCTCGGAAATGATTGGCAAATTGAATAACACTAACAACCGCCAAGCCTCAATCAATAGCTGGACACGCCCGCTGAGAACAGTCATTATCTATACTGTATTCGGCATATTCTGGATTTTTTTCAGTGATATGTTAGTTTTTTATATTTCTGATAATGCTGTTTTGCTTACAGAGATTTCTATATTTAAGGGTTTTTCGTATGTTCTGATAACTGCTATTCTACTCTACGGGCTTATTATTCGTGAAATGAAAATACTCGAATCTGCTTATAAGAAATCCAATGAAAGCTCCGAAATTTTTACAAAGCTATTTTACGGATCGCCTCTTCCGGCAATTATAGCCAATTTACACACTCTTGAAATTATCAACGCGAATGATGCTGCAATCGGGTTATACCAATATGAAAAAAAAGAGATGATAGGCAAAAATGTTTCAGAGCTAATTTACGCTGATAGTAAGGATATTAGTGCAAATGGCGAAAAAGCCTTTATGCAGCTGACAGGTTTTGATTCTCACCGTAAAAAAGACGGTTCTACTTTTCTTGCCGATATTCATTTTGAAATGATGATTATGGACAATAAAGATGTATTGCTGTTGCTTGTTGATGATATCACGGAACAAAAAATGTCAAGCGATGCCCTGTTCAAGAGTGAAAACAAATTCAGGATGTTATTTGAGCGTTCTCTTGACGCGGTGTTTATTGTTGATATAACTAACGGAAAATTTGTTTCCGCGAATGCCGCCGGTGAAAAATTAACCGGGCGTTCGGTTGCCGAACTGAAAAATTTATCTACTGCCGAAGTATCGCCTTTTGGCTCAGATAATCGATTAAGAACACTCAAGGATAATATGGATGTAATTAATCACGGTGAAACTATTTATGTCCGCCCTGATGGAACTCAGCGAACAGCTATCCTTTACTCTATTCCCATAGATGAAAAATATGTTTTCGGGATTTCCCGCGATGTTACGGATTATAAACTCACGACCAAAGCCTTTCAGGAAAGCGAATATATTCTTAAAAGGTCCCAACAAGCAGGACGCATAGGATCATATACTTATAATATTAAAGAAAATAATTGGACAAGTTCTGCCGTGCTGGATGAAATTTTCGGAATTCCATCGGATTTTAAAAAATCGGTAATGACTTGGATAAATATAGTGTGCCCCAATGATCGGCAAATGATGCTTGATTATTTACAAACTGAAATATTTAGCAAACATAATTCATTTAATAAGGAATATAGGATTCAGCGTATTTCTGATGGCGTAATCCGGTGGGTTGCCGGTTTTGGTGAACTTGAGTTTGATTCAAACGGTGATTTAAACCGTATGATAGGAGTTATTCAGGATATTACGGATAGAAAACTCGCGGAAATCAATTTAATTGAAGCTAAAGAAAAAGCCATTGAAATGAGTCGGCTCAAATCAAGCTTTCTTGCCAATATGAGCCACGAACTCCGCACGCCGTTGAATGGAATATTGGGCTTTTCTGAACTGCTTGCAGAGGAACTATCTTATGAAAAGCATAAAGATATGGCTGAAACAATTCAGCAATCAGGAAGAAGGCTTCTAAATACACTTAACCTGATTTTGAACCTCTCAAAAATTGAGGCAAATAAACAAGATATAGTTCTTCGTGAAATTAAAGTAAATGAAGCTGTTAAATTTACTTTGAGCTTATATGAAACATTCGCGGACAATAAAAAAGTGCCTATTGATTTTCATCCTGCTGAATCCGAGATCATTATCACTTCTGATCTTCAAATGATTGATTCTGTTCTGAACAATCTTATCGGCAATGCAATAAAATATACTGCTAAGGGAAAAGTTACTATCAGTGTTTTGGAAGATAAAGGCTTTGTACAAATTAAAGTGCAGGATACAGGAATAGGAATACCTGCCATTCAGCAAGATATTATTTTTGATCCATTTCGTCAGGCAAGCGAAGGTTATAGCCGCGAGTTTGAAGGCACCGGATTGGGTTTAACCATCACTAAAAAATATGTCGAGCTTCTTGGCGGTTCAATTTCATTACAGAGTATTCCATCAGCAGGAAGCACTTTCACGGTCAGCCTGCCAATAAAAAGTCAGGGTCTTTATGTTCAATATAAGCAAAGTCCCGCCACGGGTTATGATGTTGAAACAATGCCAAAGCATTATAAGGTACTCGTAATTGATGACGATGCATCTTCGCTCAATTTAGCACGGATAATGCTGCAAAATATGGCGGATGTGGCAATCGCGTCGGATGCCGAAACTGCTGTATCTCTTATGGGCGAAAATAAATATGATGCAGTGTTCCTTGATATTAGTTTAGGAAGAGGCACATCCGGTATTGATGTATTAAAAACTGTAAAAGAACACTATGCCCACTATCGCGAAATTCCAATGATAGCGTTTACCGCGTACGCGATGGAAGGTGACCGCGAACGCTTTTTAGAAAGCGGATTCACGCACTATATATCCAAACCTTTTACTAAACACGAGATTGTAAGTCTTCTTGCTTACGCGCTAAATATAAAAAATTAGGTAACTACTCAGCCTGTTCTTGAATTTGTCCCAACGGGACTAAATTTGAATAACCGTGAGTGCTAACTCACGGAAAAGTAAGCCCAAACAAATAACGTCCCCCCGAAGGGGGGCGAACTAACTACGCGGCGTGAATTTGCCCCCTTTTGGGACATAGATGCTTTTTATCATTCTCCCGTGAGTTGTCACTCAC
>CAIYTF010000210.1 GCA_903929035.1 uncultured Ignavibacteriales bacterium
TACTTTAACAAAAATATACACGTAAAATTTAATGAATCGCGGATTTTAAGAACAGTTCGGATAATCAGGTTAATCCGCGATTCAGACAATTTGCCGCATTTTGCGTAACGTGAGTTAATAATATTGGAACTATTGAAGAGCTAAAAGTAGAGGCAGATACATTAGTGAATAAAGAGAAATACCATCCATTAGGGTCTATTGTCCAATGGTCAAGTATGATATATTTGAAAAAAATGTTAAAAAACTTTTGTATAAATGGAAAAGAAATTATAATTTTGCATATTATTTTTACAATGTTGGTTGTTTTAATTTTCAATTTATAGGTTCTATCAAATTGTACTGCAAAATAAACGAGGTAACTCCAGATAAATATTTTTGGGCTGTTGTGGCATACCTTTTCTTCCTGTTTGTATTTTAAATATGTATGCACAAATACCATAATAATAAAGCCTCATTTGGGGTATTATGGGAACTCATTTTGTTCCTGTTAATAATACCAAACTGAAACAAGACGGACTGAATGCTATATGAGAACCCAATTTTTGTAAATATTTAATTATCAAATTCACACTGTAATTGGTTTGGTATAAAAACGCAATAAATTATTCAATTTTTAGGATGAGTGATGTATCTAAATAACCTTTCGCTAAAAGAAAAAGAGTTGTTTTTGGAGTTAGCGGATTTTTTCGCAAAAGCAGATGAAAAAGTTTTAGAATCCGAACAAATGCTTATATCGGCATTTAGAAAAGAAATGAACTTGTCAGAGGATATGTACCATACCAAAGATTTATCTTTCTCTGAGATACTTTCCGGATTTTCTGAAAGCTCAAAGGCTACCCAAAAGTCCGTTTTTATTGAGGCTATTGCAGTTGCAATAGTTGATGAGGATATCCACATTAAAGAAATGGAATACCTTGAGATATTAAGGGAAAATTTCAAAATTCAGAAAAATGACTTTCAGAAAGTACTCAAGCTAATATCGGAGATGAATGACATTTACAAAAGTCTTGACAGATTCATCTTGGACGGTGTACAAATTATTAATGCTTCCAATATAGAGGAAGCATAATAATGTTAAGAAGTCTCACCGGTTTAATTTTTAAGAAATATAAAGATATGTTAATGATGAATAGTTTTAGGTTCAAAATTAAAAAAAACACCGATTTGGGTACGTTTATTTATACCAAGTCATATGAGGAATTATCATCTTTCGATGATGTAATTTATCTGCCTGTATGTGATTCATTTACGTTTTCAACTCCTTTTAATGATAATGATAAAGTGCATAGTTTTAATGGTTTAGAGAAAAAAATCACAATAACCGGACAAACCTATGAAATTCAACAAAAAGAAGAAGTTACTATAGAAGAGCTTTCAAAAATCAATTACTGTGATGTGACCGATTCTGAAATACTTAAGTTGGATGAGATAGTGTTGTCAGAACTTACAGACAAAAATGCCGGGTTATCAGCAGGAATCGGGCGTAGAAAAATTAAATTAGAATTGTGCCAAGAAATATACGATGGCATAGAATCAATGAAATTTGAATGGGTGGCATGGGATGGCACTAAGGAATTAAAATCTAATAAACTGAAAAAAGAGTTTGAAATAGAAAGAGGACCTGAAAAAGGAGTATTTTTCTTATGGATTGATACCGATTTGATACAACGTGAATTTTTTAGTGATTTTGAAGGAACCAAAGTTCGGTTTGTTGGCGAGATAACAATTGAACGAGGGGGAACAAAATATAAAGAAACATTTAAGTTCCCTTTTGATCTGTATATGCAATTACCATCCGAGGAAAGTGATTTTGTCTCTGTTGACTTTGGCAGCTCATCGACCTGTGTTGCAAAAAAAGGACGTCAGGCAGAACTTATTCCATTGGATCACATTCTTGAAGAGGGCAATCGAGTTGTTAGTTGGGAATCTCCTACCGCTATTATGGTTTTTGATTGGGAGGAAATACACAAGAACTATGTCGCCAATACAAGTATGCCTCACCTCATCAAGGGAAGTTTAACTGATAATAAAACTTCCGACTTCACCCATGGGCAGGAAATCATTAATTACCTCAAAAATAGACACATCCCAAGGAAGGAATTGGAAGCTATCATTCTTAATTTAAAGCATCTGCCATATCAGGAATCGATAAGCAAAAAGGGTCATTTCGAGTTTTTCAGATCGGTCAGATCATCAAACCCGAATAGACCGGAAATAAAATTAACCAGCAACCCCGCAAAACAAAATGAAGAATCCTTCGATCCAATAGCTTTTTATGCCTATGTACTTGGCCGCTCCATTAATCGGGGTAGAAAGGGTAAATTTTTTACCAAATATAAAGTGACAATGCCTGTTCAATTTACCAGTGAGATAAGGAATAAAATCATTGCTTCGATTCAATTTGGTTTTAAGAAAGCCCTCCCATTAATTTTACAGGAACAAATCAACGTAGGTTTTGAGTGTACCGAGCCCGTTGCCTATATGGGGAGTGTGTTGGACCAGCGAGAAAACCCCGACAAGGAGTGCATTAGCTGGGATACCCAAGAACCAAAATTATTTGCTGTATATGATTTTGGTGGTGGAACACTTGATTTTTGTGCAGGTATGTGGCGTTTAGTCAATGACGAAGATAAAGATAATTTAAGCTATAATGATACCATTATCGAGATTTTTGACCAGGGAGGCAATGTCAACCTTGGAGGCGAAAAACTCATCAACAAGATTTCATATAAACTTTTTATAAATAATATAGCAACTATGGCTGAATATAAAATACCATTGAATCTCCCGGATGATTATACGTGGACAGAAAAAGCACGTTACGAAAATATCTTAAAAAACAGCGGAGGTGCCAATCTCATAATGCTATCAGAAAAAATATCACGGGAAATCTTTCATAAATTCGATATTGATGCAGAAGATAAAATAGTTGAAGTTCAGGAATTAGTTGACATCAATGGAGCATCTCATACTGTAGAGTTACGAATTGGCACAAGTGAAATCCTCAATGATATTAAAGACGAAATATTTAATAGTGTCTCCTCTTTCCGTTCCTTTATTGAAGGAGCAATGAACAAAAACAGAGTCCGTCTTGAAAAATACGGCATTAATAAATATGATATGAAAGAAGTATTCATTTATTTGTCAGGTAATACAAGTAAAAGTACAATCGTTCACGAAGCTTTTAAGGAATATTTTCAAGATTGCTATGACCAAGATGAAGGAAAATCAAAGAGAATCAATTTTATCAACAACGAGCATGAAGGTGCTTATGGAATTACGCCTAAGACTGCGGTAGCACTTGGACAGATACAATTTGCTCTTAACAATGTCGGAATTTTTTATCCACACAGTAATGGCAATCATGATAATTTGTTTGCACACAATCTCCTAATTTTGAAAAATAACAGGTTTATAGTTTGTTTGAGTTCAAATGTCGCCGTAAATGATTGGGTTTCTTATGGTACTAACAATGATTGGTCTGAAAAGGAAATGTACTATACACAACATCCGAAACCCGAGACATTGGAACCGGGTTCTGAAGCAATTAAACGAAGCGCAAAACTTAGCAGAATAATAAAAAGCAAAAACTCAGGAGAATTGTGGGTTAAGCCTCATAGCAAAAGCAAAATAGAAGTTTGCCTCACACTTAAGGGTGAAAAACCTGGGGATGATACTAAGTCAGCAATTTTTGATATTGAACTTAAGGATTGAGTAAATGGTCAATAATAAGCATATTATTAAATCATTCACGTTACGCGAAATTGAGAATAAAGTCCTGTTTTGTAAACAAAAACTATACAAAATTACAATTTTAGCCGCATTTTGCGTAATATGAGTAAATCAAAAAAGAAGAAGAAAGAACGTAAGATGTCCGAAAAAAAGAATAGATGGAAAAACTTTATCGATAAAATTTTTGAAGAAGTTGATTATGACAACAACGCTATTGTAGAAGAAATGCACAAAAACCACGTAAGCCTTGAGCAAAATTTTGCAGATCGTTTATCATCCCTTGAATCGCTAAGCAAGGAACTGGCTAAACCCAAGGATATTACAAACATCGGCGATAAACTTTCAACAGAAATGCTCGATAATCGTAAAATCGTTTATGAAAAATTGGAAACTATTCCGTTGTTACTTGAACAGTTGAGTAATGGGTTGATAGAGAAACTCAAGAATGGTTTTGCCGACTTTGACAAACGCTATTCCGAAGATATTAAAGACATCGTTACTAAACTTGCAGAAACGGCTACTTTGAATACCGAGATAAAGAAGGAAATTCTCGACATTGATGGCAAACTTGATGAAAAACTTTCTCCCATTCTGGATATGTGTAAAGATATCAAAAATGACAAAGCAACTTCAAGTAAGTTGCTTGCCGAAAAAGAAGGTCTTGACGAAAAAGTGACAGCTCTTATTAGAAAACTTGAGGAAGCCAACTCCAACCTTGATAATTTGAAAAAAGAAAAAGGCGACTTAGAGGAAAATATTAAGCAAATAAAGGAGGACAAAGAGGCTCTCAATTCCCAGTACTTAGCACTTTCCAATGAATTCAAACGTGAAAAAGAAATGATAGCAAAGGAAAAGGAAGAAGCAAACAGTATGGAAGAAGTCAATTTTGCAGCAACATTTTTAGAAAAAATACGTGTTGTCGATTCCGAGACTTTCAAACATCTCAAAGTAAACTTCCTGAAACTTGAGTCTGGATTAAGCGATTCCACGTACATTTTCATATTAGTCAGCATTATTGGACAATATAAGGAAACTTTTTTGCAAAATTTGGTCTCGAAAATTGGGAAGGAAAAAAAAGATGATAAGATACCTATGACAGATACAGAGGTCGAATTCTATCAATGGTTGAAAACAGTGGACGATAAAATCAACATTCCAGCCAAAGGCAAAGAATTTAATTGGAAAAGTTTTGATGATATCGATAATCCGAAGGATCTTACGTTCAAGAAATACATCGAGGTTTACAGTCCCAGTTATTCAACAACGCATAAAGGATTAGTGAAAGGAGGCAGATGATGAGCGGCAGAAAATGCGGAGAGGTGTTAGCGGTACTCAGTCAAAACAAGGCGATAATCGATAAAGCTAAAAACGATATTGATGACGGCATTTTCAAGAAAAACAGCGAAATTACCAAAATATCGAAGGATATTGAAAATTTGGTTGAGGAAATATCCGTGTTGAAAATATATAAGGGCAAAAACAAGGAAGTTTTCCTCAAGGAAATCCAATCTTTGGAAACCGCTCTTGCTAACCATAAAATAAAGGCTAAACAAGCTCTTGAGAGTCTGCCTAACCCCGATTTAAAAATGAAAAATTCTTCCCTCAACGGTAAACTGGAAGAACTATTACAGAAAGGTGATGCGATACGTAAGAAAGTCAGTTCCGATTATCAAGACGCGAATTATAATGCTGCCGCTCATTTACAAAATGAAATAAGAACAATATTGGCAAAAAAATCCGAGATTTCCAGACATACCGATTCTGTTTATAACTCTTCTACGCGAGTTTATATGGAAGTTAAGGAAATATTACAGAATGCAAATAAAAAGGTCGAGATGGCTAATGACTATGAAGAACAGGCTGTAATGAAGTTGAACAATATTGAAGCAAACGAACTGAAGCGGGCGGTGGAGAAAAGCCTTGATAAAATAGACAAACCCAAAGCTATGAAGTTTGTCCCGGCGGACTACAATTCTTTATTAAAAGGGGTTGATGATTTCCTAAAAAAAACCGATGTGGAAATCATCAAATCATTTAGCGACATAAATACGCGCATCAACAAAGTTAATGAAAATGCCGAAGTCCATTATGCAGAATGGGAAATGAAAACAAACAAATTGCGGTCTATGTTGGGCAGTGTGAGCGGCGATTTCAAAACTACGGTGGTCGAGGACCCCATTGACAAAAAAATGGTCAGCGCACTTGAGTTTGAAAGAACATTCTTGAGAAACGATTCAAACGATAATTTTTTGAAGTCAGTAACATTAATAGAAAAAAATATTGGCAGTGATAATTTTGACGAAGCAGAAAAGCAATTGGAGACTTTGCGGAAAGAATACTATGCGCTAAAAGAGAAGTGTATCGAGCAAAGCATAAAATTAAAGAAAAACATTGCCATCACCCAAGATACTGTTAAGGGGCTGCATAAATTGAAATATAACATAGAGGTAACGACAGTCTGCGAAGATGAAAACCCGATTGATGGTTATAGAATTAAGTGTACGTTAGGTGAAGAAGTGCTTGATTTCTCACCCGAAATATCCGATGACGGCAAGATTTCATACAACATAAACCACGTCCTGACCAATGGCAAGGAAGCCGGCAATTGCCATACGAGTATGGATTCTATCTACAACGCGTTGGTGGAAGAAGGCATCCCGCTCGGGGATATTACGAAGGACGGTGCCTCGGTCATTTCAAAAGTTGTCAAAAGTAAAACATCTGCGATGAAACAGGAAAAATCAAGGGGATGAGCCGCCTTAACGTCTATCATTATGTGAGGAGGACATCGGTTCTAGGTCCCGGACAAAGGTTTGGTTTGTGGCTGCAGGGTTGCAGCCGTAAATGCTTTGCTTGCATAGCTCCCGATTCACACGGAGACAACGGCACAAACATATCCGTTGCGGAAATGTTTGCAATAATTGATTCTGTAAAAGGTATTCAGGGAATAACCATATCCGGAGGCGAACCGCTTGAGCAGCCGGATGCCTTATATGAGTTGTTGTCGATAGTAAAAATGGAAACACCTTTGGATGTGATTTTATTCACAGGCTATGCTTATTCCTCCATTCTACAATCAAAGAATACCAAACTGCTGAAAAAAATCGACTTGTTGATAGACGAAGTATATGATGAAACCAAGAACGACAATAACTACCTTCGTGGATCGTCAAACCAGAATTTTATTTTTTTGTCCGAAAAGTTTTTGCCGATTAAAGATGAACTTTACACAAAACATTCCAGGGAATTTGAAATATTCGTGCAAAACGAAAACAACATTTTTATCTCGGGGGTACCCCCGAAGAATTATGAAACGCAATATAAATTTTTAATGGAGAACCTCAATGCTTAAAGCGGCTGAATTGATAGAGGTGATAGCGGATAACGAAGACGAAGTGTTCTGCTATGACGAGGAAAATGTAAAAACGCTGGGATATTATAATGCCCATCCAAAAGAATTTTTGACTTCCTTTCGAGAGTCCCAATACGACAAGTCTTTAGATTCATTTGAACAGTTTGCGGGAAAGTTGGCTTTGCTGCATCCCCTTTGTAATAATATTTTCCGCTATTTTTTTGAATGCCACAAGGACAATCGGGAAAGAAAAAGTTCGTTGGTGAAAATAAAAGCTTATATCCCAATTAGCGAATGTTCTACCAGGGGTTTATTGGAAGGATATGAACGGGAAAAAGCGAAAAAAAAGGATGAAAAAGAAAAATTAGAATCTGAATGTAAAAAACTTCGGGAAGAAGTCGATGCTTTGAGAAAAAAAGGCAATAATTTGCCAACCGAACATAAACAGAAGATAGAGGAATTGGAAAGCCTTATTTCCTCAATAGAGGAAAACAAAAAATACGATGAGAATGCAATAATGGCAGCACAAAAAGACAATGAAGGTGAATATGATAAAATAGCGCAGTTCAATAAGTATAATTATCATAAGTTGAAAGAATTGATATTAAACAAATCAGGCGTTGATGGCTCACCAAAAGAATTGAAACAATTGGAAAACATATTTGATAAATATTTAGAAGCAAACCATGAATAATAATATTTTTGAGTCAAACAGGGTTTTAAGATGTGTCGATAAGGCAATTAAGCAGGGAGAAAGGTTGTTCATTGTTTCCGGTAATTATGTAGAAGATCAATTCTTTTTCGATTTTAATATTGGCACACTGAAAGTGGATGAATTGATAAAAAGATATTCCGAGTATTCTTGTATGGATAATCGCCTTTTGTGGATCAACGGCGATCAAATAATCCAAGAACCTTCGGAGCTAAAACCACAGGTCACTACCACAAAAGGGATTGATGTGCCACCACCTGATACCGCGCAGTCCACCGACACCTCATCAAATAGCGCAAGCATTATAAACACTATAAAGAAGTTGCACCATACAGCCAAACAAAATACGGACGATAAATTTGCCTTATTGATAAATGATTTTGATTGGCTGGCAAAGTTTTATGACAAGGACAGCGAGAAAACATCGGAATATTTTTGCGAAATAAAAAAATTGAAGCAGCTGAATAATTGTTTTGTGTTTTTAATACAAAAAAACACAAGTAAATTTCCCGAATTTAACTATAATATTGATGATAAAAACGTGACTATCATTGGCAAACCCGATACCGATGAATTATTCTCCGCATTCTTATGGAGGTATTTGTCCAAGTATGCGGGGAAAAGAATCATTGATTTCAAACCGCTTTACACAACTATTTCCGCCTTGTCTTCAAATGGTATTAGTGTTGACCAGCTTTTTAATATTATGGAGACAAATATCACTGATGTCCTTGACCAAATAGATGAGAATTTATTCAAAGAGGCGATCAGCGTTCCTATCGAGGAAAACGTAAAGGATGAAGATGTCATAATATCAAGAGAAACCAAGGAACAGATAAAAGGAATTTTGGCGGGATTTCTTGATAGAAACTGTAAAGAATTTAAAAAGGGTTTTATATTGACCGGTCCTCCCGGCACAGGGAAAACACATATCGCAAGGATGATAGCTAACGAAAACCAATGCTATTTTAAAAGCGTGAAGCTCTCTGATGTGAAAGGGCAGTATGTCGGGGAATCTGCCCAAAAAGTGAAATTGCTGTTTGCCGAGGCTAGGGCGAACGCTCCTTCGATTTTATTCGTTGATGAAATAGACACTGTTTTGCCGGCAAGGAACTCGTCAAGCCAGAATAGCGATTCTTTCACTAAAGACATCGTCAATGAGTTCCTTGTGAATATTGACGGAGCGGGCACTCAAAAAGACAGAATATTTGTGATAGGTGCCACCAACCGCCCAAATGTTCTTGACGGTGCTATCACAAGCCGCTTGAATGATGTTATAGAAATTGGTTTGCCAAAGAAAGATGAGATAAGGAGGATATTTAAAATTCACATCCCCGATTTCGACCAATTTGGCGACTGGGTTGACAAGTTTCTGGATAGGACAGATGGTTTCTCCGGACGAGACATTAAAAATTTTTGCGGCAGTTTGAAAGAAAGTGACGGGGAGAAAAAATTAAAATCCAACGAGGTAGAAAGCCATTTTTATGCCGTTTTAAAAAGAACGGAGATGCAATTGATAAAGGAATTGGGCTCTAATAAAAAAAGCCTTGAGGTGGTTGAGTATGATCCATTCAAAGCCACTGGATTCGATAATATAATCGGTTATAATGCTGAAAAGGAAAAAATCAAGGAACATATCCGATTGATATTCCTACCCCCGCACCTGAAAAAATTGGGCAAGGAACTCAAGCTTGAATCCAAGGGCATTTTGTTTTATGGACCCCCGGGAAACGGGAAAACTATGTTTGCCGGTGCCATCGCAGGCGAATACAAAATGCATCTAATAAAAGTACTTTCTAAAGATATCATTTCTTCTTCGGCGGAAGTGACCAATATTAATTTAGAACTTGTGTTTGATTCCGCTGCAAAATTAAGCACCATAACAAGCAATGAGTCGGCAACTAAGGGAGTGGTATTATTCTTCGATGAATTTGATGCCATAGCGAGCAATAATAGTAACTCAATAGTACGTGGCACTCTATTGGATTGCCTTACAAGATACAGGAGCATAGAGAACCTTATTATTGTTGCCGCGACCAATTTTTATGATCGTTTGGACGAGGCAAGCATAAGAAAAGGCAGGTTTGATGAGCACATTCCGATAGGTAATCCCAATCAAGATGATTATCCTAAGATTTTGGACAGAATGATAGATGAGAAAAAAAATCTATTAGATATGAGCTTTAAAACCTCCGATTTAAATAGTGAATTGGAAGATATAAGAAAAGAACAACAATCAGAAGATAGAAACAGCTTATCTTTTGCAGATATCAAGAATTTCTTCACAAACGAGGTGAGGTCAGAATTTTTTAAAAAGAATACATTCTAATTTGGGAAATATAATATGGACGAAAATAACAGCTTGCAAAAAACAGTGATTCTTGGCTTTTTTGAAAATATGATCAAATCATCAAAAGAAGACATAATCAAAGATTTTAGGGAAGACCTCGATTTCTGCCGAGATTCTTTAATGGTTTTTGGAAAAGAATCCGTCAAAGAAAATGTGGATTTATTTATCAAAAAATATCCGGGTAAATCGGCGGAAAGCCTTGTAGGAAATCTTGCGGAAAACCTCTTGAGCCTTTACCCTATCTCAAAAACCTTGATTGATGAACTTCTTAAAGATGAAGGAATACACATTGTTGTCAGAGCTAAGATTATAGATAAAATAATTGATTATACTTTGGAGCATTTGGAATTTTTATCCAAGGATGATTATACGATTGATGAATCCAAGCGTTCTATTAAAGTCCACCAAAGCAAGGTCAAGGAATTTTTGAATAAAGACGAGATAAAAAAACTTGATGATGAAATCAATCAGTTAAAGAAAAATAAAATAGAACTTAATGAGGAAAAGGCTGAAATAGAAAGAAAAATGAATGTCAACAAATTAATAAATGAAATAGATGAAAAAACAAAAGAACTCGAACAATTGATTAAAAACAAAGAAAGAATAGAGGAACTTAATAAGCGAGAGACAATTTTAAGCAAAGTAAATATTGACGCTTTAATGAAAGACATCGCGAGTTTTTATGACGGATTGAACCAAAAACAGACCAAATAGAACTATGTCCAAGGGAGAGATGAGGCTGTTGACACCATAAGCTGTGTATAGGTTTCCTGAAAAAATCAAAAGGGTTTTTTGCCGTTCCTAATAGCTCGCATTCTGATTCGGAAAATTCAAGAATTAACAGTATTTTTAAGAATAAATCTTCTTAACTTTAGTGAAATAATTTTTGAAAGAATACCGTTATGACAAGAATGATTCTTGATATAAAAGAAAACACCGATGTAAAGATATTAAGGGATATCGCGGATAGGTTGGAACTTGTATATACATTGGAAGATGTGACCATTAACAATATTCCTCCTGAAAAATTAAGCCGGATTATGAAAGGTGTCGATGTTTCCAATTTCGGAATACCTTCCGATTGGCAAAGGCAAACCAGAAAAGACAGAAACTTGAATATTTCCGGTATATGATTTTACTTGACAGTAACATTATTATCTATGCAGCCGATTCTTCGCGCGGTGGTTTGAGAGAACTGTTTTTTAGAGCGGATTCGTTTGTCTCGGAAATAAGCCTACTTGAAGTTCTCGGGTATCACAAAATAACTCAAGAAGAAACGGATTTTTTTCAAGATGTTTTTTTGATAATGACTATATTACCAATAAGCAGCGGTATAATCAGGAAAGCCATCGGTTTAAGAAAAAAATATAATTTATCAACAGGTGACTCTATCATTGCTTCAACAGCTTTATCACATAACCTTACTCTTTATACCAGTAACATTTCCGATTTCAAAAATATAACGTAACTGTTTAGGTCAAAAAAATTAGAAATAGGTATGAAAAATAAGAATTTGTTATATATTTGATAGTCACAAAAAAATAATGAATTGAACAGCACAGAAAAGATAGCGAAATTAGAAAGGA
>CAIYTF010000211.1 GCA_903929035.1 uncultured Ignavibacteriales bacterium
CAAACTTCTTAAAAGGCTGCATATCCGTTTCCATTACCATATCACACCAAAATGTAAGAAATCCCAGGGCTTCCTCTTTATCTCGAATATCCCAAAAATCCACGAACAATTCTTTGAATCTATACTCCAAATTGGTAAAATCTATTCTTTACATTTATCGTTAACATCAATTAAATTCGATACTTAATAACGAAATGAGTAACTTCTCAATAAATTATGGCGAAACGCCATTTTTAGCTCAAATTCAAATTATTGCCACAGGTTATTGAGAAGTTACCGAAATATATAATTTTATTGACGTTAGCAATGAGTGAGCCTGCTCTAAAAGTAATTATTTTGCCCGTTTTTAGTATAAATAAAGTCTTTATCGGATTCTATTCATCTTGATAGCGGTTTGGTGTGAGATATAGCGGTTACGGGATAAGAAAAGAAATAGTTTTGATTATGAACGTAGGTTCATTATATTTAGTAATAAATCTATATTAATTTATGTCAAGACCAATTAGAAATCGAAGAATTTGTAACCCGCCCAAAATGTCCGGCTTTAAGCCATTTGGAATGCCTTTGTGTGAACTTAAAAGTGTTAAACTGCAGTATGATGAATATGAAAGTATAAAATTGGTTGATTATGAAAATATGCCGCAAGATTTAGCTGCCGAAAAAATGAATATTTCCCGTCCGACACTCACAAGGATTTACAATAGTGCATTAAAGAAAGTTGCAAAAGCATTTGTAGAATGCTTGGCAATAGAAATTGAAGGCGGAAATGTAGAATTTGAAAAAGAATGGTATAAATGCGGCAAGTGCTATAATTTAATTGAAGGTCTGAAAAATCACAAGAGGTGTAAAGACTGTAATTCTTATGGAACTGACGAACTGATAAAGATTAGCCAACTAAAATGAGTCTCGAAGAATCCAGATTTAATACAAAATTATTCCATACTGATGGTATAGATTTCAGACTATGTTTATGAATAAAAGTTTGACAATATTCATAATTTATATGTGGGTTTATTTACCGCTAGAGTTGAACAATTCGAGAACAAAAAATCACATTATCGATTTATAAAAACATAATAAAAAAAAGGAAAAGGTATAATGAAAATATGTGTCCCCGTTACAAAAGAAAATACAATTGATGATCATTTTGGTCATTGTGAATTTTACAATATCTTCACTATCTCAGAAAAAGGGGAGATAGTTAGTATTCAAACAATTGAGTCACCGCAAGGATGCGGATGCAAATCAAATATTGCAAGCGTATTAGCTGAGAACGGTGTAACAATTATGCTGGCAGGCGGCATTGGCGGCAGTGCAATAAATGTTTTAAATAATTCTGGAATTGATGTTATCCGCGGATGCACAGGAAATGCAACAAATATTGTAAATCAATTTATAGCAGGCAACTTACTTGATAGCGGTGTAAGTTGCCAACAGTATGAACATCATCACGGTAATGAACACGTGTGTAATCACTAAACTGCAATTTGACGAAATAGCAGATAAATTTATTAATAACTGTAGAAATAGGAACCAAGATGAATGAACGAGTATATAACAGTGGAGTCGATAGGTTAAGATCTCCTGAAAGAATTGCGAAACTTGGTATAGCCCAAGTAGTTGATAATTGCTTGATGGACAAAGACATTTTATCGGTTCTCGATGTAGGTACCGGCAGCGGTGTTTTTGCGGAAGAATTTCTGAAACACGGGTTAAAAGTATCCGCAATCGATCCAAACCCGGAAATGATTTCCGTCTTTGAGAAATTCTTGCCGGATATTGAGATCAAAAAAGCCTCAGCCGAAAATATTCCATTTGAAGATCGTTCATTCAACCTTGTTTTTATGGGGTTGGTTTTCCACGAAGTTGATGATTATTCTAAATCATTAATGGAATCATTCAGGATAGCCGATAATGCAGTTTCAATACTTGAATGGGAATTTAAGCAGCAAGATTTTGGTCCACCGATAGATCATAGATTAAAAAGCACGTTTATTGAGAAATTAGCGAAAGACACAGGGTTTAAAAAAGTGAAAATTGTAAGCATAACTAACCTGACCCTTTATAAATTATTTAAATAATTTAACAGTGTTTATATGAATGAAAATCTAATTTTGCTGGTAATAGGACTCGCGGCAGGTATCTTAAGCGGGTTTCTTGGTATTGGCGGGGGTATTATAATAATTCCCGCTTTAGTGATGGTGCTTTCATTCCCGCAAAAGTTGGCGCAAGGAACATCGCTTGCATTATTGCTCCCTCCGGTGGGAGCATTTGCTGTTATGAATTACTATAAAGCTGGTAACGTGGACTTTAAAGCTGCCGGTATAATGGTAGTGACATTTGTTATTGGCAGCTATTTTGCGTCAAAGTATGCCGTACATATCGATGAAGTTATACTCAAGAGAGCCTTTGCTGTGTTCCTTATTATCTACGGAGTTAAATTACTAATTGGGAAATAGGGCTATTAAAATATTTAAACTCCAAACGGCTAATATATTTAACGACTTTATACTCGTAACTTTCTTATTTTATTGCTTTTATCGATTGCAATGCTATATTCAAAAGTAAATATTCTACCCGTTTGGAGTATAATACCAAAATGATAACTTGAGATAATCAAGGTACTCTTCCGCCGTAAATACTTTAATACCTCTTTCGATTCGGCTTTAGCCAAAATAGAGTTCTTAGCGAGCATAGGGATAGAGAAGTTGTTTTAAAACTCAAAGCAAGTGTTGATTTTCTTTTCTCTCTATTCTGAATCTTGAACTCCAAATATTCATCACATTATATTATCAATAAGAAAAAGTGTTATGAAAAAAGCGTTAATAATTGGGGGCGGGTTTGCAGGAGTTCAAGCCGCAATAGAACTGCAAAAATCGAAAATTTTAGATGTCACCCTTGTCTCTGAGCGAGATTACCTTTATCTGTATCCGATTTCTATATGGATTCCAACACGAGAAAAATCTCTCGATGATGTTAAGGTACCGCTTACCAAAATCAGTGAAGCATTCGGGTTTCACCCGATTATTGATAATGTTGTTGAAATAAGAAGTAAAGAGAGCAAAGTTGTATGAGAGGGGCAAACACTTGATTATGACTATTTAGTGATTGCCATAGGTGCGGATAAAATGCAGCACAAAGGACAAGAAAACGCATTCTCAATTTGCAGCAAACCGGAAACTTCTATCGCCATTAGAGACCGAATAGATGCTCTCATAGAAAAGGGAAGTGGAAAGATTGCAATCGGATTCGGCGGCAATCCAAAAGACAAGTCAGCAGTACGGGGAGGTCCGGCATTTGAACTGATTTTTAACATTCATAACCTGTTAAGAAAGAAAAAACTCCGCGATAATTTTGACCTCACGTTTTTTGCGCCAATGGAATCGCCCGGCGAAAGAATGGGACCAAAATCATTGCAAATGATTGAATCAATGTTCAAAAAATATAAAATCACAAAGCACTTTGGAAAGAAAATCAAATCATTCGAACCCTCAGGTGTTGTTTTTGACGATGATTCCGTATTGAAATCAGAATTGACGCTGTTTATCCCCGCATCTGCCGGACATATCGTTCTTAAAAATTCCGATCTTCCACTTACGGAAGCAGGGTTAATAAAAATTGATGAGACCTGCTTAGTAACAGGTACCAATAACATCTATGCAGCGGGGGATATTGCTGCAATTGAGGGTCCTAAATGGAAAGCAAAGCAAGGACACATTGCAGAATTAATGGGACGACAGGCCGCCTATAATATTATTATGAGTGAAACCGGAAGCAGTATCCGTAAAAGTTACAAAGAACATCTGAATATTTTATGCATTATGGATACCGGTAATGGTGCTGCATTTGTCTTCAGGAATGATAATTGGGCATTTGCAATTCCAATGCCCGGGCTGGGGCATTGGTTAAAAATGGGCTGGGGACAATATGCCAAATTAACAAAACGTGGAATTATTCCCAGATTTCCCGGATTATAATGCTATGGATTGTACAAATTGCAAACCTAAATTATGCAGGCAATCCGAAAGTTGCGGCGTTGAAAAATTTGATAGTGCAGCCGTAATTGCCAATTATCAGGATCCAGGAAATCAAAAAATCCTTCAGGCAGCAGCTTCTTTGGTTGATAACGGTAAATCCGGGACTTTATCCCGGCTTCAGGAAACCATTACATTTATAAAAAGTATGTCCTATAAGAAAGTAGGACTTGCTTACTGTTACGGAATGGAAAAAGATGCAAAGCTTCTCAAGGACATATTCAAAGCGGAGGATATCAGACTAAGAGCAGTATCGTGTACTGTCGGCGGGATTAATCAAAATGAAATTAATGCGGCAAGCTACACTGAAAAAGTATCCTGCAATCCTCTTGGGCAAGCCGCTGAACTCAACGAGGAAGGTGTGGATTTTGTTATCATTATGGGTATTTGTCTCGGACACGACATTCTGTTGCAACGCAACCTAAAAGCTGATTTCACTACATTTGTCGTAAAGGACAGAGTTTTTGCCAATTCACCTATCAAAGCAATAACTTAATTCCTTTCCGTAATGAATCATAGCCGATTTCTTTCATATAGAAATCTGTAAAATACTTTCACTTACAAATTGCTGCTATAATGTCTGAATCGCTGATTACACCGCTTAACAAGCTGTGCTGATTTATTAGAGATTCAGCGATTCAGACAATTTTCATACTTGTTTAAAACTGCGCGGAAAGCCCTATAATAGGCAGCAATCCGAAATCGTTTTTTGTGTTTGTAGTTATTATACCGTTGTTATCAACTTTATAAGAATGGGAAAGAACATTTAGCCGGTTATATACATTCCATAGATCAAGATAAGCAGTCAACGTCCAAGTGTCAAATTTGATTTTCTTGTCAAGTCTTATATCTAATTTGTGATAATCCGGATAGCGGGCAGAATTATAATCCCCATCAACCACGTAATACAATCCTTGTTTCATCGCGATACCCGCGATAGGAGTATAAGGACTTCCCGAAGCATATTGAAACTTGAATCCAAGCTGCCACGTATCCGAGAGTTCTATCCCTGCTAATAGATTAAGAATATGCGGGCGATCAAATTCGAAATAGTAATCAGCTAAATTTGCTCCGTCATTTCGTTTTGAGATTGAATAAGAATAGGAAGCACTGCCTACTATTCCATTCGTGAATTTTTTCTGAAAAGAAAATTCAATTCCCTTAGAAAAACCGGTTCCCGCGTTAGTAAAGATGTCTGTCGTATCATTTGCAACAACAACATTTATTAGATTCTTGTAATAAACTTCAATTGTTCCTTTGGTGTCATCCGCGAAAAGATGCGAAATACCAATAACATAATGCGTGGCAAGACTGCTGCGCATTGAGGTATTTGCCGGATCGAGGGCGATTTGATATAAAGCCGGTGTCTGATAAAATTTTCCATAAGAGGCATTAATGGAAGTTTTATCGGTAAAATACCACGACATAGCGAAACGAGGACTAAAGTTTCCTTCCTTCGTAAATGAGAAGTAATCATACCGCATACCGGTGGTAATAGCAATCTGCGCGGCCGGATGCCAAGTATCCTGTAAAAAGAAAGCTGACTTGCTGCTTACATCAGGTAAATAAGAAATTGATGATGAAGAAATGATTTGCCCGTTACGCGTGGTATCGGCAGGTTTCCACGCTAAATGTTTTGAGTCCAAAAATTTGAAGTCAACACCTGTTCGTATTTCAAGTTCAGGAATATATTGCCAAGTTATTTCGCTCTTCAACGAATAGCTGTCTTCCCTGATATCCTCACCGCTTAGAGATCTATCAATTTCAGTTCCTTGCAATGTGTTCCATCCATTGCCGCAAAAGGATAATGTGGTAAGCGCGTAAGCCTTTTTCGCGAATAAATATCTCCAGTTCATTCCAATAGCGGTTCCATAGTCATCTCTTGTCAGGTAGTCATATTTAGACATAGTTGAACTTTCCTTTGTTGTTCCTTCTCTTGATATTTGGTCTAAATAATAAAAGGTAACAAGGCTAATTCTGTTTTTATCATCAAGATCGTAGGTAGCTTTTCCGACAGCATCATAATATCGGGGTGCCGCGGGACGATTCATTAACGATGTCAGCAAATCAAAAAAACCGCGCCGTGCTGAAAATATCATCGTGCCGTTTCCGGGAAGCGGACCGTCAATCATAGTACCGAACCCCGATAGATTCACGTTAGCATCAACATTATAAAGTTCCTTGTTTCCGTCAACCATTGACATTTCAAAAACTGAAGACATTTTATCGCCATATTTTGAAGGGAACCCGCCGGTCATAAAATCCACTCCGCGAAGTAACGATGGATTGATGATGCTTATAATTCCCATAGATTCTCCCGTGCGTGCAAAATGTATAGGATTGTATATCTCAATATTATCGAGCAATGTCAGGTTCTCATCGGGGCTGCCGCCGCGAACGATTAGCTGCGCGCTTTTCCCGCCGGCTGTGGCAACGCCCGGGAGTGACTGCATCACGCGAAAAATATCTTCAGCAGAACCTGCCGACTTTCGGATTTCCTGCTGAGTCAGCGAACGAAAACTCGTTGCCTGATCAGCGGGCTTTTCATAATAATTGCCCGAAACAGTAATCTCGTTTGTCTGCATCTGTGCAGGCGTGAGATCGAAATAGACTGTTGAATTGCGCGATGTTGCCGCGGTGATGTCAACCTTCGTATTCTGTTCATATCCCGTAAAAGAAGCTCTGATGTTATACACTCCCGCGGGTATCTTGCCGATACTGAAATACCCGTTATTGTCTGCTGCTGTCCCGATTTTAGTATTTAGTAATAAGATGGTTGCCCCGGGCAGCGGCTGTTTTGTTACCGCGTCCCGCACTTCACCGGATATACTGCTGTTTCTTTCTTGAGCGGTTATCGTTATTTGAAGTAAGCCTGTTAAAATTAGAAATATATACAAAATATCTAATTTTTTGGTTATTGATTGTTTCATACTGTACCATATTCTATGTTGTTGATAAATCTGAATTATTATCAGTGATTTTTAATGCAGGCAAGTCATAATGTATGCCAACACGAAAAGTATTGCAATCAGTTAGGTGTTTTAAACGCGATATGGATTCTTTTGTATTTCAGGATAGATATAATTCTATCTTTAACAAGGAGTTATAACGTAGTTTTCTATTTTTCGAATATTACTTGCTTGGCAAATAAATTCGACCAAATTTTGATACTCCTCGACCTTTCAGTCGTATGAAGCAAATCATATTTTGAATATTATTATATTTTCAAGAGAAACTTCGGAACGAAAATTGACGTATGTTGTGTTAAACAAAATATTATATTTTTGACAAGTCCATTACTATGCGGTTAATAACCGAAATAAAGAAGTTACTCATAACACCATATCACTTTATAACACTATTTATATTGCTTGCTGTTCTTGTTATTATTTCCGGCATTATCGAGCTAAAGCAATCTAAATCGGAACTTATGGATTTGATGCGGAATCAGTCTCATTCAATGCTTGAAACTATGATAATATCTTCACGAAATAGTCTTGCAGCCGAAGAACAGCTTGAAACAGTTATAAAAGAAAGACTTCTTAATAATGCTTCATTTATAAAAATGCTTTACGCGCGTGGTGAAGTTTCTGATTTATTCCTTGAAAAATTCGCGATAGACCAAAATATTTTCCGGATAAATATTTTTAATAAAGAAGGAGAAAAGATTTACAGCAGTGTACCCGGCGGTAAGGGTTCCGGTATGGGTATGGGATTCGGCAAAGGACAGGGGTTGCGCGGAAGAGGCTCACAGGGAATGATTAATTTGACTCCAATCTTTTCGGGGGAGAAAGATTCCATAGTTTTGGGAATTAAAGAAGCTCGATTTGGCTCCGGCATTCGTTACGCGGTTGCGATAAGTACTAAAGGCAGAGGCGCGATTGTAGTTAATATTGAAGCAGAACAATTACTTAAGCTGAAAAGAGAAGGCAATTTGGATTACTTGGTAAAACAAATTATGGCTATGAAAAACATTGTATATTTTGCCATACAGGATACTGCAGGGTTGATTGTTTCATCAGAGAATGCAAAAAATATTGAAACTATTTCAGGTTCATCATTTCTTACAAGTGCGTTAAACGATTCTTCATTTGTCTCGCGGATATTAAAATTTAACTCTTACGATGTTTTTGAAGCAGTCCACCAGTTCAAATATCAGAATCAAAATATGGGCTTAATCCGTATAGGTGTTTCGCTTGACTTTCTCAATCAACTGCATCAAAGAATTTTAAATCGGATTATAATCAATTCAGTGCTGCTGGTTTTCGCGGGAATTTTTATAACTTTTTTTGTTGTTCTGAGGCAAAATTATAAAATATTAATAGGACAGTATCAGGCTGTTGAATCTTTTTCGGGAAATGTGATTCAAACCGTCAGTGATTCCGTTATTGTTTATGATGAAACAAATGGAATTAAAATATTCAATAAAGCGGCGGAGAAATTATTCTCTGTTAGCGGACAAGAAATGAGCGGAAAATCAATAGGAACTATTATCGATTCAGATATATGTCGTTCAGTTATTTCGGGTAATAACTTTTTTGGTCAATTGGACTGCACTATTAACAATCAATTGAAAAAACTGCTCATTTCGAAAAATGAATTTCTCGATGAAAATCAAATTAAGAATTTTGTGATTGTAATCAGGGATTTAACCGAGTTAAAACGATTGGAAGACCAACTGCAGAGGAAAGAACGACTGACCGCGATGGGGGCACTTGCTTCCGGTGTGGCTCACGAAGTAAGAAATCCGCTAAATTCAATCGGCACAATTGCTCAGCAGCTTGACAAAGATTTTGAGCCTGCAGAGAACGGTGAAGAATTTCATAAACTATCGCGAATTATTTATAGCGAAGTTAAGAGAATTAATGAAACAATCACCAATTTTCTAAAATTCGCCAAACCCGATCCATTAGTGCCGCAAAAATTTCGGCTATCCAAATTTTTTGACAGCATTGTTAGTCAGTACTCTTCCGAGTTAAAGAGCAAAGAGATTCTTATTTCATTATCTCTTGAAAAAGACTACGATGTTGAATGGGACAGAAACAGGATTCATCAGGTAATTGTTAATCTTATTCAAAACGCCATTGATTCTATTGAAAATAATGGACAAATTTCAATTAATGTTCATAGTGTTAATCAAGCCGGACGTGAAATCGAAATATCCATTACTGATAACGGGAAAGGAATTCCCGCTGAAATTAAATCGAGGATTTTTAATCTCTATTTTACTACTAAAGCAAAAGGAACCGGCATCGGGCTTAGTATTGTTCAAAAAATTATTGATGAACATAACGGGTTAATATTCGTGGAGAGCAGCCCCGGAAAAGGAACATCGTTTACTATTCAGATGCCGGACAACATCGTTTCGACTTTGCTCAACGACCGCGCATAATTACAATTTAATACGGAAAAAAATATGAACAAAATTTCAGTTTTAATAATAGATGATGAAGAAGCCCAGCGGGAATCAATCAGCGGGTTTCTAAAGCGAAGAAATTATATTGTCTCTACCGCGGAGGATGGCGAGAATGGTGTTGAAGTTGTCAGGAATAATGTGGTGGATATAGTGCTTACTGATTTCCGGATGCCCGGTTTGAACGGACTTGAAGTTTTGCGAAAAATCAAGGAAATCAATCCTGAAATTGATGTGGTTGTTATAACCGCGTATGGCAGTGTTCAGGATGCCGTGGATATTATGAAATCCGGTGCTTATGATTATTTAACCAAGCCAATTGATCTTGATGAATTGGAAAATCTTCTGAATAGACTGCAGGAAAAACGAGGACTTCAATCAGAAAATAAATTACTAAAACAGCAATTGCAGGAAAAATTTAAGTTTGATTCCATAATTTCCCGGAGCAAAGAAATGGAAGAAGTATTGAGTACCGCTTCGAGAGTTGCAAACAGCAAAGCAACGGTTCTGATTAGAGGTGAAAGCGGTACCGGAAAGGAATTAATTGCCAAGGCTATTCATTTCACGAGTAACCGAAAGGACAAACCTTTTATAACTGTCAATATTGCCGCGCTATCTGAAAACATTTTGGAAAGTGAATTGTTTGGACACGAGAAAGGTTCTTTTACCGGTGCTTCAAACCTGAGAATTGGCAAGTTTGAACTTGCTGATGGCGGTACAATGTTTATTGATGAAATTGGTGAAATCCCGTTATCTTTGCAGGTAAAGTTATTGCGTGTTCTGCAGTTTGGAGAAATTGAGCGGGTTGGAGGTGAGAAATCAAAAAAGATTGATGTGAGAATTATCGGTGCCACGCACCGTAATCTTGAAGAAATGATTACCAAAGGCGAGTTCAGGGAGGATTTATACTACCGTATTAATGTAGTTCCTGTTTGGATTGCTCCATTAAGAAAACGAAAAATCGACATCCCCCTGTTAATCGACCATTTTATTAATAAGTATTCTGTCGAAAACGAAAAACAGCTTTCGGGCATTACAAAAGAAGCACTCGATAAACTGATAAAATACGAGTATCCCGGGAATATCAGGGAGCTTGAAAACATCATAGAGCATTCGGTGGTACTTACAAGAAATGAATACATAACCATAAAAGATTTACCGGCAGGTATTTGTCCCATTGCTGAAAAAGGAATTCTCGACCCATATAATTTGAAAGACGGGTATGAATCAAAATTGAATTATTTTGAAAAAGAAATGCTTCTCGAAGCACTAAAACAATCGGAAAACAACAAAAGTGCCGCCGCGCGTAATTTAGGCATTTCGGAACGGCATATCCGCTCGCGACTTGAACGATTGGGGATGAAATAGGCATACGGTTTTCAATCACAGATTAAGGTAATTGGCTTTAACCAGGGTATCCAAAATGTGCATTATTTTATTTTACTCACGCTCCCTGCAAAATATCATACTTCTATTTCAAAATGATTTAATATATTTATAACCTATCTTGAAAAAACTAATACACTTGAAAAAAATATTTATACTCATTTTAATGTTGATAGCTGAAGTAGTTTGCGGGCAAGAATCTCAGCACGGAGGCTATTTTTCTCCTATTTTGCGTTTAACTAATTTTAACAACCAATTGGGTTATATCGGCGGCGGGCGCGGAATGTGGGTTATAAATTCACATTTGAGCATTGGCGGTGGTTTTTATGGTCTTATCAATTCTCCTAACGCCCATACAAAAACAAGTGACGGTAAAGACTATTTAACTGACCTTACTTACGGCGGATTAGAGTTTGAATATATTATATATCCTTTACGAAAAGCGTATATAAGTTTAAGTGTTCTATGTGCAGGGGCAGGCATCAAAATTAACCCTCCATCCGATAATTATCAAAAGTATTACGGTGGTGACTTTTTAATTATGGAGCCTATGTTGACAGTCGGCTATATTTTTGGCGAATATACCACTTTTCAAATTGGCATCAGTTACAGGAGTATATCAGAATATACTATTTATTATGATTTCCAAAAAAATAGTTTAGAAGGTCTTAGTGCAAATCTCGCGTTTACATTTGGAAAGTTTTGGTAAGTAATGTTGAAAATATATTTACTGGCATTATTCTACTTGCCTTCAGTCTATTCCATTATTCCCAATTTTCCTGAACTGCTTATTCAGGGAGATTCTCTTTCAGGTTATTCTGAAAACACTATTTCTTTGCCCAAAAACATTGCGGCTGACAGTTCAAAGAATATTTCATTGGATACAAATTTGTACATCACGGAAAAAGAGTTCTATTACGCGAATCAATACAGGGTCTCTTTGGATGGGAAATTACCTTATAGAAAAACTCAAATAAAACCTATAACAGCAGGCATAGTTTTTACCATCGCGGCGTCATCTCTTGTTGCATTGCATATACACCAGCGAAATACTTGGTGGAGCGGCACAAGAACAGCTTTTCATTTTCAAGAAGACTGGGTAAGTGCTCTGCAAGCCGATAAATTTGGTCACGCTTATGGCACTTATATTACCTCTTATTATGCCGCTGAAGCATTTTCTGTTTCCGGTCTGTCGTGGGAGGATGCGAATATTTATGGCGGATTATTTGGTTTAGCTTGTCAGACATTTGTTGAAACCGAGGATGGCTACGCGAAGGATTGGGGATTTAGTCCAAGTGATTGGTATTTTGACGCGATAGGCTCACTCTTTTTTATAGCTCAGTATAAAGTTCCGTATTTGCAGAATTTTACACCGAAGCTGCTATGGTTCCCATCAGAATTGCAGGGAAAACCAAAAATTGACAGACCGCGAACCATAATTGATGATTATAACAGTGAGTCATTTTGGATATCTGCAAATGTACACAATCTTCTTGAAGATGATTTAAAAAAATATTGGCCCGAATGGCTTTTTATTGCCGTAGGTTATGGCGCAGATGCAATTGATGTGATAATAGACCCAAATGGACCTGTTGACCAATTATCCAAAAGACGGTTTATGATCAGCTTAGATTTTTCAATTACAAAACTATTACCAAAGGGGGGAACTCAATGGAACTGGTGGGTCCAGTCGTTAGATAGGTTTAAATGGCCTTCCCCGACTATTGAATTCACAAAGGGAAGAACAAAATTTTATTTAGTCTATCCGATAAGAATAGATTTAGGACAGGTTAAATTATAGTTTTGTTTGATATTCGCGAATATAAAGAAATAAAAGTTAAGGGATCGTTCAGAAATAACATTAATGATTTATCACGCGAAGACGCAAAGATCGCGAAGGTTATCTTTAAGAAGATGTAAAGGTTATTTTTTTACAAGCCCTAAAGTACTTGTGAATAATGCTCAATTAACAATAAATATCATCTATGAATAATTTTATCAATAAGCTACATATAGAAAATCTGAACATCACTCATTCAGGCAAAGTGAGAGATAGTTTCTCGCTTAACAATGGAACAAGACTGATTTTCGTGAGTGACCGAATCAGCGCGTTTGATAATATACTCGAAACTCCTGTCCCAATGAAAGGAGCCGTTTTAAACAAACTAACTAATTTTTGGTTTGAGAAGACTCGTCATATTATCAGGAATCATTTCATAGAGGAAATTGATCCAAATGTCACTTTGGTAAAAGAGGTTACTCCAATTCGAGTGGAAATGGTTGTGCGCGGTTACCTAACTGGTTCAATGTGGCGATATTACGAGCAGGGGAAAAGAAATTTTTCAGGTGTCCAAGTTTCTGATGGTTTGCGAAAGAATTATAAGTTTGAACATCCAATCATTACGCCCACCACCAAAGAGGATTCAGATAGAGAAATAACTCCTGCAGAGGTTGTGTCAACAGGATTAGCTTCAGAAACAGTCTTTAGCAAGATGCGCGAAACAGCCTTGAAGTTATTTGATTTTGGTTCCAAACTATTGGCAGATAAAGGAATACTGCTTGTGGATACCAAGTATGAATTTGGAGTGGATGAAGAGGGACTTATACTCATCGATGAGATACATACGCCCGACGCGTCCCGCTTTTGGAGAGCGGAGGACTACGCGGCGAATCCATTAACTGCTGAGCAGATTGATAAAGAATTTGTTCGTTTGTGGCTGATAAAAAACAAAATCAATAATGAATATCCCACCGCGCTTTCGCCGGAGATAATTGAAGAAACTACCAATCGGTATCTTGATATTTACACATCCGTGACAGGGCAAGTTCTTTCAACTGAAATTAGCTTTGATATAGAAAAGAGAATAATTGCTAATCTAATGTTCCACCACTTCTTTTGAAAGCAAGGTATCGCCGCAAAAATCACAGACTTCTGCCGGAATATCCTTGACTACAACAAGTCCTTTGATTGTGGTGGTAACATAAGGAATTTGCTTGTGTCCATATTGACCCGGGCAGTTTTGAATTGAACAGTTCATAAAATGGTTTTCCTTTGAGTTGGAGATATAAATTTAGATGGTTTAGGTTCATAAACGGTAATTACTATCGTAATCGGATTTGCGGTTGTGCAGACTATATGCAACGGTCTTTCGCTTTTAGCTTTTCCATTTATCAGACAACAATCGCCTCTTTTATGGTTCGGATAATTCTCAAGTAAACTTCCGTCCAATAAAGCTTGAATGACATCGTCAGAATTAATTTCTTCATTTTTCATCTCTTCAAAAGCGTGAAGCGTGAAACGAATATTTCCGGAAATAAGATTTTGTCTGATAGATTCAGACAATATTTTCTATATGATAATATAATCAATTTTTTCAAACAGGGCAAAGATGGAGCAGTTATATTTTTCCCATCGCGAGAACCCCTCTTAATTTCAGTATGTTTTCCGGTTAGTTCAATTTATTATTTTTTAATGTATATCAAAAACACAAAAAATTATTATCTTTCAAATGTTAATGGTAGAATCTATTCTTTAAATATGCAAAACAACTTTTGTCAGGTTACACTAATAAACCATTAAAAACTGATGTAAATATGAAAAAATATAAAGTACTCGTTATTGGAAACGGCGGAAGAGAGCATACGTTATCGTGGAAGCTGTCACAATCGGAATGGGCGGAATCTGTTTCTACAGCTCCCGGGAACGCCGGCATTCCAAGCAGCATCGCGTTGAACATTGGCGATTTAAATTCCGTTAAAAAATATTGCCTTGAGAATAAAATAGATTTGGTTGTTGTGGGTCCGGAAGTGGCTTTATCTGCAGGTATCGTGGATGTTCTTCGCGAGGCGGACATCTTAGCTTTTGGTCCGACAAAAAATGCGGCTATGCTGGAAAGTTCAAAAGTATATGCCAAATCTTTTATGGCTAAATTTGGCGTTTCAACAGCACGCTCGATAACTTTCACGCCGCCATTTTCTAAAGATATTCTTAGAGCGGGATTTGACTCATTAGGCGGTAAAGGGGTTTTGAAATACGATGGACTTGCAGCGGGTAAAGGTGTATTTGTATGCCCCTCACCTGAATTGATAGATGACACGATAGATATGTATATGGGGCAATTCGGAAACAGCGGGCAATTGGTTCTTGAAGAATATTTGGAGGGCTATGAACTTTCACTTATTGCTATTACAGATGGGAATGGTATTAAATATTTTCAGCCGTCTCAAGATCATAAACGATTGCTTGATGGTGATAGGGGACCCAACACGGGCGGAATGGGTGCATATACTCCGGTGAAGGTTTGTACTCCTGAATTGATGCAATGCATTGAAGAGAAAATTGTTCTGCCTACTTTGAAAGGCATTAAAGAAGAGAATTTAGATTATAAGGGATTTATATATTTTGGTATCCTTGTACAAAATAATGTTCCTTATCTTTTGGAATATAATGTCAGGATGGGCGACCCTGAAACTCAGGTTTTATTGCCCTCGTTGAAAAGCGATTTATTGATCGCGTTAGTTCAGACACTTTCCGGTGAAATTGAACAAGTTGATTGGCGATTTGACGATAAAAAATATGTTGGTGTAGCGTTAGTCTCGGATGGCTATCCGGGCAGTTATTTAACAGGATTTGAAATTAACGGTATGGATATGAATGATGATGAATCATTAGTGTTTTTCTCCGGAGTCAGCAGAAATACGGAAGGAAAACTAGTAACCGCGGGCGGACGAGTTCTAAATGTTGTTGCTTCAGATGAAAATTTTGAAACTGCTTTGAAAAAAGTTTATAATATCATTGAGAAAATTTCGTTTCAAGGAATGAAATATCGTGCTGATATAGGCAGCCGAAATTTATGAGTAAAGTATATTTAGCAATTTTTATTTCTGGCAGAGGCACGAATATGGAGGCGATCATTAAAAATACTATTTCCGGCAATTTGAAGGATATTTGCAATGTTGCAGTTGTGGCGTCTAACAATCCGGATGCGGCAGGAATAGCTATAGCCGCGTCACTTGGCATTCCATCGATTGTCATTGAATCCAGAAATAAAGCGAGAGAAGACTATGAAGTTGAAGTTCTTGAAGAATTAAAAAAATATTCAATAGATTATATAATTCTTGCGGGCTTTAATCGAATTTTGTCTCCATACATAGTATCTAAATTTCGTAGCAGGATAATAAATATTCATCCGGCGGATACAAGGGTCTTTAAAGGATTACACGGTTACGAGTGGGCTTTCCAAAATCAATTGCCAAGAACAACGATTACCGTGCACTATGTTGATGAAGGTATGGATACAGGGGCTATCATTGCTCAAAAAGAAGTTGACCTGCAAGGATGTCATAATCTCGCGGAAGTTACCGAACGAGGATTAAAAGTGGAGAACAGTTTTTTTAGCGAGGCTTTGGCATCACTATTCAGCAATTGTTAATTATCAATGATAAACATTAATGTAATAATAACTCACGTTACGCGAGTTATATTAAAAAATAGCGGCGTTTCGGCTTCGCTCAACAATCGCTGCATTGGAATTTAGCTCATTTCGCGTAACCAAGTAATAATATTTAACCATTTACAATTAATAATTAAAATATGTGCGGTATAATCGGTCTTTCAAGTTATAAAGATGTTATAGATGATTTATTGTTCGGGCTTTCGGCTTTGCAGCATCGCGGACAGAATGCTTGCGGCATCGCCACTTTCGATAAAGTTTTTCACCTTCATAAAGGATTGGGATTGTTATCCACCGTTTTCAACGAGCAGACGGCATCGCAGCTTGATGGGAAAATCGGTATAGGTCACGTGCGCTACGCCACGCAGGGCGGCAACGATATTATGAATGCTCAGCCTTTCACGAGTAATTTCCCGTTCGGAATAGCGATGATTCATAACGGCAATATTATTAACTTTGAAGAATTGAGGAAATCGTTAAACGAAGAAAATCACTATTTGCTTGAGACAACAAATGATCTCGAACTTATTTTATATAAATTTGCTTCTCTTTTGGCAAAAAAAAATCTGTCCAACTTGCAAGTCGATGATATTTTCGACGCGGTGAGAAAGACACAAGAGTCCGCTATTGGTGCTTACGCGACTATCTCGTTAATCGCGAATAGGGGATTGCTGGCTTTCGCGGACCCGCACGGAATTAGGCCTATGTCAATCGGAAAGAAAGAAACTCCTAATGGGCCTATTTACGGATTTGCCTCCGAATCTACCTGTTTTGATTTTCTCGGTTACCAACTGCTTGACGATTTAAAGCCGGGTGAAGCCGTGTTTATTGATAATAATAATTTGCTTCACCGTCAGGTATGTTATCAAAAGAAACGTGCATTTTGCATTTTTGAATATATATATTTCGCGCGTGAAGATTCCATTCTTCAGAAAAAGGCTGTTGCGGAAGAACGTATGAAAATGGGGAGAATACTGGCAAAGAAAGTTAAAGCTGCCGGATTAAAACCTGACTTGGTTATTGATGTTCCGTCTTCCGCGTATTTTTTCGCGAAAACCCTCGCGGCAGAATTGGGAGTGCCTTATGAACGCGGACTTGCTAAAAACAATCATATCGGGCGAAGCTTTATCCTGTCTTCACAGAAAGAGAGAGAATCAACCGCGCGGCTAAAACTAAATCCGATTAGGCAATTTATTAAGGACAAAAAAGTCGTTGTGGTGGATGACTCGATTGTTCGCGGTACAACTTCCCGCAACATCGTCAACTTATTGAAAAATGCAGGCGCGAAAGAAATATATTTTGTATCGGCGGCACCGCCCATTCAGCACCCTTGCATTTACGGCATTGATATGGCAATTGGGTCGGAACTTATCGGCAGAAATAGTGTTGAGGATATCGCGCAGTATCTTGGTGTTGATGCTCTTATATATCAATCACTTGAAGACCTGGAAGAATTCTATAAAGATGAACAATTCTGCTACGCTTGTTTCAACGGCAAATATCCCGTGGAAAAATCGAAAGATTATATCGATATGATGGAACTTGACCGAAAGAGGAATAATTGTTAATTGTAAATGGTTAGTTGTTACCGTGGACTTACTAAAGTCAAAAGCATAAAATGATTAGAATTATTGTTCCTAATCAAATAGCCGATTTTAACGAAATATAAAATGTTGAACCATTACCTATTTCACTTTCAACCCAAATTTTGCCGTTCATTTTTTCTAGAAATCGTCTGCTAATATTTAGTCCCAACCCGCTGCCTTCAAATTTACGATTAAGTCCTTCACTTACTTGACGGAATTCTTGAAATATGATTTTAAAATCTTCTTTTTTAATTCCAATTCCTGTATCGGCAATTGCCATTATCACTTGTGAATCTTTAACTGAGATTGACAATTTTACCGACCCTTCCAGAGTATATTTCAGAGCATTATTAATAACATTATCTATCACTTGTTTTAAAAGCCTTGAATCAGCCTTTACAAAGTAAGTATTACAGGTTATTTCATTAACTATTTCTACTTTTTGCTTTTGGTGATTGGCAATATATCCGGCACAAATGCCCTGTGAAATTTCACCAATATCTGTATCAATTAAATCAAGTTCATAGCCTCCGGCTTCTAACGATGAGAGGTCTAACAGTTTATTTATAGTATCAGTGAGACGTACAGCACTTTGATGGATTATAGAAGCAATTTCCTTTTCTTCTTCATTTTGAGTCAAATCGTCAAGAATTTCAGAGTATCCAAGAATACTAATCATTGGTGTGCGCAGTTCGTGACTCATATTTGCCAAAAATACGTCTTTCAGACGATTCATAGACTCTGCTTCCTCCTTGGCACGCATTAATTCAATTTCAATTTTCTTCCGGTGCGTTATGTCACTCAAAATTCCGACAGATCCCTTGAGATATTTTTGGTCATCAAACCAAGGGAAAGAATGATCCTCAATCCACTTCAGAGAACCTGCTTTAGTTTTAATAAGATATTCGGCACGATAATCGCCTTGTTCTCCATATACTTTTGTATCAGTAACATTTGTAGCCGCGATGTCCGCTGACGCGAGGTCTTGTTCCTTTATAATGCCGGATAGTTTCAAAGTATTAATTTCCTGCACTGAATAGCCGGTTAGATCAACAATTGCAGAGTTCATATATTCATATAAATCATCCGCGTAATTATACTGATATAAAACATCTCCGGTAGCTTCTACAATAAAACGGATATGTTCTTCGCTTTGGGCGAGCCGTTCAAAAATAAGCTTTCGAACGGTTATATCCTCTTTAATCGCGACAAAATGAGTTATCACATCTTCTTCATCAAGTAATGGAGTTATCGTTGCCATTTCCCAGAACAAATCTCCATTTTTTCGTTTGTTGTGGAATTCTCCCTTCCACGTTTTTCCTGCTTTGATGGTTTTCCAAAGGTCTGCATAATGCTTGACCGGCAATTCTCCGCTTTTTAGAATGTTTGGTCTCTTGCCAATAATTTCGTTCTTCAAATAACCGGTTACTCGTTCAAAATACGGATTAACATATTCTACTATCCCGTTATAATTCGTAATGATTAGTGAAATAGGTGATTGATCGAGAATTGCGCGCAGCCGTACTAGTTCGTCATAACTCTGATGTTCAGCATTTATATTCGCGATTGAGAGAAATATATAAGACATTTCCCTGTTATCGGTAATTTTTTTTATATAGAATGTATCTTTAGATTCTTTCTGATTACCGGCAATGAAGCGTATATTAATTGATTTCTTTGTTGTTATCTCTGATTTAAAAGCCGATAAAATATCCGGTTGATATTTTAGTGGAATGAATTCAAGAATTGAATGATTCAAAACTTTTTCCGGCAAGAATCGGGCTTGAAATTTAGTTGAAGCAAAAACAACTTTGCCTTGCAAATTGAGTATTGCAAAGTCAGAAGCGAATTCCTCAATGATAGAAAAAGCTAACTCAGAGGGAATTGCTGCTTTTTCGACAGGGATTGAATCTTTTTTTTCCCTGATAGTTGTTTTCCTTCGATTCTCCTGATCAGAAAGGTTTTCACTGTCTTCGGTAGTTATCCGTGTTGTTGAATTCTTCTTCACTATATTAGTACAAGGTTTAGAATAATTTTCGTTCAAAATTTAATATACACATTATTGATATAATATTAAATAATTTTGGGAATGAAATATAAGATTACTATTTTTACAGGATAGCTTTAGTATGACTAAATATACACATATTATGGTTGTTTATGCGTCTTCCAAAAATTTATTCAAAATTTATAAAAAATAATTTGATTCCAACGCGAATAGATTTTATATTAGAAATGTATATGAAAAATTTTAAATCAATCTCCCTTAATGTTCTTGGTTGTTGCTGTATGACTATTCAGTCGGAACGGAAGGACTTTGCTTAAAATTAAATTTATTGTCAGCGATATATAGTTTTAGCCCTTCCATAGAGAAGGGCTTTTTTTTGTTCTAAAATATAATCATCAACATAATAGAAAGAATCGCTATGAAAGCGAATAACGTGTTAGAAACCATTGGAAATACACCTCACGTGAGAATTAACAAACTTTTCGACTCGCGGGTCGAAGTTTGGCTCAAATTGGAGAAATCGAATCCGGGCGGAAGTATTAAAGACCGCATCGCGGCAGCTATGATCGCGGATGCCGAGGCATCGGGAATCCTAAAGAAAGACAGTATCATTGTTGAACCGACATCCGGTAATACGGGAATAGGCTTGGCAATCGTTGCTGCAGTCAAAGGTTATGAATTAATTCTCGTTATGCCGGAGTCTATGTCTATTGAAAGAAGAAGACTTATGACGGCTTACGGCGCGAAATTAGAACTGACACCTCGTGAAAAAGGAATGAAAGGTGCAATCGAGAAAGCAAATGAGATTGCTGCCGGCAATAGCAGGGTATGGATACCTATGCAATTTGATAATTTATCAAATACGAAGATACATCGTGAAACTACCGCCCAAGAAATACTTTCCGATTTCCCTGAAGGGTTTGATTATCTAATTACGGGAGTTGGCACGGGCGGGCATATAACCGGCGTGGCAGAAGTACTGAAAGCAAAATTTCCTAAATTGAAAGTATTTGCTGTTGAACCGGAACTTTCACCGGTGTTAAGCGGCGGTAAACCGGGACCTCATCCATTACAGGGTATTGGCGCAGGATTTGTTCCATCGATACTCAAAACGGAATTACTCGATGGAATAATAACCGTCAGTAAAGACGAGGCTTTTGAGTATGCTCAAAAAGCTGCTCTAAAAGAGGGCCTTTTTATTGGTGTTTCCTCAGGGGCATCGCTTGCGGCAGTTGCTAAAAAGATACCGGAAGCGGCAGATGGCGCAAAAATACTTTCTTTCAATTACGATACCGGTGAACGATATTTATCTATCGAAGGTCTCTTTCAATAAATAAATGTAATTGTTTAGGTACTCTCCGTTAGAAGAAAAATATTTGTAGCAAATCGTCAAAACCGCGATTCTGTTTTCCCATTATGGAATATATGTTGTTTTCAGGGCATCAATCCAACGCGGGAAACAAAACATATATTTCTACGCGAAATCGCAATTATGGGTGGTATGTGCTACAAACATACCTGTCTTTTGGGGATTCGTAAGGGCGACCGGCCAGTCGCCCCTACAATATTATTCTTATAGCATATCATTCTTTGTAACTACTCAGCCTGTTCTTGAATTTGTCCCAACGGGACTAAATTTGAATAACCGTGAGTGCTAACTCACGGAAAAGTAAGCCCAAACAAATAACGTCCCCGAAAGGGGGCGCGAACTAACTACGCAGCGTGAATTTGCCCCCTTTTGGGGGACATAGATGCTTTTTATCATTCTCCCGTGAGTTGTCACTCACGGTTATTCAAATTTAGTCCCTTTTGGACATAATATCCGTAC
>CAIYTF010000212.1 GCA_903929035.1 uncultured Ignavibacteriales bacterium
AGAGATTCAATGATATAAACAATCTCCTGCCGTCCTCCATTCTATCCCAGCCTCTAATTTAATAATTTTTCGCTTGCATTGTTATATAAATCGCAAAAGAAAAAAGTTTTATAAATAAGTATAAAGAAAACGTGACGGCCTGAAAGGCCTACACGGAATCAGATAAAATCAGAAAGAAAATATTTCAAATGAAGACAATGACATCGAATGAACAGCTGTTATACTATCAACGGTCATCTTTGACATTATTTAGTAATATATCTTGAAATGTTTTAAAACTGTGAAATAATATCTGAAAAACATTTTTGGAAGTTATTATCATGATAAAATCGAAATTCACAAAAGGTGACATAGCCTCAATCAAACATGATCGTTATCACCATCCTCATCCCCTTGTTCAAAGAAAGATGGAAGCCTTATGGCTGAAAGCCAACGACTTGCCTCACGGGCTCATCTGTAAAGTTGCCGACATATCTGAGAAAACATTGACAAGATACCTTACTGAGTTTAATGAAGGGGGAATTGATAAGACACAGGAAATACGGTTTAGAAAGCCCAAATCAAAATTGGCCGAGTATGAAGGGACAATTAAGGAGTATTTCGCGAAGAACCCGCCGGGTACTATAAAGGAAGCCGCTTTTAGATTGAAAGAAATAACTAAAATAGAAAGAGGATTGACACAGGTAGGCAAATATTTGAAATCAATTGGAATGAAGTTGCGCAAGGTTGCGCTGATCCCCGCCAAGGCTGATTCTGAAAAACAGATGTCTTTTAAAAAAAAGATTTGGAGCCTCGGCTGAAAGAAGCTAAAGAGGGAAAAAGGATTCTTTATTTTATTGATGCAAGCCATTTTGTGTATGCGGCCTTTATTGGCTCTCTTTGGTGCTTTGCGAGACTGTTCATGAAATCGCCGGCAGGACGACAGAGATTCAACGTTCTTGGTGCACTAAATCCAATTACCCTTAATATTGTGACCGTGATGAATATTACTTATGTGAATGCTCTTACGGTGTGTGAGCTTATGCAGAAGATTGCCATATTGCATAAGGATATTCCGATAACACTTGTTCTTGACAATGCAAGGTATCAAAGATGTAAACTTGTCATAGGTGAAGCGGAAAAGCTCGGCATCGAACTTTTGTTTCTGCCTCCTTATTCTCCAAACCTGAACCTAATAGAAAGATTATGGAAATTTGTCAAGAAAAAGTGTCTCTACTCAAAATACCATGAGAATTTCGATCTCTTTAAATCTGCAATTCTGGAATGCCTATCAAATAAAGAGTCATACAAAGAAGAATTAAAAACTCTCATAACAACAAATTTCCAAACATTTTAATTATGTCATACTATGCCGTGCATAGTATAGATGATTTTATAAATCGAAAAGACGATGCCAGGTATTTCAGAGACTGCATGTTGGTTGTTTTTGTCCTGCTTGCGGTTCCGGCTTTCATTATAGCATTGATTGTGATTTTAGTAATGATTAAAAGGTATGAGGCTGAACTTAAGAAATGCGAATGCCGTTCCGGAAAATGAGCGAGATTGCCGGTAAACGGCATTCCCTTTTATGAAAATAATTGAATATCCAATATCCAATCCGCCAC
>CAIYTF010000213.1 GCA_903929035.1 uncultured Ignavibacteriales bacterium
CCCGTATATAATTTAATCGTCTCATAAAATTTCCTGACGAATCCGTTTTTTGAAACTATATCGGCAAAAGAAGTAAAATTAAACGACAGTATCTCGTTCGTGAAATGGTCGTATTCATCTATTAGTATCATTATTTTATGTTCGAGTTTATCGCTTACTTCCGTCAAATAATAACCCAGCGTGCTGGACGGATAAACATTTTTCAACACTTCATCGAATTCACTTTTTTCAAGTAATTTATAGTGTTTGTTAAACTCGATTAATCCGAATTTAATTTTGTCGTTAAAGCTCTCCATAACATCTTCAATATTCTGGGTGTTAATACCGGTGAAATCGAAGTTCATTACATAATAGCGGTTTCGCGCTTCCGTCGGATTTTTTCCCGCGTACAACTCGCCGAACAAAGAATTGAATTCAGCTTTATACTGAATGCCGTAATAATAATTAAGCGTTGAAATCAACAATGATTTTCCGAACCTGCGCGGACGAAGAAAAAAGAGAAACTTGTTATTAGAACTTTCCATTTTTTCAATATAATTTGTCCTATCGACATAGTACATTTTTTGCAGAATCAAACTTCTGAAATCGGAAGTGCCGTAAGGAATATCTTTTTGTGTTTTCATAGTAGAACAGAAAAATTTATATATTTACCATAATTTTAACAACATATCAGCAAGCGTCATCAATAACATCTTTAAAGGAATATAAACCTGCCTGTTTATTTATAACATAGTTCGCGCTCGATAATACGCCTTCAGCAAATGTCCTTCGCGATGTCGCGGAGTGTTCAATGGAAAATGTTTCGCCAAGACTCGCGAAAGTGATTTTATGGTCACCCGCGACATTACCTAATCGTAATGACGATATTGGAGCATCTTTACCGAGCGATGTTTTCATCATCAGCGCGGTGCCTGATGGCTTGTCTTTCTTAAACCGATGATGTGTTTCCGAAATTTCAACATCCCAGCCCTTTAAGTGAGGCTTAACCGCTTCAATGCACCGGAGCATCATTTGCACGCCAAGTGAGAAATTGAATGACTGCACGATCGCGACAGAAGAACTCAGTTCTTGTAATTCGTTCATCTGGGCAGAATCCAATCCTGTTGTCCCGATTACAAGCGGACACTTATATTTTATTACATATTGCATAGTAGCGGCGAAAGCAACAGGCAGAGAAAAATCAACAATCATTTCGGGTGTATCTTTTTCTGTAATGCCGTCAATATCATAGCTAAAAACAAGTTCGTGTCCTGCCTCGTCAAAGACTGCCGAAATCTCTTTGCCCATTCTGCCTGACGTGCCTATTAGTCCGTATTTCATTCTATACTCATACTTCCAATAAGTGAAGCTCTTCTGCAAGCAGACGCTCTGCCTGCCGTGTTGCAGGAACAAGCGGAAGACGCAAAATGTTTTTACATAACTTTAAAAGCGATGCAACATATTTTACGGGCGAAGGACTTGTTTCAACAAAAAGCAAATTTATCATTTTAAGATATTTATTATGAATACACAATGCCGTGTCATAGTGGCCTTCAAGCATTGCATCAATAATAGATTTCATTTCTTTCGGATATACATTCGAGAAAACGGAAATAACACCCTTTGCACCCAATGCCATCATCGGGATTGTCTGGTCATCATTACCGGATAAAACGGTGAGTGTATCAGGTTTATAGGCGCACAATCTTGCAATTTGTGAAATATCGCCGCAGGCTTCTTTCACTGCAACAACATTTTTGCAAGTATCGTGAATATTAAGTATTGTTTCCGGCAGCATATTCATTGCCGTGCGCGATGGAACATTATAAAGTACAATCGGCAGTCCGCAATGCTCCGATATATGTTTATAATTTTCAACCAGCCCTGCCTGCGTACTCTTATTATAATAAGGATTAACTACAAGCACGCCATCAGCTTTCAGGTCTTCAGCCATTCTATTTAGCTTCACTGTTTTTCGCGTATCATTAGTTCCTGTGCCAACAATAATTTTTGTTTTTCCGGCGGATTCAGCCATCACGGTTTCAATGATTTTTTTTCGTTCTTCTCCGCTAATAACCGGAGATTCACCTGTCGTACCAAGTACTACAATCATATCCACTTTGTTATCAACCTGAAATCGAGTTAGTTTCTTTAGCGAAGCATAGTCCACGTTTAACTGTTCATCGAACGGAGTCAAAATTGCTGTTCCGGTGCCTTGAAACATTTTTAGCCTTTCAAAATAATTTAAACTGCAATATACGCAAAGATTATAGCGATGTAAACCGACAAGAACAAAATTTTTGCTAAATGAGATGTGGATGAGACTTTAATGGCTTGTTCACAAATAATCTTTACATCTCTAATACAGAGACTTTTTCTAGGAACAATCTAAGACCGCAAATATTTTAAGCTAAATCCAAATTGTAACTACTCAGCCTCCTGAAATCAAGAAAATATACGGTACTGATATTATGTCCCAAAGGGACTAAATTTGAATAACCGTGAGTGACAACTCAC
>CAIYTF010000214.1 GCA_903929035.1 uncultured Ignavibacteriales bacterium
ATTATTTTAGAAGCAATCGAATTTTGTTATTATACAGGAACCATTATGTTGACAATGGACACAAAAGAACAAATATTTTACGCTAAAAACGGAAAACCGAAAAGTGTTTTACTCGACTATAAAATCTATGTTGAGATGCTTGAATTGATTGAATATCCTAAGTGCGTTAAGTTAATTCGAAAACTTGAAAAAGAACCTCCGATGAGCGAAGATGATTTCAAGAAAAAGTTGAAATTTATCTGATGTACTCATTGGAGATAAAAGCCTCTGTTGAAAAAGATTTCAGAAAAATTCAATATTTCCTTAAGCAATTGTCAGTCTAATTTCCTTACCAAGCCCGGTTTCAAAAATCTTATATAGAGTTGAAAGTTGAATATCACACTTGCCGTTTTCGAGCCGCGAGATATAGCTTTTTTTTGTTCCTATTTTATTTGCAAGTTCTTCTTGGGTTAGATTGGCTTCCTTTCGTCATTCTTTAAGAATCCGCCTTTTCTTCGTAATCATCGCGATTTTTGGAGCCTATCGCTCCATATTTAACATCCATAAGTTCGTCAAAACTTTTAGCGTTTCTTATTAATTCTTGTTTGTCTTTCATTTCCGTATCCTTTTTTTTGCAAAATACTCCGATTTTAGTTTCTCTGCCGTTTCAATTTTGCTTGCTTCTTTCAAAATTGCACCTTATATTTGTGATAGAACATCACCAAAGAGAGCATCTCTGGTCCAACGTCCCCGTTTTCCGGGACGTTTCCTTTTTTAAATCATTCATACCAAAGTTATAATTCTACAATCTAAATTCATAGCGGAAATATTGATTATATCCTGTTATCGACTAAAATGTTCCAATGATTGCGCCGCAAAAACATACAGAGACATCAACTCTTCAAACCGCTTCCAGCATACAATCAAGCATATAAACGACTAAAAAAATATTTTCACAATTTAGAAAATTATTTTTGGTAATTCAAAATATTTTATTTAGCTTGAATCAGTAATAAAAATCAAAACTTGGAAATATTAACGAAGTAATTATTTAAATCATAAATATCGCGTAGTCTATACGCATCGTTTGATACTGAAAACTGGCACTTTTCACTTGGCACAACGATCGGTAGGACTGCGTTCAGAAATGGACGCAGCCTATTTTATTGTCGTGTCAACGGTATGCCAGTACCTCAGTATCGGACGTAAATTAGGTTTGCGTCCTTTTTTTTTAACATTTATTGTGAGGTACAATATGACACATATTTTCTACAAAATCGAAAAGCGATATAAAGAATTATATCGCTCAAAAATATTATTTCTTATTAGAAATAATGGTGTTTTTAATAGTTATGATAACGGAGGATTAACTACATTCGATAAGGAGGTGCTTGTATGAAGAAGGTATTTGCTTCGTTTTTAATCTTTTTATGTTGGACTTATCAAAATATAGCGCAAGTCCAAATTACAGACACTTATTTTTCAATAAGCAGGAATTCCACAAACAATAGTCAATTTTTCACGTTTCAGGATGTGAATAACGATGGCTATAAAGACGCTTTTGTTTTCGACCATCCGGCGGGAACGCTAAAATTATACATAAACAACGGGACAACATTAACCCTCGCCTCAACGATTACCACGCCGCAATTCATTAAAGGAAAATTATCGGAATATAATTTTGTCGATTTAGACAATGACGGCGTGAAAGATATGCTGATTAGTTGCGCGGATCATTATGGTTGCACGAACAACAATGTCAGAATATATTGGGGAAGCGCGCAGTCACCCTATTTTAGTACTAACAACGTGAGTACCATAAATCTATCCTCTCCGTTTTGCACGGACGCTTTCGCGTTTGATTACAACAACGATGGGCTTAAAGATATTTTTATTGAAAATGTCGGAAGCGGCGGTGAAATGTTATACAAAAATAACGGCAATAGATCTTTCAGTTCGATACCCACGACCAATACGCCCAGAGACTTTGGCGGATATCAAACTATGACAATCGATGATTATGACGGCGATGGATATAAAGATTTGTTAAGCGATGCTAACGGATGGGCAACGGGTATATGGGGAATTTATCTATATAGAGGCAATGGCGATGGAACATTCTCCACGCCGATAATTAATTATGCTTCGCAAAAACCCAACACGCCCGTGATTAAATTAAACGCGAATCCAAAGATTGATAAAAAAATCGATATCGCCTTTAACGCGTCCAACGATGGAACAAGCGGAAAAACTTTATATATAGGCAAGTGGTCGAGTGCTTTAAATAATTTCGCTTTTTCCACTTATAGCCTGGGAACCGGCGCATATACATCCGTAAATTTGGTTCAGTCCTTTGATTGGAACGGAGATTCTTACGAGGACCTAATCGTGTGTTTCGCCAATTCCACGAGCTATACTTACAAGGTGTTTATCAACGATGGCGAAGGGAATTTCAACATCAACCAAATCTTGATGGAAAATTCATCTTATTGGCGTTTCTATGCGTATATGTCGGAGAACAATAACGCAAAGGTGGCGTTGATCAATAACGACACGCTTGTTATCAAGAATACAACCGTGTCAAATTCTCTCAACCAAGGTTTGGTCGCTTACTATCCTTTTAACGGCAATGCAAATGATGAAAGCGGAAACGGATATAATGGCGTGGTACAGGGTGCGACATTGACAGCCGATAGATTCGGAAATAGTAATAATGCGTATAAATTTGACGGGATATCCAACTCAGTTACCACCAACTTTGTACCACCTAATAACAGCACAATTTCTTTATGGTTTAATCCGGAACTGAAACAAGTTTTCAATGCAGGTCTATTTTCAACGTATATCTATACTCTGGGTATTCATAGCTACAATTTTTATGGGTGGTACGTAAGTTTCCGTGATGTTTCCCAAACATCTATTCTCTGGGTATTCGGAGATGGGAATAATGCAGACACAGTTAAATATAGTGGAAGTAATGTTTGGCACCATTTAGTATTGCAGAGTAGCAACAATACAGTTTCCATATTTATTGATGGACAACTCAAAAAAACTATGCAAGTCGCAACAACTCACGCTGGGCCTATTTATTTTGGAGATAGTAAATGGGATGATCGTTACTTTAATGGCGTAATTGACGATATCAGAATATATAATCGCACCTTAGATGATACCGAAATCCAAGCCCTCTACCACGAAGGCGGATGGCAGAACAGCGCGATTACACTCACTTCACCAAACGGCGGTGAAAAATGGTTGGCTGGAGATACTGATACTATAAAATGGACAAACAATGGTGTTACGAATGTTAAATTAGAATATACCACGGATAATGGCGCAAATTGGGTTGTGATTGTTGCATCAACTCCTGCAAACACAGGGTTATATGCGTGGACAGTTCCGAATGCTCCATCAACAAATTGCCAAATAAGAATAAGCGATGCAACCAATTTTTCAATTTATTCGATTAGTGGTACGTTTACACTCTCCGCACAAATAAAAAATGGATTGGTTGGCTATTGGAATTTTGATAGCGGCACGGCAAACGATGTTAGTGGAAACGGGAACAATGCCTCTGAAATATATGGTGGAGTTAGTTTTGTACCCGGCAAATTGGGACTTGCCGCAAATTTTGGAGGGGTAGATAATCCGGGACATATAAAAATTCCTAATAGTCTTTCTCTGCAATTTTCAAATTCTATTTCTATAGTTTTTTGGATGAAATTTAACAGCTACAATGGCATATATAATTCCCATGCGATAATGGCTAAAGATCACGATGTAAGAGGATTCAGAATACAGGCTTATGCTCCAAATAACGAATTCAATACCGGTTTTTTTAACGGAGCATATTATAATAGTAATTTTGGGATTTACAGTTCATTGCCATCTTATCAAGTTGGAGAATGGATAAATGTCGCTTATGTTATTGAGGGGACAAGCGGAAAACTCTATTACAATGGAGTATTAGATACCTCTGTAAACTCTAATCAAATCGATTTTTCAGAGGCTAATGGTCTTGATTTATATTTCGGAAAATATATTGATTCTTGGTATCCATTTAATGGCGTATTAGATGAAGTTAGGATATTTAACAGAGCAATATCACAATCTGGAGTTATTGAACTATATGGAGGGATGGTTGCATCATCGTTAATTGTTACTTCTCCAACCGGCGGTGAAAATTGGCAAGTTGGCAGTGTTGATACCATAAAGTGGAGCAGTTCAGGAATTCAATCTGTTAAGATTAGTTATTCCGTAAATAACGGAACAGATTGGAAAGAAATTATCGCCTCAACTCCCGATTCTTTAGGAAAATATGCTTGGACAATTCCCTCAACACCCTCATCCCAATGCTTGGTAAGAGTAAGCAGTACCAATGCTGATTCTGCATTTGATGTGAGTGACAGTAATTTCACGATTAGTTTACCGGTCGGTGCCGTTACTTGGGAAGCCACTCTGAAATTAATAGATGCAGGAAACTCTTCAAAAGCATTAACTTTTGGAATGGCACCGGGTGCAGCGGATGGTATTGATTTGCCGCTTGGTGAGTATTCATTACCGCCTGTACCTCCGACAGGGAATATTGATGCCCGTTTCGAGTTACCGATTTCTCCTGTTGATTACTCGATTAAGGACTACAGGATAGATACATTAAAAAATGCTAAGTGGAATATGAAGTTCCAGCCCGGATTAGGAGGATATCCGGTAACATTGACTTGGAATTCTTCAGCTCTTCCATCCGGTTATTTCACGCTGAAAGATATTGTCACGGGGACGATTGTTAATGTGGATATGAAAGCACAAAGTTCTGTCACTATCACAAACTCTGCAATAACCGCGGTGAAAGTGGAGTATTCAAAACAGGTATGCGCGTCAGTTCCATTGGCAGCATATTGGAATATGTTTGCAGTGCCTGTGCTTCCTGCTGTCACGAGTACATCTGCTCTGTTTCCGCTGGCAACCTCGCCTGTTTATTCTTTTAATAACGGTTACACCTCCCAGACAACTGTCACCCCTGGAAAAGGATATTGGGTACGCTATCCTTCAGCGGAGAATGTTCAGGTTTGCGGATCCCCGGCTTCCGGCGATGTGCAATTAGCGGCAGGATGGAATTTGATTGGCGGGTATAACTCGGTTGTACCTGTCAGCAGTTTAACAACACTTCCTGCAGGAATAATAAATTCATTTTTCTTCGGATTCAAAAGCGGATATATACAGGCAGCAAATCTTGAACCCGGGAAAGGCTATTGGGTTAGAGCAGCACAAGCAGGCACTATTAACCTTTCGGTCGGTACTGCAAAGTCCGGTGGTAAATCTCTTCCTCAGATTGAGAACAGCTGGAGCAAGATAATAGTTACCGACAAAACCGGAAATTCTGCCACGCTATACGCTGCAAAAAGCGGTGTTAATATATCAACATTTGAACTGCCCCCTGTTCCGCCTGCAGGAATATTTGATGTTCGGTTTGCATCACAGTCATTAGTTGAAAACTTAGGCAGCGCGGCGAAAGCAATATCAATAAGCGGTGCAGCATATCCTGTTGAAATAAAAGTTGAAGGAATTGACTTATCGGTACAAGATAATGTCACCGGCAAACTTGTAAACAGTGTAGTAAAATCAGGTTCATCAATTGTAATAATAAACGAGAACATCAATTCAATTGAAGTTAGTGCAAATACAAAACCTATTGCATACCAATTACTGCAAAACTACCCAAACCCGTTCAATCCGTCAACAATGATTCGTTTCGCACTTCCTGAGAATACAAGAGTTCGTTTGGCAATTTATAATCAGCTTGGCGAGCAGGTTGCAGAGCTTGTAAACGAACAAATGGAAGCAGGGTATCATCAGGTGACTTGGAACGCGGCTAATATGAGTACCGGAGTTTACTTCTATGAAATCAAGACTGAGAAATTCAGGTCAGTAAAGAAATTAATATTAATGAAGTGATTCCTTTGTAATAATAAAATTCAAAAAAGGCTGTCTTGGAAACGAGACAGCCTTTTTTTGTTCATTCCCCAAAATGGTATTATGCATCCCTGAAAGATAGTGAATGGGGCGTGTTCGGGTAACGGCGCGATTCAGTATATTGCGTATATAAAAAAACAGAGTTACGGTAAGATAATGAAAACCCAAAATGATATTCCTTACGGCATTTCCGATTTCAGGACATTGATTCAAGAAAAATTGTACTATGTCGATAGGACAAATTATATTGAAAAAATGGAAAGCGGCAGAAACAAGTTCCTGTTTTTTCTTCGTCCGCGCAGGTTCGGAAAATCATTGCTCATTTCAACGCTAAATTATTATTACGGCATTCAATACAAGGAAGAATTCGATGCATTGTTCAGCGAACTTTACGCGGGTAAAAATCCAACTGAAGCGCGAAACTGTTATTATGTGATGAACTTCGATTTCACGGGTATCAACACAGGGAATATCGAAGATGTTATGGAAGGATTTAACGACAAAATTAAAATTGCATTAATCGAGTTTAACAACCAATATAAATTACTCGAAAAAAGCGAATTCGATGAAGTGTTGAAAAATATTTATCCCTCCAACACATTGAGTTATTATTTGGCAAAAATAGCTCCCAAAACGGA
>CAIYTF010000215.1 GCA_903929035.1 uncultured Ignavibacteriales bacterium
AAATTCTCTGATAGTTTGATTAAATTGCATAAAAATACAAAACGAGCCAAAAGAACTTCATTATGGAATTAATAATAAGGGATTTATATCATTTTTTCCCATCAAATTTGAGGCTTAAAATCACACCTGATCTAAGAGTCAAAAAGCACACGAAATCATCTTTTGATCAAATACTTAAGAAAAATACTATGGGGCGTTACTTATCTTTATGCAAAATAACCCTTCATAGCACCTATAGCTGTAAGGCCTGATTTAGAAGGATTCTTTAGAGTCAAGTATTAAAAACTTGAACATTGGGTAATATGCTGTTGCAGGAAGAGGTAAAGTCTTACTGGAGCTTTCTTGGAGCTGAAACCTATGCGGGCTGGCAATATAAACGGGAAATTCGCGGACAAAAATAGAAGATACGATAAAATAATGTACCCTGTGGCTTTATCGTTGTTTTATTTAGAGGGCTTGATCAGGAACTCATTATGCTGTGCTTATCCATTAAGCGGTAGAGGCTGACACGTGAAATACCCATTAATTCCGCAGCCCGGCTAATGTTATTACTGGTACTTTGGAGAGTAGAGCTAATCACTTCACGGTCGGCGATAGCGCGGGCCTCTTCAATGGTTTGCAATCTGCGATATGTAGTATTACGCTCCATCCCAAGATCCTCAGGGCTAAGCATAACGTTCTCGGACATGACAATAGCGTGGCGTACACGGTTCATTAATTCACGGATATTGCCTGGCCAAATTGTAAGAACACATTAATTTTAAGGTATCAACCTGGAATCCTTTCGCCTTGTATGAATTTTCCGCTGTAAATTTGTTGAAAAAGTACCAGGCGAGTGCTTCGATATCGCCATCTCTATCTCGCAACGCAGGTGTTTCCAGGCATAAGACCTGAAGACGATAATAAAGATCTTCCCTGAACTGTCTTTTCAGTACGGCTTCCTTTAAATTGATGTGAGTAGCGGCAATTACGCGTACATCAACGGGTATTGTCTCTGCGCCACCGACACGTTGAATCGTTCTGTTTTCTAAAAAGCGTAACAGATTGACCTGCTGTTCAAAAGGCAAATCACCAATCTCATCCAAAAACAGGGTTCCGCCATGCGCCGATTCAATGCGACCAATTTTGAGTTGCTGTGCTCCGGTAAAGGCCCCTTTTTCATGGCCGAAGAGTTCAGACTGAATTAAGTCCGTTGGAATAGCACCACAGTTTATTGTTACAAGCGGGTGTTTGGACCGTTTCGAAAAATTGTGAACCGCGTTGGCAATTAATTCTTTTCCCGTTCCTGTTTCGCCCTGGATAAGAACCGGGCAATCTTCCTTTGAAACTTTATGAAGTTGCCTGAATAGATTTACCATTACTTTGCTATTCCCGATAATTCCAAAGATCAATGAATTTTCATTAGTTTGTGATTTATAGGGCCGGGTGAGCTGGTTTATACGTATTGCATGCTCCAAACTGAATATTAATCTATTAATATCAATAGGTAAGGTTATATAGTCGAAGCAATATTCGATAATTAACTGGCTTTCAATGGAATTAGGATTTAATGTTGGAGTAGCCTCTTTAGGTACGGCCATTAACCAATTGATGTTCGAATCCAGATTAAATAATCGATTTAGCGTAGTACAGTGGTCCGTATGCATACAGTCAGTGTTGAAACATGATTTGAGTATGCACCTGTTGACCAAACATAGCCCCGCGTGAAAGACATGCTTTTCCAGTAAATCAGAGATTTGTGGAATATTATTGGCAGTATGGATGTTCCAACCATTTTTCAAAAGGTCATCATAAAATTCTGGTTTATCCAGAGCTGCTGTTTGAAAAATAATAATATTTTTATTTTCTTTTAACATGAGGTCTATTGAAATAAATTTAGTAATGTTATTTTTGCTAATTTCTTGTTAAGTGGCTAAATGAGCCCCTCTGATTAGTTGAATAGATGATTACAAATAATAGATTAGGAAATGTTAATTACTAGGTGTTGTTCGATTTAGACGTTGATAAAAAATAACTCCCTTAATTTAGAGTTAGCAGGGTTGAAGAATTGCAGAAAATCAGTGAAAAATAGGGTGCAGAATAGCCCTATATACTAATCAGCGACGGTTATCGCGCATTTGAAATTCCGGATTAAATGTCAAAATGGGGCTGTAGTGCCACTTTGCGAACGTCCGGTTTAGGGAAGCGTAAACTCATAGCCGACCGGCAGCTGTGGGTCGTTATGCAAAGTATCGAATTATGCAAAGTATCCTTTTTGT
>CAIYTF010000216.1 GCA_903929035.1 uncultured Ignavibacteriales bacterium
CGGTGTATATTTCCTTAGAACTTCAAGAGTCGATTTGTCGGAAACTGATATTTGGGATATTTACAATACATTAACACGGATTGAAGAAACATTTCGAACCCTTAAAACCGACTTGAGCTTACGTCCTGTTTTTCATATTTCCGATGAACAATCCGATGCTCATATTCATCTTGGCATTGTCGCTTATATGATAGTCAATTCCATTCGTTATCAGCTCAAAAAGCAAGATATTAATTTCAGCTGGGAAACTATTACAAGAATTATGAACACGCAAAAACTCATCGTTTCTACGGTTAAAGATAACAAGAATCAAATCCTGCTTATCAAGAGCTGCACCGTGCCTATTCCTCAGGTATTAGAAATTTACCACGCCCTCAACTTTAAACAAGTCCCTTTCTCTATGAAAAAATATGTGTTACCCCAGCCTACATAGCGCATAGCCTATCTCTTTATCTTATCATAACTTATGATTTGAAACTTGCAAGTTGGGTTAAGAGGATAGCCGATAACTAAAAAACGATTGACCCATTCTGGACTATAACTCAATTTTATCAAATTGCTTTTTTAAGAAAAAACTCAAACCACCGTCCGCCATCGGCACGTTTCTTTTCACCGGAAGCAGGGACTCCCTGCCCGCCGCCGCCTGTCCCCGCAGCAGTAAATTTATTTACAAAGAGCGGAACGAATTGGTTTGCCGCGACACCAAGTGTAATATCAGACAAAGAATATTCTGCTTTAATACTTAAAAATGCGAGCCCTGCTTGGCGTATATCTAATGTAGATCGATTCATCCCCCCTAAGATGAAAAATGCTTCCCAAGTGTCAATTTGAAATTCAGGTCGAATATCTATGTACGATAGTGAAGAATTAACATACCAATTACTATTTTTATAATTGTAGGAAAAAGTAATCCAATTTGCTAATGCTGTTCCAATTGCACGGAAATATAGCCTGTTGACAAATATTGATTCAAGAACTGATACAAATGGCCACGAATCAAGTTCACCTATCATTCTGAATTTTATTCGTGCGTAATTAACTGATGATTCGTAAGTGGAATTTTGCGACTCTATATATTTTGCGCTGATGCCATATTTCTCAAAATATACTTCAGGTATAAAGAGATAACTGAATTGTAAATCTCGGTTGTAAAAGTATGTCCGTGAGTTATGCCTGCAGCTTAGATTATCTATAACGAATGAAAATTGTTTTGATTTATAATTTATTGATGCAATGTTTACAGTCAACTTCCCGTTCGGTATAGATGTAACTACTTCTCCAGTCGTTTTCGGTGATAAAAAGGTTCTGGAATATTGATAGTCAAGAAAGAACAAATCTGTCCCTACATTGATCTCAGAAGTAAATCCATATCTGTGTATAAAGTCATCCATATGCAGATTTGCAGTTGAATAAAAGGCATCAAAATTATATGGGAGCGAATGCTCGATATAACCGATTGACAATTCTTTTATAAGAATTTCAGGGAAACTGACTCCTGCATTCAGATTGCTGTTAATAATTGTACGCGGTCTTGTCTGCACAGCCTCAATATCACACATCAAATCAAGGCAGGATAGTTTATAGTGCCCTGAAATATTTAAAAAATTTGTTTTACCGGAAAGTTTAAATCTGATGTTATTAATAGGATCAACAGCTTCTGCATTATAATTGGAATGCCCGATTCCTGCCTGAATACTATATTCTTCCTTGTTTAAATAGCCGGTCAACAAAACGCGGTTTCCTTCGATAAAATTATTACCTGAAGAACTTTGATTTTGTAGCAAATTAATGGGTGAGTAATTGACCTGAACACCGGAACCTGAAATAGTGTCGCTATCTTCATAAACTCGCGGAGCAGAAAAAATATGCTCCGCGAAAAAAAGAATCCCCAAAATGAAGCCGCATAAGGGCATTTTATGGAGTAATTGTAACGCTATTTGAAGGAATAAATGGTGTTGTTGGAATCAAGTAAGAAGAAGACCCAAATTCATACTTTGGCAGTATCTGATAAGTATAAGCGGTACCTGAAGTAACGGAAGGATCCGTAAAAATATAGCTGCTATAATAATAAGAATAGTTAGAGGTGATATCTGAAAAGCCAGATGTTCCTGATTTTCTTTGAACTTTGTAATAATAAGAAGCTACATTTTGAGAAGAATTATTTACACTAAAATTTAATCCTACACTTGATGACGAAAGCCTTGTAGCTGTTAAATTCGTTGGGTTTAGTATATAATAAATTGAACACCAATCACTTTTCTTAGCAGCTACTGAAAACGTAGTTGTCTGCCCCTTAAGCTGACACTCTATTTCTTTCCCGTCATAGGTAAAAGTATATTTAGTTATAGCCTGCGGACTTGCTGAGGCATTCTTTATCATAAACTTAAAATAACCTGAACCATCGGTTGTGGCTGTATAAGTATTAATATTCGTTGTAATTTTTACAGGAATATTGGCATCGAATCCCCAATAATAAGAATTATAACTGCCGCATATATTTAAATGTCCGCTTAGTTTATAAGCAAACACTTCATCAAGATATAACAATCTCTTTAATGTGTCTGATTTCATTCCCGGAAATAAGCCCTTAAATGCGGGATCCGGAAATACAAAATCGTTATAAGTTTGGGCTGCAAATTCTAACTGAATATCTTTGGTCCCTGATGGAGTGACTGTATATGGAGGAAGCAAATCTTTCTTTGGATTCTGCGGCGGATTTGTCAGAAAATTTCCAAGATTTACCGTTATATCATACGTTTTCCCATCTGAGTCTGCATTTTTAACGGTAACTGTATAATCACTATTTAGTACGGTTTTAAATTTACCTAAATAGACAAGTATGGTATCGAGAGTTTTCTGCGCATCATTGATAGTGTTAAGTTTAATAAGTGCATCACTCTTGTTCCCTGAAACATTGCGGAGGTTATTAACTGCCGTACTGCAGCTTGCAGCAATATTAGAAAGAGTCTGCTTTGCGGCAGTACCGCGCTGAACCCCATCAGAACGGAGTACGAAGAAATTTGTATTGTTCTGATTTAAGGCAGTTAAGAGACTTGACTGGTTGTAATCAGGCAAAGTAAAGTTGTATAAAAGAAACATCTGCAAGTTGAACTTGAGGAAACTTAACCCTGCTTTCATAAGTCCTGCTTCAGTAACATACAAGCTGACAGGGTCCAAACCAGGGTCTCCCTGCATTTTGCCTGTAATTGAAAATTTAAACGCGGTATTGGATTCCAGCACTGATAAATGATTAATAGCCCTGTCAAGTCGCGGGAGAAAGTATGTTTCAATCACCGACTGTATCCGGCTTATCAGGGGCGGGTTATTAAGGGCAAGTTTAAATGTCATAGCAATATTACCTGCTGCCATATCCATCGGAAATAAAGAACCCTTACCAAGAGCTGGAAGAAGAGGATTCTGCATAGGAGGGTTAATTGGATTGGTTTTGCCGGACCAACTTGATGAATCAATTTCCTTTACTAATTTATTGATCTCCGGGTCATAGTAAGCTGACAGGATTTCAGTAATTGCTGCACCAAATCTGGCATTGGTATTGGCAGTATCAAGTCCAACCGCTTCATTGTACAACGAGAGTGCCGATTGAAATTTCATAATATCGAATTTGGCAGTAGAATTATAATGCCCGCTGATCATATCGTTCATATCATTTTCAATCATCTGATATGCCTGATCTGATTTTGTTTTTGAACCCGTGGGATCCTGTTTAATGGTACTTGTATCGGTTGGATTTTCCTTACATCCGGTTAGGATAATAAAAAAGCTAAAAAAAATAGCCGTAAGAAAAAATTTTGCGTTGCCGTTCATTTGCGTTTCCTTTTATTTATTTTATATAATGAAATAGAATTATCCAAAATAAGAATATTAATCAGTGCAAGTATATTAGGTAATATTTTTTTATTCTCCAAATAAAATGGTACATACTATTTTTGGAAATATGAATCTTAAATAATAACTTTCAGTATTATATCTATAATATATCTTAACACAAAGGAAAAAGTAATTTATGAAAAATATTCCCTGTTTCAAAGCCTACGATATTCGCGGAAAAGTGCCTTCTGACTTGAATCCGGAGCTGGCATATAATATCGGGCGGGCACTCTCTGCTTTTGTTAATGCTAAAACTGCAGTGATAGGTCACGACATAAGAACTTCATCTGAAGAACTTTCAAAGGCTCTTGCCGAGGGGCTGCAGGATTCAGGGGTGGATGTGATTGACATCGGAATGTGCGGGACAGAAATGATTTATTTTGCAACTTCTTTTCTTGGCACCGATACAGGAGTTATGATTACCGCCAGCCACAATCCGCCTGAATATAACGGTATGAAGTTTGTCCGAAAAAACAGTGTTCCTATCAGCTATGATTCAGGGCTTAACCAAATTGAGCAGAACATACTGAATAATGAACTGCCAAGTAAAGCAGAGAAAAAAGGCACGTATCAATATCGTGACGTGATGAACGACTTTCAGGAAAACCTCAAACGGTTTTATGACAAAAAGAAAATTAATCCGCTGAAAGTGGTTGTTAATGGCGGCAATGGCTGTGTAGGTCCTGCTTTGAATCTGTTGGAAAAAGAACTGCCTATCACTATGCATAAGTTGTTTTTTGAACCGGATTCAAGTTTCCCGAACGGTGTGCCTAATCCTATGCTTGAAGCTAACCGCATTTCAACCAGTGAAGCAGTTATAAAAAACAATGCTGACTTAGGCGTTGCTTGGGATGGCGACTATGACAGATGCTTCTTCTTTGATGAGAAAGGTAATTTTGTAGAGGGTTACTATGTTGTCGGGTTATTAGCGAAGTCTATTTTAAAGAAAAGCCCGGGCGAAAAAATAATTCACGATCCGCGACTTACTTGGAACACTGAAGAGATTGTGAAAGCTGCCGGAGGGGTACCTGTCCTTTCCAAAAGCGGACACGCCTTCATTAAAGAAAAAATGCGTGAAGTAAATGCAATCTATGGCGGAGAAATGTCAGCACATCACTATTTCCGTGACAATGCCTATTCCGATAGCGGCATCATTCCATTCTTGTTAGTTATTCAACTTATGAGTGAAGAAGGCAAGAAGTTTTCAGAACTTGTCAATGAAATGATTAAAGAATTTCCCTGCTCAGGTGAGATTAACTCCACCATTGCCGACCCTGCTGCAAAAATTAAAGAAATTGATGCTATATATACCGGCGGCATAAGAAGTGATATTGACGGGTTATGTGTCGATTATCCTGAATGGCGTTTTAACTTGCGTATGTCTAACACCGAACCAATCATTCGCTTAAATGTCGAGAGTCGAGGCAATGCAGAATTGATGAAACAAAAAACAGAAGAGCTGCTCGCGATCATACGTAAATAGTCGAAACATTTATTTACAAAGCGAAGGACTTTACTATGGGAATTTATGAAGATAAATTGAGTGAAAAATTGTCGAGCGCAAAATGGCTTGTTTTTTTCACCGGTGCCGGAATGTCCGCTGAAAGTGGTGTCCCCACATTTCGCGGAGAAGATGGTATATGGAAGAAATTTTCGCCTCGTGAATTGGCAAACGTGGATGCCTTTATGAATAACCCTGCATTGGTAACTGAATGGTATAAGCATAGACGGAAAATTGTTCGCCAGACCAATCCGAACGCGGGACATATTGCAATTGCAGAGTTGGAAAGATATTTTGAGGTTACAGTGGTGACTCAAAATGTAGATAATCTTCATTCGCGGGCGGGAAGTACAAAAGTATATGAGCTGCACGGCAATTTAGAAAAGAATTTCTGTATGGATTGCGGTACTCGTTTTGATTCCGGCGGAGTTGATACTCTGCCGGATATTCCGCGATGTGGCTGCGGCGGATTGATTCGCCCTGATATCGTGTGGTTTGGTGAGAACCTTCCCGCCGAACAATTCAGCAAAGCAGAATTGGCAATTGAGAATTGCGATATTCTGTTTATTGTAGGAACAAGCGGCATTGTTTTCCCCGCAGCGCATCTTCCTATGAATGCGAAAAAGCTAGGAAAATATTTGGTAGAGATAAATCCTATGGAGTCAGAACTTTCCTATTATTGCGATGTGGTGTTTCGTGAGAATGCAGGCAAATCGCTCGCTGCTATAAGCAAATTAGCGGCATCGTTGCAAGCATAATCGGTGGCAAAAATAGCAAAGAAACAGAAAACAACATTCTTCTGCACATCGTGCGGAACAGAATCGGTGCGCTGGGTTGGCAAGTGCCCCGCGTGCGGAGAGTGGAATACCTACAAAGAAGAACTCGTGATTGAAGACTCCGGCAAGCGCGCCTTCAGTGCCGGAATTTCATCAGGTGTTGCCACGCTTTTGAATGAAGTTCAGGCAATGAAGTCCGACAGGTTCCAAACAGGCATTGATGAGTTCGACCGCGTTCTGGGCGGCGGATTCATTCCCGGTTCTATTATACTTCTTGCAGGCGATCCCGGTATCGGTAAATCCACTTTGGTATTGCAGGCAGCAGCAGCAATGAAGGAAACTGTCCTCTATGTTTCAGGGGAAGAATCGACAGAGCAAATAAAACTGCGTTATGATAGGCTGGGATTATCTTCAACAACCTTGCACTTCCTCCCTGAGACAGAATTAAATACTATCCGCGGTGTTATTGAAAAACTTAGTCCTTCACTTGTGGTCATAGACTCAATACAAACCGTGTATTCCGAATCTTTGCAAAATACTCCCGGCTCGGTAACGCAGCTTCGCGAGTGTACAGCCTCGTTAATGGCACTTGCAAAAAAAATGCGGGTTACTGTAATTATCATTGGTCACATTACCAAAGAAGGAACAATCGCGGGTCCGAAAATTCTTGAACACATTGTAGATACCGTTATTTTATTTGAAGGCGAATCATCGCGGTTTTACCGAATTTTACGCGCGCAAAAAAACAGGTTTGGCAGCGTGAACGAAATAGGCGTGTTTGAAATGCAGGATATTGGATTAAGGCAGGTACTCAATCCGAGTGAACTGTTTTTGCGCGAAAGAAAATCAAACACGACAGGCTCGGTAATAACTTGCAGTGTTGAAGGTGCCCGCCCCGTGCTGCTGGAAGTGCAAGGGTTGGTCACACCGTCTAATTTCGGTAATCCGCAGCGGGTTGCAAACGGTATAGATTATCGCCGGCTCTCTATTTTGCTCGCGGTAATAGAAAAGCGAAATAATCAAAGGCTTTCTACCGCTAATGTGTTTTTAAATATCACCGGCGGATTACGCATTGATGAAACCTCTATTGATTTGCCTGTTTGCTGCGCGGTTATATCAAGTTTTCTTGAATGCCAAATTGACCCCAAAATGGTGATTGCCGGTGAAGTGGGACTTGGCGGTGAAGTGCGGAGTATTTCCAATGTTGAAAAACGAATCAATGAAGCAGGAAAATTAGGATTTGAACGAATAATGCTGCCGGCAACAAGCCTCAAGTCAATCAAAAATAATACTACCGGAATTGAAGTGATTGGAGTTGAGTTTCTTTCAGAGGCAATTCAAAAAGCTATGAAATGATCACGTGCGCTAAAAGCATATCAGGTAATCTTAACCCTTTCTCACGCGAAGATGCGAAGACCGCGAAGGATATATTTGGAAGATGTAAAGGTTATTTCTTATCGAGCCTTAAAATAATGTTGCTGCTGCTTCTGCCGGTTCTAATTTCGTGGAACTGCACAGGTGCAAGGTTTGGCGAGCGTCCGGGCAAGGGGAAAAGAGCTGCTAAAAAAAGCGAAGAGCTTTCCGTGAAGAAATATTTTGATAACGTGGGAGACGCGACCTATTACGCTGATAAGTTTGACGGTAGAATCACATCTTCCGGAGAACTGTACTCGCGAGACTCTTTGACTGCCGCGCATCCGACACTGCCTTTCGGGACCAAAGTCCGCGTGACCAGCTTGAAGAATAACAAATACGCGATTGTGACTATAAACGACAGACCGCCTGAAGATTTTAAGCGGCTCATTGATTTGTCTTATCGTGCAGCGAAAGAACTGGGTATGCTTAAGGACGGGGTTACATCGGTGCGGATTGAAGTTGTGAAATAGGAGGAACTGTCCGAACTATGAATGGTGTGAGTTGAATGATTAATGTGATTAGAAAGAAGATGTCTGAACCGTTTTCTTTTTATTGGTTTTGGGATAAATTTTAGTATTTTGGCATTAATAATTAACCATTTAACATTGTCAATTGATGAATAAGCTATATTTCTCCGATTGTTTAAAAGTATTAAAAGATTTACATAAGGCGCATCCTGAAGGCTTTATAGACCTCGTGTACATCGACCCGCCGTTTAATTCCAAAAGGGATTACAACATCCTGTTCGAATCCATAGATATGAAAGACACGAAAGCTCAAAAAGAGGTGTTTTCGGATACTTGGAGTAATGTTTCATATATCGACAGCCTTAGAGAGATTCAATATTTAGACCTTTACTTATACAATTACCTTTCAGTACTCGATAACATTGGAATTTCTAAAAGCACTGTTTCATATCTTACTACAATGGCGATACGGATTTATTATATCCGCAAAGTATTAAAGGATACCGGCAGTTTTTATCTACATTGTGATCCTACAATGAGCCATTATCTTAAAATTATTTGTGATTTAATATTCGTGCAAAAACATTTTCTAAATGAAATCGTATGGTGTTATAAATCCAGACACTTTTCTAAAAATCACTTTGGGAGAAAGCACGATATTATTTTAGCTTATACAAAATCAGATAGATTTACTTTTAATTGGGAATCTGTTTTACGTCCCCTTTCTCCAGTGACCATCAAAAAATTTAAATTAAAGGATGAAATTGGCTATTACCGGCTTTGCGGAAGAGGAATTAAAGGAAGTCCAATACAGTCTGCTAAGGACATAGACCCAAAGTGGGAAAAGACAAACCCAGAATTAGTAGTTCGGGACTATCTAAAAGAGGGTGTTCCTGTTGAAGATTACTGGGATATTGATATTCTAAATCAAGCAGCAAAAGAACGCTTAGGTTATCCCACTCAAAAACCCGAAGCATTACTTGAACGTATTATTCAAGCAAGCTCAAACAAAGGTGATTTGGTTGCAGATTTCTTTTGCGGCTGCGGAACCACAATTGCAGCCGCTCAAAAGTTAAAAAGGAATTGGTTAGGTGTCGATATATCCCACTTGGCAATAAGGCTTATTTTAGACAGATTAACCAAACCATATCCGGCACGGAGAGCAAAGATAATACGCGATAATATCCAAGTCACGGGATTCCCAAAAGATATTGACGGTGCTAAAATGCTTGCAAGAGAAACCGATAACGGCAGATTCAGGTTTCAGGATTGGATTATAGAAGTTATGCTCGGCGGTGTTTCAAATCCCAAGAAAACAGCTGATGGCGGATTTGATGGCTACCTACCTTTTTATATGCAG
>CAIYTF010000217.1 GCA_903929035.1 uncultured Ignavibacteriales bacterium
AAAGGAAGACTCGAAGGAAAAATTGAAGGAAAGCTTGAAGTTGCGGCAGGAATGTTGGCTAATAATATTTCCAAGTCAGTTATATTGAAAGTTACAGGACTAAGTGAGGAAGAAATAAACAAAATTAACTGACGAAGAAAATTACAATTTGTCCCCCCTATGCGACACCCTGCTTATTCGCGGGGATGCTATATATTATTTACCGTAAACCAAAATGAAACAATTTCAAATAGTTCTATATTTCTTTTTTTTGACTTCCGTTCTGTTTGCCCAGCCAAGCTGGATAGCAAAAACTCCTGAAGGCTATCTTCACGATTTCTACACCGGCAAAGGGTTCAGCAATGAATCAAAGGCGGACGCGTTTGATAAAGCATTGGCTTCGGCTATTGCCGGTATAGTCAACGGCAGCTCGATAAATGTTTCGGCAATTGAGACATACAAATCCGATGCAACCGAGCAAAGCGATGGTAAGCGGTATTTGCTAAACAAGATAGACAAAATTGTCAAAGAAATTACTATTACCGGAGAATCCTCGACAATACGCGGACTTCGTCAGGTTGAGGAGTATTATGACGCTGCCGCCGGTGGATACAACGCGTGGGTGCTTGTATCGATTCCAAAAAAGAATCCGCTTTCGCCGCCTTCTTCATTTTCTCCAATTTGGCGTTCGTTATTATTGCCCGGATGGGGACAATTGTATAAGGAACAGTCATTCAAAGGAGTGTCCTTTATGACTCTCACGATCGGAGGAATCGCGGGCGGGCTTGTCTTTAGCCAGCTTAGCGATGATGCCGCGAAAAATGCCCTTGCCGCGAGGACACAGCCACGCAGGGATTACTTCAACCAAGATAAAAAGGACAACGCGAGCTACAGTACAATTTGCTTTATAGCCGGCGGATTATTTTACGCTTGGAATGTTGTTGATGCAATTATAATGAAGCAGGAGAATCTGTATGTCCGGCTGCAGACAGACAAAGATAGTTACGGGGTAAATTTGGGTTTGGCGTTTTAAGGACTTTGTTAAATCATAACTTTTACAAGAAACCGGTACTTAAATGCTAATTGATTCGCACGCTCACTTGTTCGATGAACAATTTGAAGATGACATTGACGAAGTTATTATTCGCGCGCGCGATAATAATGTCAGATATATTATCGTGCCCGCTACAAATATCGAAACTGCTAAACAAGCAATTCAGCTTGCTGAAAAATATCCTATGGTTTTTGCAGCAGTTGGAGTTCACCCTCACGATACTGCTAATTGGGATATTTCAATTATTGTTCAATTAAAAGAGATGGCAAAGCATCCGAAAGTAGCTGCAATCGGCGAAATCGGCTTAGACTATTTCTATTATTTCGCGCCAAAAGAAAAACAAATAGAGGCTTTTAGAGAACAAATTGAATTAGCAATATCACTTGATCTTCCGGCAGTAATTCACAGCCGAAACTCTGACATAGATATGATGGAAATTATTCGATCATATAGCGGAGCAGGATTGCGCGCGCAATTCCACTGCTTCAACAGCAATTTGGAAAATGCACTCGATATTATTAGTATGGGACACTTAATTTCTTTCACGGGAAATATTACATTTAAAAAAGCAGATGAATTGAGAACAATTGTCAAACAAATACCTCTTGATTCTTTAATGATTGAAACAGATTCTCCATATTTGGCACCTGTTCCCCTCAGAGGAAAAAGAAATGAACCGGCAAATGTTGCTTTCACGGCTAAAGCAATCGCGGAACTGCACGATACTACTCCCGAAAAAGTAGGTGACATAACTTCCTCAAATGCTATTCGTTTTTTCTCGATCGGGAACTCAGGCAAATTAGTTTATACTTATCCTTTAGGAAAATCTCTCTACATTAATGTAACTAATCGATGCAATGCCGATTGTGTTTTTTGTGCAAGAAAAGAAGACGCTGTCATTGACGGCTATAACTTGCGAATGAAAAAAAATGAAGAGCCGGGCGGGGATGTCTATATAAAAGAAATTGGCGACCCAAAATCATATAATGAGATTGTTTTTTGCGGCTATGGCGAACCAACAATTCGCTGGAATGTAATACAAGAAATTGCAGCCTACGTTAAGGCTAACGGTGGAACTACCCGTCTAAATACTAATGGTCACGGAAATTTGATTAATAAACGGGACATAACCCCTGAAATGGAAGGCAAGATTGATACTGTTTCCATTAGCTTAAACTCAACAGATAAAAAACAGTATAGTGAATTGATGCGCGTCAGTGAATCTCATTTTGACGAAATGATAAATTTTGCGAAAATGGCAAAACAATATACTTACGTTGTTCTTTCAGTAGTCAATTACCCCGGTATAGATTTAGATAACGCTAAATTATTCGCAGAGAAAGAAGTTGGTGTTAATTTTAGGATAAGGGACTATTTTTAACTGGTAAACAAACCATTCACAATTTAATTTAATAAGTCCGTTTTAGGCTGTTTCAGCCTGTCAATAAACATTATTAAAGCAACAAGACTTATTCCTATTGAAACACCAATAGTATCTGCCGTCACATCCAATATATCACAGGAACGCCCTTCAATAAATAACTGGTGTATCTCATCAAGAGAACCATATACAACACCAATAATAAAAGTTGCTATAAAGAACCTGTCTTTTAATAATTTAAATTTATTTTGCACCTTTAATGATAGTGAAAGCAATATCCCCAAGATCATAAAAGCACTTAAATGCTCCAGCTTATCGTTAAAAGTAATCTGAGTTGGGAGCGCAGGTCCCGGTATAGATGTCAGGGTTAGTAAAATAAGCCAGTATAAATACAGAGGCAGATATATCAGATATTTTTTTCGTTTTTCTAAAAAGTCAATCATTTTTCTCTCTTTATGAGTTTAATAGCATCAGGAATCGCGTTAAGCAAATCTGTAGCCGTGAATCCGTAAATGGTTAATTTATCTTTCAGTATATCAGCGGCTATTCCGTGGAGTGCAACGCCGCAAATGGCAGATGATAGAGCATCTTTAGTCTGAGCGTAAATTCCGCCGATAATGCCTGTCAACACATCACCGCTGCCAAATTTAGCTAATCCGCTATTTCCATAAGGCGAAATATAAACTTCGCCGCGTGGAGTAAAAATAAGAGTTCTAAAATCTTTTAGTACCATGATTGATTTTGTTTGAGAAGAAAACTTTCGCCCGTAAAGGAGCATATCCTTCCTCAATTCATCAATACGCACATCAATCATAACGGAAAATTCGCCTATATGAGGTGTAACGATACAGTCATTTGGATAGACTTTAGCTTTTGATTGACTAATCGCGAACAGAGCATCGGCATCGATAACAAAACATTTTGACGCGTTTGCTGTAATTAATTTTTCAACCGCGGTTAATGTTGCTTCATCTCTGCCAAGCCCGGAACCTATACTGATTACATCTGTACCGGCAATATCTTTTTCTAACTGCATCACGTTTTCAGCACGAAAAACTCCACTGTTGTTGTCTTCATACTTACGTATTACAATATGAGGTTCACATAACGAATGAATAATACCGGCAATAGAGGCAGGGAAAGCTAATACTGAAGCCCCCGCTCCAACCCTGAAGGCTGCAGATGCAGCCAGCGAAGCCGCTCCCGGAAATTCTTTTGAGCCGGCGATAGTAAATAATTTACCGGATGAATATTTGTGAATGTCTTTTGCTTTATTTGGGAGTGCCGCCTTAACATCTTCCGGTCCAATCAAAAATACGTTTGGATGCCCAAGAATATCTTCATTACGCGGTATTCCAATGCTGCCCAAATAAACATCGCCTGAGTAAATATAACCACGCGAAAAAAATAAACCCTGTTTCAATCCGCCAAGTGTAACAGTAACATCAGCATTGAAAACTGTTTCACCGTATCCGGTTTCTGCCGATAATCCGGTTGGGATATCTATTGAAAACTTTTCAATATCAATTTTATTTAAGGATATTAACAAAGAATTTAATGATTCACTTAATAAACCTGTTCCCCCGCTGCCAAGTATTGCATCAACAATAACATCAGAATTTGCAATTTCAGCAAGAGACTTTTCCCCTTGGTATGGATGTAATGATATTGATTTGTTTGTCTTATTTATATTTTCCAAAATTGAAAATTGAATCTTCGCATCGGCAGACAATAATTTTGATTCAAATAATAAAAATACCGAAACAATATATCCCTCTTCAAGCAATAAACGGGCTAACGCGAAACCATCACCGGCATTGTTGCCTTTCCCGCAAATTACCGATACATTTACAAACTCTTCAACCGGATAAATATCAATAAATACCTGTTTAAGACTGTTTGCCGCGCTCTCCATTAGTACAATACTTGACATTTTGAGATTGTCTATTGCATAGTTATCCAAACATTTTATTTTTTCAGGTGAATAGAGAGGAATCATATCAAAAAAAATTACTTTTTATATTTACCAAATTAATTAGGGCATAACTCAGCCTGTTCTTGAATTTGTCCCAACAGGACTAAATTTGAATAACCGTGAGTGCTAACTCACGGAAATGTAAGCCCAAACAAATAACGTCCACGTAGGGGG
>CAIYTF010000218.1 GCA_903929035.1 uncultured Ignavibacteriales bacterium
AATAATCAGAGACTGCCTAAAGCCATACAGCTACAAAATCATCGTCTTTTGAAATTTTCAGATTAATAACTATCTGTCCAAAATCACCTCATAACTATAAACAATGTTTTTTTGTTACTGAAATATTATGCAAAAATAATCATATATGCAAACATTATTTTAAAATAATAATTTTTGGTTACTACTCAGCCTGTTCTTGAATTTGTCCGTAGAGTAGAGGCAGGCGTTACCGCCTGCCCCTACTCTACGGACATAATATGCGTACCATATATTTTCTTGATTTCAGGAGACTGAGTAGTTACCAATTCCTTAATTGCTTCCTTTTTTATACTCGCCGATTATTATTTCCGCGTAATGATATGGAGAAAGCGGCACGGTATCTTCTTTATGTTCCTGCTCATTCATAAGTAAAGCAATTCTATCCGATTGCCAAGCATCCGCGAGAAGCTTTTCGCGGACAATTTCTTTAATTCTGTCTTGGTTTCTTTCATATCTTTTCCGGAAAAAAATTTCTTTCTCATATAGATGAAGTCGATGCCTGTATATTTCCGCGATCAATTCAGGAATGCCTTTGTTTTCGGTGGCTATTGTCTTGATAACCTCCGGAATCCACGTGTAAATATTATGGTCGCGTATCATCAGCATTGCCTGTATAGCAATAACCGCCTGCTCCGCGCCCTGCCTATCCGATTTATTCACGACATAGATATCCGCGATTTCCATAAGACCGGCTTTCATCGCCTGAATTGAATCACCCGATTCAGGAACCAAGGTAACAATAACCGAATCTGTTGCTTTGACAATATCAAGTTCGGACTGACCAACGCCAACCGTTTCAAATATAATATAGTCATAACCGGCGGCATCTAAAATATCGGCAGTATCCTGAGCTTTAGTACTCAAACCGCCAAGACTGCCGCGTGTTGCCATACTCCTGATGAATATTCCGTCATCCGTTCCAATATCGCTCATTCGAATTCTATCACCCAGTAACGCGCCACCCGTAAACGGACTTGTAGGATCAACCGCGATAATAGCAGCTTTTTTGCCGAACTGGCGTATTGATTTTGCAATTTGGTTTGTTATCGAACTTTTCCCTGCTCCGGGAGGTCCCGTAATCCCGATTCTATACGCGCTGCCGGTTTTCCCGTACAACCGCGACAGCAATGTTTCCGCGAACGGATGGGACGATTCAATTAATGTAATAGCACGCGAGATCGCGCGTTTCTCTCCCGCGATTACTCGATTGCAGAACGCTGTAAGAATTTCAGATTCGTTAATTTTCATTGAAAAATTGGAGGCAAAGGAATATATAAATTATTATTATGTATATATTCAATCACCGGTTTCGGAGTGAAGAAATCTATTTGTTCTCTTAAGAGAACACGTCTCCTAATTTCCGTGGAACTTATTCCAATCGGCGGCGTTTCCAAGAAAACCATTCGTTTTTTAGAGATATCAGGAACAGAAAAATCTTTCTCAACTACGCGTTTCAAAACTATCACGTTGACTAAATCCAATATTTCTTCGTGAGAATTCCATTTGTCAAAAATAAGATAATTATCATAACCGATTATCAATTCAACGGTATTGTATAGTTTTTTTAACATTAGGATAGTGTTGATTGTATAAGAAACTCCCTCCTGAATTATTTCATAGTCTGAAACTTCAAACATCTGATTATCTTGAGTCGCGAGTTGTAACATTTTAACACGCTGCCCGCCGGTTGCCATATTCACAAACTGACGTAACGGTGAAATAAAACACGGCATAAAAATAATTTTTTGCAATTCGCGTTTTTCGCTTGCCCATAGCGCGGTGAGCAAATGGCCGTGATGAACAGGGTCAAATGAACCGCCATATAAACCTACTTTCATTATTTCAATAACTCCTTTGTTTCAATAAAAATTTCAGTTAATTGATCGTAAAAATATTTTGAACATAAGTGATTGTTCTCCCGATTAGAAAGCACCGTATATAGCCGCTTTAAATCTGCTTTCGTTTCAACGCCGTAAACGCCTTCGCGAAGAATAAAATATCTGTCCACATCTTTTACGAATTCCAATGTATCCACCGCGCCATCCTCGGAAAACATACCCGCGATACTTTCATCATAATGCAAAACTCCCAGCCCGAGTAATTTTCCATCCGCGGTTGAATAAATAGCGCAAACTTCTTCTTCAATATTAAGAATGTTTTTCATATCGTCAAGCAATTTAGCTCCCAGTCCGGCAGTATTAGAAAATAATATAAATGCCTTTTTATTGGCAGCCGCTTTGGCCAGGGCATCCGCCGCGAATATAGCCGTATTTACTCCTGTTTCGGGCGATAAACATACAATTTTTTCAATATATCCATTATTCCTGAATACGGGATCAAGCAATTCCAAAGTTCCAATAATGGTAATTGTCTCCGCTCCCCCGATAAACAGTATTTCTATTGAATTATTTAACAGTATCCGATCTAATCGATCGAGTATCGCGCCATCAATACATCGCGTTAATTCCGAATCAGTTTTACGAGTTGGGCAGTATAGAAATATATTTATGCCTGTCAATTTTTCAAATCTCTACTTTCTGAAGTAATTTACGAATACGTGTTCGATAAATAAGAACCTCCCGTTCGTAATACTCGCCATTTACACCGTCTGAATTTTTCAACTGCATTTTCCTGAATGCCAGAGTGGTTGCAGCGCGAATATATTCTTTCCGAATTTTCTCGTCCACCCATCCTCTTAAATCACTATCGGATGAACGCAATATCGGGATATGCTCAATTGGCAATATTCCATCGTCAGCCTCTTCCTGCAATTCATCGCGAATCATTTCACTTTCTATTTTTATGGAAAAACGGAAAGTTAAAATAAAAAGTATAATCCAAACAGTGATGAACAATATTGCTGAAGATATAGAATTCACCGCTGCTACAAAATAATTCCATCCCAAGTGGATGAAAACCGCGAGTATATAGCCAGCCGGTAAAGCTATCAATTTACTTTTTTTGGAATGAAATTTTGCATAGCCAAGCACCGCGCCAAAAAATCCCGTGGTAATGCAGTGCAGCAATCCGGGGGAAAAAGCTCTTACGGCTATCAATTTTACAAGAAAGTGCATATCATTTCCTGTTGACAAAAAATAATAAAAGTTTTCTGTCATCCCGAAACCAAGCCCGATCGCGCCGCCATATACAAGCCCGTCAGTCAGATTGTCAAATTCTCTATTTGAAACTGTCCATAAAAGGAAAATTCCTTTCATAAATTCTTCAACAACGGGCGCAAAAAAGACATCCTGCATAATAGGATCGGGAACCATTTTCCTGACTGTTGAAAATAATGAAACCGTTAGAAACACCGCGCCTAAAGCTCCCCAAAAATAATTTCTCAACAATGCCGAAACCGGTTCTCTGTTAAAACGGTCATATCGCCATAGAAGAATTAAATAAAAGCCCATCGGAATCACCGCGCCGAAAGCAGAGACTAAAAATGCAGTATCGCTCAATCTTTACCCGTTGATTTCTTCAAAGACTTTCCAAACATACCAAAAGGATTATAGTCGGATTTTGTCAACGGGTAAAGAAGTATAATGGAATACAAGAGAAGTAATCCATTCTGAAGTATCATCTCGCTAAAAGAAAAATTATTTACGCACACTTGCATAACTGTTGTAACGGTTGTGAATAGCGGCATATAACCAAGCAAATTTACAATTGTACTGTCACCAATCATCACTAATCCCGCCGCGAAAATATTCGGGATAAACACCACTAACGAGAAAAAGCTCAAAACAAATTGCGTGGAGGATTCTCTAAGCTGACGAACACCAAGCAATAAATATAAAGCTATGAAAAAAAGCAATCCGGAAATTTGTGTAACAGCAATTAAAGCCAATGCAGGTATTGAAGGCAGAACCAAGTCATATCCTTTATATAAACCGAGAGTTATCACTAACCAGGATATAAGCTGCGCGCCCGCGATGCAAAAGAGAGAGATAAATTTTCCGATGCTTAATTCAGCCGCTCCGGTCGATGATAGCAGTACTTCAATTAGTTTGTTAGATTTCTCCTCTTGAAAAGAACGAATAACTATTCCAGCCACGAACGAGAGGGACATAAAAAATAGTATCGACAAATGTGCCAAAGTCGATATTATTTCCCCTGTTTTAAATTCAAACATTTTTTGTGCTATATCAAAACGAATGACCTTGGTTTCCGGAAAAAATATCTTTTCATCTGCCAAAGAAATTGCGCCAAATGAAAGTTTGTTAACCTGTGCCTTCACAATCTCAACCCGCAATTCGCTCATAAATTTTTCAGCAGGTACTGTAGAACAATAATATTGAGCTTTTCCTCCGCTAAACATCAACAATCCATCCAAATTCCCCTGCTTCAACATATTAAATGCAATGGATTTTGATGCATCCAATGTTCTTGAAATATTATGCAGTCTAACAAACAATATTTTTGATGGATTACCGGAGTCTTTATCACATAGAAACTGCAATTGCGAATAGGGTTCTTCTGCAATTAACCCAACTAAATATTTGTTCTCGCTTTCAGGCTTGATGTCAAATAAAACAGGCAAGTGAAAAACGTAAAACAATATTACCGGCAATAGAAACAATGATAAAAGCCATCCGCGGGTAAGAGCCTGCCGTCTAAATTCCCACGATGCAATGGCTGCTATTTTGCCAACATAAAGTTTTCTCACGATCCCTCCGTCAGTTTAAGAAATTGCTGTTTGATGGAATTTTTTGTTCTTGTCAAAACAAGAATTTTCCCGATTGTCATAAGACTTTTTGCAATCTCGTCAAACTCGATATTCATCTTGCAGAAGATCTGGTATGTTCTTGGTGTCAATTGCTTACACGTATAATATTCTGTTTCTTTTATTTCGGTTGGAATATCCTCAAACTCTACAAAATAATTATTCTCTAAAGATAAACTAAAATCCCTCCGCCCGCCCGAGAAAAGAACTTTACCCTTGTCAAGTAAAATTATATCGTCAATCAGATTATCAACATTTTCAAGTTGATGCGTTGATAATAAGATATATTTATTCCGCGATTTCAGCTTATGTATCAGTATTGATAATTTTTCCTGATTAGCCGGATCAAGCCCTGTAAAGGGTTCATCAAGCACCAAAATATCCGGATCACTCGCGAGAGCAATGGCTATCTGCATAATTTGAACCTGCCCTTTTGAAATATCGGCACCGCGCTTTTTGATTAACATCGCGACACCAAAATATTCCAGTATCTCGATAAACCGCGCGCGCGCCGTTACAGGCTCCGCGTTTCGTAACCGGCTAAGATACATAAACACGTCTATCACGCGATCTCTTTTATAAACTCCAAATTCCTCAGGGACAAAACCAATTCTATTCGAAAAATCGGCGGAAGGCGATACCCCATCTATAAGGATATAGCCCGAATCCGGCGGAATTATTTGCAGCAATAATCTGATAATTGTTGTTTTCCCCGCGCCATTTGGTCCCAACAAACCGGTTATCCTCCCCCCGTGAAAAGCAAAATTTGCTTCTTTTACAGCAGGGTGATTGTCATAATAGCGAGTTACATTGGTAAATTGAATCATTTATTTTGGATGATTCCAATGCAAACATAACAGTGAATAAAAAAAATAATAGTCTCTAAGTTTTTTAATGTATAAATAACTTCAAATGAATTTGAAGAATTAAGTTACAAAATGTAAGAAAATTTTGTACTATTTCCCCGAACTAAAATTTGATATGTTGTTCAACAAATTGGTTATTGGTTTTAATAATCAGTAATTTTTCACCTGCAATAAATATTATTCTTAATCACCGATATTAACTGAACCAACAATGATTGAATTCAATGCAGCATTAAAGAACTTGAACACATTTAATATACCCGCGTTTGCAGAAACTTTTTTGCGAATCGCGGATGAGCGTGAATTATTTGAAAGTAAAATCGTTGAAATTCTTGCCAGCCGCCGGGTGGTTATTCTTGGAGGAGGAAGCAACATCCTGCTCACGAAAACTACAATTCCATTTGTTATGTCATTTCAAGGGAAAGGAATGGCAATCACCGCGAATACGCCATCCAATACACTGATAGAAGCCGCTGCCGGCGAAGTTTGGGATGATGTGGTTCAGTTCGCGGTTCTGAATAACTTGGGCGGTATTGAAAACCTTTCAGGTATCCCCGGATTGGCAGGTGCCGCACCGATACAAAATATCGGGGCTTATGGACAGGAAATCGCTGATACGCTTGATTATGTTCGCTTTTATGATTTCGCGACAGGTTTAATGAAAACTTTCAATCGTGCCGAATGTGAATCTGGATATCGGGACAGCATTTTCAAAAGTAAATTAAAAGGTAAAATCCTCATAACAAAAATAGGATTGAGGCTTGCAAATAATCCATTGCCAAACTTATCGTATAAACCATTATCCGATAAATTTAATAATACCTCTCATTCACCCTCGATAAGCGAAGTCCGAAGTGCAGTTATCAAAATTCGCGAATCTAAACTGCCAAACCTTTCTCTTCTGGGCAATTCAGGAAGTTTTTTCAAGAATCCGATTATTTCATTAGAACAATTCAATGAACTTAAGAAAATATATCCTGCCATCCCGTCATTTCAGTTTATGGACAAGGTAAAAATTCCCGCGGGTTGGCTGATTGAAACAGCAGGATGGAAAGGAAAGCGAATTGGAAATGTAGGGTGCTATGAAAAACAAGCACTTGTACTTGTCAACTATGGCGGAGCAACAGGTGAAGAAATTGTCTCCTTTGCTGAAACAATACGCCAAAGCATTGTTAAAAAGTTTGATATAGTGCTTGATTTTGAAGTGAATACTATATAAAATTCATTTTCTAAAAATCACTGATTACCCTGATTAAAAGATTAAACGGATTTTGGGAAGAGTTCGGAAAAGCACGGCTTTCTAAATTGCTGTAATCCTTTAATCAGAAATATAGTACCTGCTCCTTTGACGGCTTTCAATTTGAATGCATTGCTAAAACTATTTCGCATTTTTGTCATCGCTTTACCTTATTATTTTTGCTTTCTAAATTTATGATTTTTTGTACCTTAATTTATTTGCTTTTTTTGTCCGGTTTTTGGGGGTATAGCTCATTTCCCCTTTTTTGAAAAAATCAAATTTATTTTGCCTGCCCGCTTGATTACAGCCTAATTTACAAGCACTTGGGCATATACGCGAAAAATTCTTACAGTAAATAAACGCTAAGAAATTGCTTTTTCCAAGGAATTTATATTTTTCGTAACTACTCAGCTGGTCTAACTGTTTATAAATTATATGGTTACAAATATTCGGGATTATTCAATAAAATATTGAAAATTTTTAACCCAACTTGCAAAAAAAACGGAGTAAAAAATAAATATTAATTTATTTTCAGAAGAGAAGTTTAGTTTTTAGAGTAAAAAGCGGGTTTATTTTTGGAAAATAGGTGGAAATGCG
>CAIYTF010000219.1 GCA_903929035.1 uncultured Ignavibacteriales bacterium
AATAGACGTTTATCTTTTTCAGATAAATTATTAAAGAAAAGTATCGTGGCCTTTTCAATATCAAAATTATATTCATTTTTATTCATAACACAATTGTAACTATATTTTATGAACTGTTATCACTTATTTTTAATTCATTCCCAACTTTCTAAAATTGAAACTGTAATGGACTCTCTGAAATCCTCAATAGGATACTCTACCGGGAGCGAATCTGAGGAGCAATACAAATTGGCTTTAGCTCAGGCTGTAGAATATAATAAAGCTTCGGCTGCAATGCTTGATTTTGCCCTTATAGACTTGAATACTGCTACCATTTCAATGGGAACCGTTGAGGATAAATTTTCAGCACTTTCGAAAACCTTGGAGAAGCTTACTAATAAATCAATTGTTATGAGTAAACAAAGTTATAGCGGTGCAAATAATAGTTATGCATCGGTGCTTTCTTTCTTTATAGTCGTCCTGCTTTCCGGATTATTAATTTCATTGGCGTTTACTCTCAAGATCAACAAAAGTATATTAAAACCTATTTTGGCTTTAACTGCTTCTTCAAAAAAAGTCGCTGCCGGCGATCTTAATGTCAAACTTGAAGTTACCTATACCGATGAAATTGGCTCTCTAACTGATAGTTTCCGGAAAATGGTTGATAATATCAGGGATTCGCGGGAACAGCTGCTATTAGAGAAAAAGACAGTTGAAGATAAAATCGCGGTAGCAGTTAAAGAATCTAAACAAAAACAGGAATATCTTGAAGCAAGCGCGGATAGTATGCTGAAAGGAATGCAGGCATTTTCAGAGGGTGATTTGACAATTAAACTTCATTCTGACTCGAATGACGCGATCGGGCAGATGGTTGAAGGTTTCAATAATTCAATTAAAAAACTTCGTGAAACTTTCCGCACCATTGTTGATGCAGTACAGGCTACCGCGAGCGCGAGCGATCAAATCTCGGCAAGTGCCGAACAGATGGCCTCCGGAGCGCAGGAACAAAGTTCCCAAGCTGAAGAGGTTGCCGGAGCAGTTGAAGAAATGACCAAAACTATTCTGGGGTCAACCCGGAGCGCGCAGGAAGCAGCCAAAAAATCTGAAGCAGCGAGTTTGAGCGCGATTGAAGGGGCAAAGAAAATTGAAGAAACTAAATCCGGTATGGACCGTATAGTTAATGCCACCAAAGAGACAGGGAGAATTATTACTTCTCTAACAAAAAAAACCGATCAGATTGGTGAAATAACGCAGGTCATCGATGATATTGCCGACCAGACTAATCTTCTCGCGCTTAACGCGGCAATAGAAGCTGCTCGCGCGGGCGAACAGGGGCGCGGCTTTGCCGTTGTTGCCGATGAAGTCAGGAAGCTTGCTGAAAGAACCACCAAAGCAACTAAAGAAATTGCGGCTACTATTAAGACATTGCAGAAAGAAGCCAAAGAAGCGGATATTTCTATGTCTGAAGCACAGTCTTCTGTTAAAGAGGGTATGACGCTCACGCGGCAAGTCGCGGATGTCTTGATTCAAATATTAGAGATTAATAAAATAGTTTCTAAAGAAGTTAACCTTGTTGCAGGGGCAAATGAGCAGCAGTTCACCACTGCCGAAGACATTAGCAAGAACATTGACTCGATAAGCAATGTCACAGGGCAGTCCGCTCAGGGAATATCGCAAATTGCCCGCGCTGCCGAAGACTTGAATAGGCTGACTGTGAATTTGCAGGGACTTGTAAGGCATTTCAAAATTCAGGATAATGTACAGATTCAACATTCTCAGGATAATCGGCACGGATTGCAGCGTAGAAATTAGGTCTTGTTCACAAATAACATTAACATTTTATCACGCGAAGACGCTAAGACCCCAAAGGTTATATAAAAGATTTTTTAGTACGGCATAAAAAAATAAATACATAGATCACTCCATTACAGCCGTACCAATGGCGTGATCACCAAATCCAAGAAAAGGAAGTTATTATGAGAAGAATTCTAAGTATATTTTTGATCGGTGTTCTGTTTATAGGAACATCAATGGCGCAAGGCAAGAAAAGTACACCAGCGGAAGCAGAAGCAATGGTTAAAAAAGCCATCGTCTTCCTTAAGGCAAACGGTAAAGAAAAAGCTTTTGCAGCATTCAGTGATAAAAACGGAAAGTTCGTTGCCGGTGAACTCTATATTTTTGTTTATGATTTGACCGGTAAATGTGTTGCCCACGGCGGTAATGCCAAAATGATTGGTAAAGACTTGATTGATATGAAAGATGCGGATGGCAAATCATTTGTAAAAGAACGCCTTGAAATAATCAAGAGCAAAGGCAAAGGCTGGCAGAATTATAAATGGAACAATCCTGCAAATGGCAAGATAGAAGATAAAACCGCTTATATTGAAAAATCCGGCGATGTTATTATCGGCTGCGGTGCTTATAAGAAATAATTTATATTTCCCCGCGGGAATTGAGGCTGCAATCGATTTTATCGCTTGCCGCCTCTTATCTCGGGTGTTGGATAGGGGAAACGGAATAATGTCAATCCGATAATAAGGCAGAATATGGTATATAAATTATGATTTAGCAGTAACCTTGTTTTTATATTACTTTTATTCGTAAGTTTAAGTATCTAAAATAAATGAAATTATAAAATGTTGTTAAGTTTAATACTGCTGTATTTATATAATAAAAGAGCGAATGCCCAAGTAAACTTAATGTACAAAAATGCTATTCCCATCAATTAATTAATCCGGTATTACCTATGAAACTTACAAAACAAGAATCCCTTGATTATCACAGCTTGGGACGTAAGGGAAAAATCGAAGTTATCCCTTCCAAACCTTGCTTGACCCAGCGCGACCTTTCGCTGGCTTACACTCCCGGAGTGGCCGACCCCTGCCTCGATATACACGATAACCCTGACTTGGTATATGAATACACAGCCAAAGGAAATTTAGTGGCGGTTATATCTAACGGTACTGCAGTGCTTGGACTTGGCGATATTGGTCCGGAAGCAGGCAAACCGGTTATGGAAGGAAAAGGAGTACTATTCAAACGCTTTGCCGATGTGGATGTTTTTGATATTGAAATTAGGAGCAAAAACATTGATGATATTATCAAGTGCGTGCAAATGCTCGAGCCGACTTTCGGCGGCATCAATCTTGAAGATATCAAAGCACCGGAGTGTTTTTATATTGAAGAAGCACTCAAGAAAACAATGAATATTCCGGTTTTTCACGATGATCAGCACGGAACTGCAATTATCAGCGGTGCCGCTCTAATTAACGCTGTTGAACTTGCCGGTAAGAAACTGTCCGAAGTTAAAGTGGTGTTCAACGGTGCCGGCGCATCTGCAAATGCCTGCGCGAACCTGCATATCCGTCTTGGAGTAAGCAAAGACAATATTATTATGTGCGATACCAAAGGCGTTATCTATAAAGGCAGGACCCAAGGTATGAATGAATTTAAAGAGGCTTTCGCTGCTGAAACCGGTAAACGCACTCTCGCGGAGGCTTTTGTTGGTGCCGATGTATTTGTAGGGCTTTCGGTTGCAGATGTTGTCACAAAAGATATGATTAAATCAATGGCAAAAAATCCGATAGTATTCGCGATGGCTAATCCAAATCCGGAAATAAAATACGAGGATGCTCTTGATGCCCGCGAAGATGTTATTATGGCATCAGGCCGCTCGGACTATCCAAATCAAATTAATAATGTTCTCGGGTTCCCGTTCATTTTCCGCGGAGCATTAGATGTGCGCGCCCGCGCCATTAATGAAGAGATGAAACTTGCCGCCTCTTATGCCTTGGCAGCACTCGCGAAAGCTGATGTTCCGGAAAGTGTCCGGCGTGCCTATGGCGGGCAGGAGATTAAATTCGGACGCGAGTATATCGTGCCCAAACCATTTGATCCCCGCGTACTATTACACGTTGCCCCTGCAGTCGCGAAAGCGGCAATTGAATCAGGAGTTGCGCGAATTCCAATAACTGATTGGGATGAATACCGCGAACAACTGAAAGACCGGCTTGGTATTTCAAGCGAAATCGTTAGAAGAACAATTGAAAAAGCCCGAAACAATCCGCGTAAAATCGTATTCCCCGAAGGCGATCAGTACAAGATATTGAAAGCTGCGCGGCAGCTTGTTGAAGATGGTATCGCGTATCCGATACTTCTTGGTCATAAGGATGTTATTCAAGCTGTTGCCGATGAACATAACATCAACACGGCGGATTTTACAATAGTGGATATCAAGTCTTTCGAGAAAAGAGAACTCTATGCCGAAGAGCTTTATAAAATCAGGCGGCGGCGCGGTTTACAAAAAGAAGAAGCCTATCAATTATTGAAATTCAATAACTATTTAGGCGCGATGATGCTGCATCTTGGCGATGCCGATGGTATGATTTCAGGATTGACAAGTTCCTACCCTACCACGCTACGCCCCGCTCTGCACTGCGTTGGTATGGCTGAAGGTGTAAAACGGGTATCAGGCTGTTATATTATTAACGTGAAGAAGAAAGTTTATTTCTTCGCGGATACAACCGTGAATGTTGATCCGACCGCGGAGGAATTGGCTGAAATAGCTATACACACCGCGCATACTGCCGAGCGGTTTGGGGTTACTCCAAAAATTGCAATGCTTTCTTTCAGTAACTTTGGTTCCGCGCCATATCCGCGATCCGAAAAAGTACGCGATGCCGTGGAGATTGTTAAACGCCTCGCGCCAGAATTAAGTATTGACGGCGAAATGCAGGCAGATACCGCGTTAGTACCTGAACTATTAGCAAAACGGTATCCGTTCGTTGGATATAAAGGTCCTGCCAATGTGCTTATTTTCCCGAATCTTGATTCAGGTAATATAGCATTCAAATTGATGGAACGAATCGGCAATGCAGATGTAATCGGACCAATATTGATGGGTATGAGAAAGCCTGTTCACGTGCTGCAGCACGAATGCGAAATTAATGACATTATTAATATGACAGCAGTTGCGGTGGTTGAAGCTAATGAAAAACTAAAAAAATAGTAACTACTCAGTCTCCTGAAATCAAGAAAATATATGGTACGGATATTATGTCCCAAAGGGACTAAATTTGAATAACCGTGAGTGACAACTCACGGGAGAATGATAAAAAGCATCTATGTCCCCGAAGGGGGCAAATTCACGCCGCATAGTTAGTTCGCCCCCTTCGGGGACGTTATCTGTTTGGGCTTACTTTTCCGTGAGTTAGCACTCACGGTTATTCAAATTTAGTCCCGTTGGGACAAATTCTACAACAGGCTGAGTAGTTACATTTTTATAAAAAATATAATTATTTTTGTATCTCATATTGCAGAAAATAACAAAGAATAGTATCTTTGTAAGATAAATGTGAAAACATTCCGCGATAGCTCAATGGTGGAGCAATCGGCTGTTAACCGATCGGTTGCAAGTTCGAGTCTTGCTCGCGGAGCCAGCTAAATAACCCCGTATGTAACTGCGGGGTTTCTTTATTTTGGAAAAGAACTCTATCAAAGATAAATCATTAATTCCGGAGAATTCGATATGGATATTTTAGTTGCTGATGACCTTGAAGAAACGCGGTTTATTCTTTCCAATATGCTTAAGCGATTGGGGCACAAAGTTGTAACTGCCACCAATGGCGAGGATGCACTCGCTATTTTAGAAAGTTCAGATATCAGCTTTCTCATTAGCGACTGGATTATGCCTAAGCTATCTGGAGTGCAATTATGCGATATAATCCGCAAACGTGATTTTGGCAGATATATCTATATTATACTGCTCACCGCGCTCAGTTCCAAAGAGCAGGTTGTTCAAGGTCTCGAATCGGGGGCAGATGATTATATCATTAAACCTTTTATTATGCACGAATTAAATGTCCGTATAAAAGCGGGCATTAGAATTGTAGATCTTGAGCATCAGCTTGCTGAACAAAACACGAATCTTCGCGATATGAACCTGCGTCTGAACGAGACATTGCATCTAATTGAAGATGACCTTGAATTTGCCGCTTCGCTCCAAAGAGATCTATTGCCTAAGTCAGCTACTATATTCGGTGAATACAAATTTGACTGGCTATTCTTGCCGTGTCATTTTACAGCTGGCGATATATTTAATTTTTATAAAATTGATGACACGCATATTCTTTTCTATCAGCTTGACGTAGCCGGACACGGTGCTGCTTCCGCGATGCTCTCTTTTTCTCTCAGTAAATTCATCAGCGGGCTTTTCGATACTTGTCATATCGCGGCAAAACTAATGCAGTCAACACCCGAAAGTTTTCAAGAGTATCTCCGCCATCCCGCGAATATTCTGGATATGTTGAATCATCAATTTTTTAAAATAGATGACGCGATGCAATATTTTACTATTTGCATAGGAGTGATTGATATGGAAACAAATGAAATTAAAATTTGCAGAGCAGGGCATCCGCTTCCGATACTTATTAAAAGTGATACTCCCATTAAACAACTCGCTCAGCACGGCTACCCTATCGGTATTCTCCACGATATTCGCTTTACCGAGATGAGCATCACTCTGGAACAAGGAGCAAAATTATTTATTTATTCGGATGGGTTAATCGAGGCATTGCCCGGTAATAATTTAATCGGAAAGGAATCCGTATTAATTACCTATTTAAATGAAAATTCAAACGAAAGTTCATCGCGCCTTTTAGAACGGCTGCAAGATTCTATCGAGGCGGTTGGCAATCTAAACTCGTTGAAAGACGATATTTCTGTACTAACTATCACGCGCGAATAGAATAGCATATCGTTTCATAAAAACATTTACATTAATAGTTTAGAAAATTTTGGCAGTCGGGGAAGTTTCCCATATTCAAGTTAAGCGGATTTTAGTTACCATTCCCGCGTACAAATAAAGGCGGGCATTTTGCAATGCCCGCCTTTTGTAATTAATGTTACAGCTTAAAAATTAAAATGCGAATTTCACGCCGACATTTGCAACGCTTGGTCTAATCTGATTAGTATCCAAGGAATGTCCAATTAAGTTTCTAACTAAAAATATATTGCCAATGTCAAAGTACCGGCACTATTTAAAGATATAGAACCTTTACTCTCACCTTTAGTAGTTACAGTCGGATAACCAGGAGTTGATACTTCTTTATCTTTAGCGGATGTCATACCGTACCCTAATTGATATTCGGCAGCGAGACTTACTGCATCAGCAATAAAATATTCAGCACCAAATAACCCAAAAATAGAAAATGTAGTATTTCCTGAAGCATTTTTAGTAGTTGTCTGAACTATAGGAGAACCGCTAGGTCCGCTAAATAAGCCTTTGTTTTCATCAGAAGATGTACTGAATGAAATCCCGCCGCCAAGATATGGACTCACGCGCTTTGCGCTTAAATGATATTCGAGAGCTGCAGATAATCCAAAACCAAATTTACTTGATGAGCCATCAGCACCCACTCCACCTGTAGGTGGATTAGCAGGTGTTGTCGTGCTTGCTTGAGTTAATTGAAGACCTACTCTCAAAGCTGACTGAGAATTTAGGAAATATTTCACTCCAGCACCGCCAGCAAAATCTCCGGCACCTAAATCAGATAATCCGCTAAAACTAAACAGGACTGATTTTGAGCCGGCGGCAACAAAGGTTTCCTGTGAAAATGTTTGGACAGTAGCCAAAACGAGTAACCCGAACAAAAATTTCTTGAACATAAAAATCTCCATAATGATATTAAAAAAAATGTGAGTTCAATATTAAATAATTATTATTATTTGTACAAATATTTTTTTGAAAAAAATAAAAAAATCATTTTTTTCTTTAAAAGCGCGTTGTTTGGCACTATGCAAATAAAATCAGGTAGGAGGCAAGCGAAAAGTTCGCCTCCTACCCGATTGTAGAAAACACAACTTCTAAAGATAACCTTCGCGATCTTCGCGTGAGAAATTGTTTAGGTTATTTATGAACGAGCCCTAAAATCATCCTCATCACATAAATCACAAAAATCAAAGTTCAGACAATTTCCCAGCTCCATTTTCAAAAATGCTTATAAAAGCGGTAAAGAAGTAGAGGTCTAATCATAAGTCCTCTGCAACACGGATACCATTATTAACGCTCCTGAGGTCCGGGTCGTTGAGGACTCGAATCGAAACACGGCAGCTATTATAGTTATTGAACCAAGAACCGCCGCGGAGGACGCGCCTCGTTTCACTACTTGCTCCCGTTGGATTTATTTGGGCCGCGCTGCTGTATGCTCCATACCTATCACTGCACCATTCCCAAACATTCCCGCTCATATCGTATATGCCCAATTCGTTCGGCTTTTTTTCCGTCCCAACGGGATGCGTTTTCTTTCCTGAATTATCCCAATACCACGCCACTTCTTCTATATTAATGCTCCCGCTGTATTTATAGCCATTAGTACGGTTGCCACCCCTCGCGGCGTATTCCCACTCGGCCTCTGTCGGCAGCCTGTATTTCTTTCCCGTGCTTTTGCTCAGCCATTTGCAATACGCGTCCGCGTCATTCCAACTAATATGTATAACGGGATGATTATCTTCTTCACGGATCCTTCTTTCTCCTTTTACATCACAACGGTAATCAACCCCGTTCTTTTTCTCCCAGCTTGTTCCCGTCCACACGTAGCTCCATCCTTCTTGTTCAGCATCTGTACGGTAACTGCCGCTCTCCATAAATTTCTTAAACTCGCCTACTGTTACTTCATACTTCCCTATATTAAAATCACTTACCGTCACTTTATGTGGCGGTTTTTCATCATCATCACCCTCGTTACTCCCCATCGTAAAACTACCGCCTTTTACAAATACCATATTGACGGATACATCCGCTCCCTCCGTCATTACTATATTTTCCACGGTGTATTTATCCTCCGAGATATGTATATTTTTATTCGCGCTTACATAACCGGAGGCAGAGCAGTTGAGGTCGTAGTCGCCGACAGGTATGCTTTTTAATTGAATCAAACCTTTCCACGTATTATATTCCGTGCCGTTCATCGACAATTTGCATACCGCTTCCGCGGGGCTCACGCTAAAGCGCAGACTTCCCGTTTTTTGAACAAGTGTATACTCCTTTTTAATTTCCTTTCCCATCTCGATATTCATTACATCGCTTAGAGAGTTATAGCCCTGTCTGCTAATCTCTATTTGATATTTACCGGGGGCAAGTTCAATCTCGCCACCCGTTGAATACGGCTTCTTGTTTATAAGAATTTCAGCATCCGATGGCGTTACTTTCAAACTCAAATTTCCGGTATTTTTTGACATCTTGAAACTAAACTCGTTTTTTTGACCGGATATAATAGTAATTTCCTTTTCAATCGTTAAATATCCGCTCAAGGTCAGTTTCAATTTGTATGTTCCGGGATACCTGAAAAGCGTTTCTCCTTCTTCGACATCGTCTATATATATTTTCGCTTTTTTCGGCTCTGTCCTTATCACCACGCCATCTAACTGAATAGCTTCAAGGGCAATATCAAACAGCGTGTTCTTTGGCTGAACGTCTATTTCACGCTCTTCCGGTTTATAACCCTGCATCTCTACCCTGAGCTTATGCTTTCCCCGCGTGGTCAACTGCGCCTTGTCCGTACCCATATCCCTGCCATCAATAAATATCGAGGCACCCGCCGGTTTGGTTATTATGTTTACCGATATTTGGTCTTGTTTCTTCTCTCCGGTAATTTTTAATGTCCAGGTTTGTCCGGACACGAGCGTAATACCGTATTCGTACAAAATTATTTCTAACGGAAGATAACCGTCTTTTTTTATAGTTAGAAACCTCTCATCAGGCGAAACAAACAGCAGGTCAGTTCCTGCCGTATGCTCCCTATTTACAACGCCGTTGTTGGCAGTAATATCTAATATCCCCTCTAAGTCGCTTACTATCATTATACAGGAGCATACCCTGCCGCCCCTGTCTATTCTTGAACTGGTCACTATTTTGTCCGGACGATATTCTCCATTGCCCACTACACGCAGCTGATTCATTTCCTGTCCAAACATCGGCAGGGCTAAGACGAATAAAAATAAAATTAGATTTTTTTTCATATCGTTATATGTTCTTCTTTTGTTAAAAATAATGTAACTGTTTAGGTCAAAAAACGAGTATGATTTGTTTCCCGATAGGGAATTTATGTTTCATTATTGACACCAAAAATCAACATATATTCCCATACAGCCTGTCCCGCTCACGCGGGAGGAAATCGGTTATACGGGATGGTCATTTCTTCTACAAACATTTATCTTCTATCGGAGAATATATTATGTTTATCTTTTTTTCCCGATAGGGAATTTATGTTTGTAGAAAACACAAACACGCACAATTATCTTTTCCCGTATGGGAATATATGTTTTCTATAATGCTCTGACATTACCCTATTCAATATCCTGCAATATATATTTCGCATCATAATTCACTTGAAATTTTTCAAGCATATCAAGATACTCTTCTTGAAATGTCCTCTTCTTTTGATGTTCTTTCTGATTCATAATATACTTTACTACTCTATCAATATGCGACCGGGAATATGAAAATGCTCCATATCCTTCTTGCCAGCTAAACTTATCGGTCACCAATTTATTCGTGTTTATCCAAATCGATGATGACCTTTTTATATCTTTCATCAAATCGGGTACTGACTGATGCAGCGAGTATCCGATAAATAAATGTAAATGATTTGCAGTGCCATTCACTGCAAGAACCTTGTGCTTGTTTTGAGATATTATTCCCGAAATATATTTACGCAAGTCTTCTTCCCAAGAGGAGTGAATAAACGACATCCGGTTTTGGACTGCAAAAACAAGTTGAAGATAAATTTGCGAATATGTATTTGCCATTTGATAATCAATTATTTTTTCGTAACTGTTTAGGTAGTCTTAGTATTCTCCGTTAGGAGAAAAATGTTTGTAGAAAAAAAGGCAAAACTACGAGTCTATTTTTCCCGTTAGGGAATATATGTCGTTTTAGGGACAAGTAACGAACAAAACATATATTCCCTACGGGACATCACGGCTACGGGTGGTATGTTTTTTCTACAAACATTTATTCCCTAACGGGAAATAAATATATCTACTATTTTTGACCTAAACAGTTACATTTTTTCAAGCTAAATTTAACATCCCATACAGCCTGTCCTGCTCACGCGGGAGGAAAACGGTTATATGGGATGGTCATTTTTTTTCTACAAACATTTATCTCCTAACGGAGAATGAATTATATCTCAACATTTGTTTTTATTTCCCAATCACGCTGAAATTAGAAAGCTGAATCAACGTGGGCGCGTCATATTCCTGCGGCTGCCAAGAACGGACATATATTTGCGGCAGCAGTTCATTCATAAAATCCACGAGGAGGAATAAATATCCTTCATCTGCATAACCTGTCGAAACAAAGTTTTGACGCATCGAAATGCCATAGACATTATTATTATCGTTCTTCGGATTTATATCAAGCGTGCTGAACCCGAGGAATATATCTTTCCCTGATGCAAATAGGTTTTTCAGACTCTTGAGATACTCGTTTTTCGTGTATTTTACCCGTTCAAAATCGGGCTGCCTGCCTACCGGAATATATTTATACATCTCGTTTGGCTGTAATCTCCTTGTTGGCATAGTCCGCCCCACGATAATAACCGCGTTATCGGAAAAGAGAGAATCGATAGTAGCAATATCCCTGTCAAGATAGGCAGTGCGGTATTTTTCAATAAACTTTATCAGCACCTGCTGCCGTTTCAGGTCTTGCAAATTCCGGTTATTATCCCTGAAATGTTTATAAGCCATTTCACTGATACCAAAATTGACATCATATAACTTACCCGCGGTATCATAGTCGAACACCAAATATTCGAGGGATTGTTTTTTAATTTTTGAATAATTAGCTATTACATCCGCCTTGCGCATCTCCCAGCCCCCTGCTGTTTTGCTCACGGTTCCATCCACGGCAGTGCTTGTGAATACAAGTGAATTATTTTTCATTATATCCGCTATTTTCTTCTTGAGGAAATTATCGCGGTCGAGATATTTGCTTATTCCGGTAGAATCCTTTTTCTTCATAAGCTCAAGGAGCGGCAGTGTTACATCAGCAATTTTTTGAAGAACGGGACAGTTGTCTTTATCATTTAACTGCATCGTGAAACCGGATGTTCCCCGCGCCGCGTAACTGTTTCTTATTTGGCTGCCGGATTGAACGACACTTACCGTATCACCATTTTGCTCCTGTATAGTATCCGCCGGCACTGTATTCATCAGAGAAACCTCAATTTGGTTTTTAAATCTTGGTTTATATACTAAATCCCAAAGCTCGCGAACTTCATTAATCTCTCCTTTAGATTCATCAAAGGAATATTTTATTTGAAAAAAAAGTTTTTCCGGGTCTCTGCTTGAACCAAAAAGCTGCAAAACGCACTTGCCGTCTTTCACGTCCCCCGGCACCTCTTGTTTTCCCTCATAAAATCTAAATTCGAGATAAGCCGCGGGTTTATTAAACCCTTTCACGGAAAATTCGATTACTTGCTCGTTACCCCGCGTTTTATTAGAAACGAGTTCAAACTTAAGACCTGCGATTATACTGTTAATTTCCTGGGGAATGCTTATTACAAGATTCTTATTAATATATTCAACAGAGTTATCAGGGAGTGAATTAATGAGAATCAGAGCAAAATAATAGTGCTTAAGTGCCTCGCCGAAGTTGCCATCGTTTTTAAATTGTTCCGCGCTGGTATATATATCCCTCACCAATTCTTTTCGTGCATCAAATACTTTTTCCACCTCTTTTTTCTCGATATACTTGAACATATTAATCCTGCCCCCTTCGGTGAAGTGGTCCGTTTTCACATTCCTTAGCGTGGCATTGGAATATGTTTCGATAACATCCTTTACCACCGAGATTAAACCATCCGAAGTTTCAACAACCCTGCGGTTATATTGATCGGAGACTTTAACTGCAATTTGCTGCGTCAAATTCGAAAGTGCTTTATTTCCGGCTGTGGTAATGTCCGAATCGGAAGCCTCTCCCCAATAATAATCCGGCGATTTCTTTATTGACTCGGGGTTTATTGTTTGAGAATAACCGGTATAATAAAATATCAGTAATAATAGCAAAACAAGTTTCATAAAAAGCCCACGTATTTTGAAATTACTAAAATACAAAAAAATGGTTTCTATTTAGGTCAAAAAAAAGAGGTAACTACTCAGCCTGTTCTTTAATTTGTCCCGTTGGGACTAAATTTGAATAACCGTGAGTGCTAACTCACGGAAAAGTAAGCCCAAACAAATAACGTCCCCGAAGTGGGCGAACTAACTCCGCGGCGTGAATTTGCCCCCTTCGGGGACATATATGCTTTTTATCATTCTCCCGTGAGT
>CAIYTF010000220.1 GCA_903929035.1 uncultured Ignavibacteriales bacterium
ATCAATATTATAATGTTTATTCGCCGATGGATAGCGTTCTTTTATTCTCCCTAAACGTTCGTGTACCTTTTCAATCTTTTTAGTGCCGCCTTTTTTGTGAATAGAACTTTCCATATTTTTTTAGTTCCTCTTCAAAGTGCTGGGAGAAATTTGAGTTCATCGAGGCTTCTTTTTTAGCTTTAGCTTCACTTCGCACGAATAGAAACTCACTCTGTCTGTCCTTGTTTTTCAACATGCTGTATTTCTATTTTTTGTTCGCGGTTATCAAATACCTTTATTAGACTATCTTTCCGAACAAAGAATATCTTGGAATCATAGAAAGGTGCAGTATTCGACAGTTTAACTCATAGTCAAAGAACTTGCAGACTGGTATAAATTATTTATAATTTATACCAGCAATCAATAATGTTGGTGGAATTAATCAGTCTCTATAGTTAATTTAATTAATTCAATTTTCACAACAGTTGCCCGTATGATATGAATTTGAAACACGTTAATTTTAAGATTTTCGCCTTGTGCCGGAATTCGCCCAAGATGTGAAGTTATATATCCGGAAATTGTTTCATAGTCGCCGTTTGCGATACCCAAAGCAAATTGCTCATTTAAGAAATCAATTTCAGTTTTGCCGGTCATAATATACGATATATCAGAAATTTTACGACAAATATCTTCTTCAACATCATATTCATCTTTTATTTCCCCGAACAATTCTTCCATAATGTCTTCCATTGTCACGATACCGGCTGTCCCTCCATATTCATCAACAACAACAGCAAAAGAAATTTTACGGCTTAAAAAATCGTTCAAACCATCAATGCTTCTTCTTGCCTCAGGTACGACCAGAACATTTCTAATTAACTGATGAATATTATCCGGCCTTTTAAATAGATCGTACGCGATAACAATACCTTTAATATTATCAAAATTTTCTTCATATACCGGTAGTTTTGAAAAACCTGATTCAATGAAAATATCCATAACTTCTTGAACAGTGGACTCAATATCTACACCTGTTATTTCAGTTCGCGGACGCATTGCCTGATTTACTTTTTGCTCGCGTAATTGTAATACTTTCCCTATTATTTCGCTTTCCTTCTTTGAAACGGACCCTGCTTCTTCGCTTTCTTTCACTAAGTCCTTTAAATCCTCCCGATCGAAATAGCTTTGAAATGCCTCTTTGTCAACATCGCGGGCACCTGAAATAATTTTTGGTACGAATGAGATTATTTTGGTTATTGGAGTTAGCAGCCATCCTAACCACATTAATGGTATGGCAGTAATCAATATCATCATATCGGGATATTCGCGTGAGAGATATTTGGGAAATAATTCACCGAGTATCAGAAGGAGAACAGTTGATAGCAGAACAATCTGCCATTCTTGCATCGAGTGTTCAAACATCAACGCGAAAATAGATGCAAATCCTATATTGGCAATATTGTTCCCAATCAGTATAGTAGAAAAAAACTTGTCCTGATTATTAGTGAAATACATAGTATATCGGGCAGCTAAGTTATTTTTCCTTGCTTTGATTTCCATTTTCAATTTATTTGAAAGAACAAGCGATGTTTCACTTCCTGAGAAAAATGCACTTAATCCAACAAATAAGCTCAGCAGTAGTATTTGTTCAAACATTTTGTAACAGGAAAATAATAATAGGGTTGACTTTGTCCCTGTACTCATATCGCATTTTAATAAAAGCGACTTTATCCATAAGGTTCTTTATGCAGAAAAAAAAATTCTTGGTTATTCAAGATAAGTGTTCTTATATGAAAACCAAGCAAAAATTAAGTCCGCCCAAAACGATGGTCAAATTCATCAATAGATATTTTTATGATAACCGGTCGTCCGTGTGGGCAAACATAAGGCATTGAGGTGGCAAACAGTTGATCTATTAGAATTCGCATTTCTTTATCATTTAATATATCGCCGGCTTTAATCGCGGTTTTGCAGGAAAAAGACTTCGCGATATTATCACGGTTATCAGTAATCTTTTTTACCCGCTGATTTTGAATATACTCTTCAACAATGCCGATTAATAATGATTCTTCATCCGTTGAATTTATATCTTGCGGAACTCCCTGAATGGCAATAGTATTTTTCCCGAGCAAATTTAGTTCAAAACCTAACTTCTGCAATGGCTCAACAATTTCTTTCAAAGTCATATAGATTCCCGGATTAACTTGCAATGTTTTTGGGAATAGAAGTTGTTGAGAAAGCTGTATTGACGATTCCATCAAATCTAATGCTTTTTCATAGAGAATACGTTCGTGCGCGACGTGTTGATCTATAATCATTAGTCCTGATCTTATTGGCGTGAGAATATACTTGTTGTGTAACTGAACAAGAAATGAAATATCATCACTTTCATCGGGCAAAAGAGGTCTCGCTACCTGCGAAGTCGGAGATCCTGTATAAACGCGATTATGGTCAACAGGAAATATCACATCAAAAGGACCGGGAGCAGATTCAGGGATGCTTGATCTATCAACATTTTGCCCGATTGAACTGAAAACAGCCTCAATATCTTTATCGCTAATTCGAGTAGATGGTGCTGGTGGTCTTACGAAAGATGGCCTGTCTCCATAGTCATTTCGTTCAACATTAATTGCATTCCGGAATCCTGTTCGCGTATCGAGCAAATTATTCCCGACACCAAGGGAGATGTTAGGAACTAAGTCATAACTATTTAGCCCTCTCTTAACCGAAGCGAGAACAAAAGAATAAATATCTCGTTCATTTTCAAACCTCACCTCAAGTTTTGTAGGATGAACATTTATATCAATCTTAGATGGATCAAGGTCAAGGAATAAAATGAAAAACGGATAATCGCCCTTTTCAAGAATATTTTCATACGCCGTATATACAGCGTGGTTTACCTGATTGCTGATAACAAACCTTTTATTGATAAAAAGGTACTGCTCACCCTTTTTTTTCTTCAAAAGAGAAGGTTTACCAATATATCCGTGTATCTTAATAATGTCCAACGATTCTTCAATTTTCACTAAAGACTTTAGTGTATGTTCTCCAAAAACTTTACTGATTCTTTCTTCAATTCCTGAAGAAGGATAATCAAGCGTGATATCATCTTCAATAAAAAAGCGCGTAGCAATTTCAGGATGCGAGAGGGAAATTTTATTGAAAGTATCCGCGATATGTTTCATTTCTGTTGCATCGCTTTTTAGAAAATTTCTTCTCGCGGGAACATTATAAAACAGGTTTTTTACTACAATTGAAGTGCCTTTAGGGAAAGACCCTTTTTCAAAATGGATTCTACCGCTGTCTTCGATTCTGACGAGGTTTCCCAACTCATCATCTTTCCGTTCAGTGCGGATTTCTAATTGGCTGACCGCGCCAATAGAGCTAAGTGCTTCACCGCGGAACCCTAATGTTTGAATGGCATCCAAGTCTTCAAAAGTAGTTATCTTGCTTGTCGCGTGTTTTTGAATGCTTATTATTGCATCTTCTTCGGACATTCCTTCGCCGTTATCGAGTACCTGAATAAGGCTTTTACCTGATTTTTTTATTAGTAAATCAATTTTAGTTGATTTAGCATCAATTGAGTTTTCTAATAACTCTTTAACGACTGATTCAGGACGCTGAACAACTTCACCGGCTGCAATTTTGTTTGCAAGATTTTCAGGCAGTATATGAATTTTTCCCATTCTTATCTTATTCTCGTTAAATATTTTATAGTAAAGTTCTCTCTTGCTTCGGAGCGCAGCTCATTCCATTCATTTATATTGAATCGCGGAAACATAATATCACCTTCGGCAGAAAAATGTGTATATGAGAGTATCATATCCGTTGTATATGGGAGAGCCGCTGTATATATCATTGCACCCCCGATGACAAATATTTTTTCAAACTGTTTAGATTTACAATATTCAATTGCTTGTTCCAAAGATGTAAAGTATAGCAGAGCTTCACTGTCCGATTTTTGAGATTGATTGTAAGAGATTACTATATTCAGCCGCCCTTTTAAGGGCTTCCCAAGCTCTGAAAATGTCCTTCTCCCTATAATTATCGGGTGTCCCAAAGTTGTTTCCTTAAAGTGTTTAAAGTCTTCCGGAAGATGCCAAGGCAATCCTTTAACTGTATCGCCTATAACATTGTTCGCGGCGATGGCTGCAATAATAATTATTTTCATTGCCGGTTTGTCCTAAGCGATTTTACAGTAATAATGGATTTGACTTTATAAATAAGCATATTTGAAATACTTGCTTTATACAGCAACAACAAATTTTATCTTCGGCTGTGGGTTATAGTCTAACAACTCAAAATCTTCAAACTTCAATTCATCGATGGGTTTATTTGCAATTTGCAATTTGGGGAGTGTACAGGGTTCTCTTGTAATTTGCAATTTTAATCCTTCAAGGTGGTCATACTGCTCCATTTTAGTGCCTGCATCCGCGACATAAATATGCGCATCAACTATTGTATGGGAGAAGTAGCCCAGACCAAGTCCTGTTTCTTGAGCAATAATTTGTGTTAGCATTGAATATGCAGCCAAATTAAATGGTATTCCCAAAGCTATATCGCCTGAGCGTTGAGTGAGATGGCAATTTAGTTTTCCTTCTTGAACATTGAACACGAAAGCAAAATGGCAGGGAGGGAGTTTGCTTTTTTCCGCGTTTCCCGGTTCCCAAGCACTAACAACCAAGCGTCTGCTATACGGTCTTGCTTTAATCTCATCAATAACATAACGAATCTGATCGATATTAGTAACTTTCCAATTCCCTTTTTTGTCTTTCTCCGCGCTTGGAAAATGCCGCCAATAATAGCCATAAGCAGTTTCAAGATTGCCTTCCTCATCAGCCCAGGCATCCCAAATTTTGGTATGCTTACGAAGGTTGCGAATGTGATTATCTCCGGAAAGATACCAAAGCACTTCATAAAGCAGTGATTTCCATTCAATTTTTTTTGTTGTAAGCAGCGGGAAGCCTTTCGAGAGGTCAACCCTGTAATGTGCTGAAAAGTATGAGATAGTATCTATGCCTGTTCGTGACTTTTTCCGGACACCATCGGACATAACTAATTTTACAAGATCGAGATATTCTTTCATAAGCGCAAATATTTTATATAGTTTCAGCCAAATTTAAACTTTAAAGATAAAGAAATTTTTTCAATCAAATCCCAAAATTTCATCGATTGAAAATTTCTGACTTCCTTGGATGGTATTTTTGAAATGGTTAAATTGTTATGATTATAAATGGTTTCCTGTTTGGCAGCGGTTCCTCCGATTTGAGAAAAGCGAATAAATCTTTTGACTTTTTCAGGAAACCCTATTGTAACTACTCAGCCTCCTGAAATCAAGAAAATATACGGTACTGATATTATGTCCCAAAGGGACTAAATTTGAATAACCGTGAGTGACAACTCACGGGAGAATGATAAAAAGCATCTATGTCCCCGAAGGGGG
>CAIYTF010000221.1 GCA_903929035.1 uncultured Ignavibacteriales bacterium
CGGCGTGAATTTGCCCCTTCGGGGACATAGATGCTTTTTATCATTCTCCCGTGAGTTGTCACTCACGGTTATTCAAATTTAGTCCCTTTGGGACATAATATCAGTACCGTATATTTTCTTGATTTCAAACAATTCTTTTATATGTCCTTTTTATTCAATAGTAAATATCTATTACATTTTTAGTATACCTTGCCCCAAACAATGCAGTCTTTTTTATTTTTATCGTATATGAATACTCCACATAAAAAATCATTATATTACGCCTGATAAATTTGAATATGTATTATTAATAAAATGTCTGCCCAAAAATATATGCGAAGTATAATACCGCGTTACTGTTTTCTATTCATTTACCTCACTTTGGTACTTGTTTTGGTATCCGCGGATATTTCCTATTCTCAAAAAGCTGCTCCGGTATTAAACGGGTGGATTACCGATCAAACCGGAATTCTTTCACCACAAGAAAAAAATTCGCTTTCTCAAAAACTGCAAAGGTATAACGACACGACATCAAATCAGGTTGCCGTGTTAATTATTCCATCTCTTGATAATACACCTATTGAAGATTTCGCTTTGGCAACCGCGCGTGGAACGAAAATCGGCACCAAAAACCTTAACAACGGCGTTTTATTTCTAATAGTAATCAACGACAAAAAAATTCGTGTTGAGGTTGGCAGCGGACTTGAAGGCGCGTTGCCCGATGCTCTCGCGGGACAAATTATCAGGAATGAAGTTTCGCCTTATTTCAAATCGCAAAAATACTATGAAGGAATAGCTTCCGGAATTGACGGCATTATCAAAGCAACCGCGGGTGAATATAAGGTAAAAGCGGTGAAAACAGAGCGCGGTAAAGGCGGCTCCGGTTTTGGCGCGATAGTATTTATTATCATTATTTTATTATTAATTTTCTCCCGCCGCGGCTTTGGATTCCTCCCGTTCATCGGCTTATTTGGCGGTGGTGGTTTTGGCGGAAGAGGAGGCGGTTCCGATGATGGCGGTGGTTTTGGCGGCTTCGGCGGCGGCGGATTTTCCGGCGGCGGTGCCAGCGGTGATTGGTAATTTTCAACATCTAATTTATAATATACGAGGTTAATTTATGTCTTATTATAGCAAAGTAAATAAAGCAATGACAACAACAGCGTTTTCGCTAAGCGGGAAAACTATTGTTAAAGAATTGGGAATTGTTCGCGGTATTATCGTGCGTTCACGTTCTGTCTTCGGTAATATCGGCGCGGCTTTCCAAACATTGGTCGGCGGCAATATTACTATCTATACCGAACTATGTGAAAAAACCCGCGAAGATGCTTATGAAATGATGCTTATGCACGCGGGCGAGCTTGGCGCGAATGCTGTAATTGGTGTCCGCTATGATGCAACCGAAGTTATGCAGGGCGTAACGGAAGTTTTGTGCTACGGCACAGCGGTTGTGGTGGAGTAATCCGCATTAATGACCTTTCTTAATCCGGCGGTTCTTTTCGGATTGCTTGCAGCAGCAATACCGATACTTATTCATTTATTCAATCTCCGGAAACTTAAGCGGATAGAATTCAGTTCGCTGCGATTCCTGAAAGAATTGCAAAAGAATAAAATAAGACGCATTAAGCTGAAGCAGTGGCTGCTGCTGGCATTGCGGGCATTGATTATTCTATTGCTCGTGGCAGCATTTGCCCGTCCTGCACTTACCGGATTTTCTGTTGCAGGAACAACTTCTGCTGCAAAGAACACCGCCGTTTTTCTAATAGATGACAGTTTCAGTATGACCGCGGTGGATGCTAACGGTTCGCTGTTCAATCAATCAAAACAAAAAGCACTCGAGTGCCTGTCTCTTTTGAAAGAAAGCGATGATGCCGCCGTTATTACCGTTTCATCATCAGGCAAAGAGAACAAAATCCTTACCAAGGATATTGCTTCTTTGCAGAATGAACTGCGCCCACTCAATCCCTCACCGGTTCGGCACACGCTTCACGAAGCAATTATTCAGGCTGCAAAACTCTTAGGCACTTCAAATAATTTCAACAAGGAATTATATGTATTTACCGATTTGCAGCAAGGGAGCATAATCAAAGATTCCGCGTACACCAACCTTGGCGAATTACTAACACAGCGCGTGCAGGTTTATTTGTTTCCTTTCCAAAACAAATCGGTTTATAATCTTGGAATTGACAGCCTCCGCATCAATACGGCAGTGTTTGAAAAAGGAAAACCGGTATCTGTTAGCGTCTTCGTGAAGAATCATTGCAGTCAGTCGGCGCGAAATGAAGTGGTTTCACTATATCTGAATAAAGAGCGGACCGCCCAAAAAGGTATTAACCTCGCCGGCGGTGCATCAACGGAAGTTTTATTGGAATCACCGCTCACGAATACAGGCATCGTGCAAATAACCGCTTCGTTAGAGGAAGATGACATTCCCGCCGATAACAAAAGATACGCGGTTGTTACAGTTCCGCGGACTATCCCGATTGGGCTGTTTGTAAAGAATCCGACCGACAGCAAGTTTTTTGAACTTGCTCTTTCAGCAATTGATTCAATGAATATATTTAACATTAGCAAAAAACCGCTCTCGGCAATTAATATTGATGACCTATCTAAATACCGGTCAATATACGTTTTTGGTTTGGAAAACAATATTGATGGCAATCGAATCAAGGAATATGTTTCAAACGGCGGCGGAGCATTTCTTTTTCCTGCATCTGACGGCACCATATCCGGGTTTAACAGTGTAATGCAGCAGTTATCTATTCCTGTTGCGCGGTCGTTACGTTCACCAATATCACAAAAGGATGCCGCTTTGACATTCTCGTCAGTTGATTATACGCACCCGTTGTTTACCGAAATTTTTCAAAAGGGAAAGAGCGGACAGCTTGCATCGCCCGAAATTTTCGGATGTTTGCAGATTCAGCCCAGAGGAACCGGGCAAAGCATATTTTCATTCGCGGATAAAACAGTTTTCCTTGCAGACTATAAAATCGGCAGAGGGCATACATTAGCTGCTGCTTCTCCGCTCACTCCGCGATGGACTGACTTCCCGCTGCGCGCGTTCTTCGTTCCGTTTGTATTTCGGTCTGTTTATTACCTTTCATCGCTGACGAACATACAGCAAGAGTCAATCGCCGGAGAGACCGGCTCAATCCCGTCACCGGAAAAATCATTCGATGCTGTAAAGGTTACTGCACCCGATGCAAATGTAGAAATTATTCCTGCCGCTCAGTTTAACCAAAAGAAAATTTCGGAATATTTACAGACAGGGATATATAAATATTCTATCGGCAGTGATATTTACGCGATGAAACCCGTTAATCATTCATCTGCTGAATCCGTAACCGAAACAATGCAGCCCGCGCAGTTTAAACAGTATTTAGACAAAGTGCAGTTTAAGGGAAATTATAAAGTATATGACCGTACAACAGATGCAAGTCAGGCAATTACACAGGCACGCTACGGAACAGAATTGTGGAAATTTTTGGTAATATTTGCGATAGCTGCGGCATTGATAGAAATGTGGATTTCAAAGGCAACGAGGTAGAATGGGGGGATTAGTTTGTGTTATAAAAAACGGGGTAACTGTTTAGGTCAAAAAAACGTGTATATTTTGTTTCCCGTTAGGGAATTTATGTTTGTAGAAAACAGCCCCGTACGGCACGATTTCCCGTATGGGAATATATGTTGCATCGGATTGATACCAAACAACATATATTTCCATACGGAAAAACGAAATACAGGGGTCTATGTGTTTTCTACAAACATTTTTCTCCTAACGGAGAATAAGAGAACCTAAACAGTTACACAAATTCTTATTTTTCATACCTATTTCTAATTTTTTTGACCTAAACAGTTACAAATAAAAAATTATTCACAACCAAGAAAAACGAATTATTGTTTTATTCCGATGATGTTACAAATATAGAGTATAACGGTAAAAGAGAATTTATTCAAACTCTGAATGGTGAATTGAATTTTTTGTCAAAAAAATTAAGCGAAAAAGGAATTAAACTAATAGTTTTACCAAGTCCTGATAAGTACGATATTTATTATGAATTTATTGCAAATAATAAGCTGCCTAAAAACATTTTTTTTGATACTTTTGAAAAAGAAAATAAAGAGTACATATATGTTAACACAAAAGATGCCTTACTTAAACACGTAAATGCCGGAGAAAAAGATGTATATTTCGCCGATGATACTCACTGGTCGCCTATTGGTTCGGAAATAGTTGCCAATGAAATACTAAAGTGCCTAAACACGACAGAACAACTAAGCGAGGTGCATAAAAAATAGTATTTACGGTATTGGGGGGAGGCTATGATGTTTGTAACTATCTAAGCAGCATCATTTACCGCTCATCTCGCAACTTTCGCTGTTCGTAAACTGCATACATCGCGTTTCACGTCCTCTCACGAACGCCCTATTCCCGGATTATTTTCCATAGCGTCTATTCTAATGTCTATCTCTTTCTTTTGGGCATTTGATAGTTCTTTAGCACCGGAGGTTTCGGAAATGTCGTTCCATATTTCTTCGACCAAAAGGATTTTCTCC
>CAIYTF010000222.1 GCA_903929035.1 uncultured Ignavibacteriales bacterium
ATTCCTATAACTGTACCGAACAAACCGACAAACGGAGTAATACTTCCAAGTGTCGCGTGGATACCAAGACCTTTCTCAAACTCCACCAATTCACGATCTAATTTGTTATAAGCAGTGTCTGTCAAATCTTCTATGCTTAAATCCTTATTAAGCAAAATAGTTTGATATACGGCTGCAAGAGGAATAGGAACTTTGAAACCAAATTTAGTAATTTTTAAACCGGTCAGATATTCTAACCCTGCATTCAAGCCGCCGCTTTTCAATGATTCAAAAGTTTCTTTGTGTATTTTGTCTATTAGTTTTGCTGCAATCCCTGCAAATTGAATATATTTATCAATTGCAATTTTTAAAGAAAGTATTGAACAAAGAATTAGAATATAAACTGTAAATCCGCCGTGCTCCAATAGTTGAGATATCGAGTCAAACTGCATTAAAAGAACCTTTCACTAAAAAAATACTACTCTAATATAAACATTTTTCCGGGTAACTGCCGCACCACTCCCTTAAACTCAAGCATAAGCAGGTAGACTAAACAATCAGAAATGGAAAATAAAGTAAGATGCGCGAGTTTATCTATTGCCACCGGATGCTCACTCAAACAGCTGACAATTTTTTGCTCGAACAAATTTAAGTTTTGCGCGACTGCTTCTTTTTGCTTTTTCTGTGCTATGCTTTTTTGTTCTTCGCCAAATTCCTCTTGAATATCCGATGTTCGGGAAACAGGCTTTGCCTCACAACGCTTGATAATAAGGTTTGTTCCATCGGAGTTGGGACTGAATATTGAGCCAGGGACAGCAAAAACTTCCCTGTTCTGGTCGGCGGCATATTTAGCCGTGATGAGCGCGCCGCCTGTGTTTTTGGCTTCCACGATCAACACGCCTTTTGAAAGACCGCTGATGATTCTATTCCGCTTTGGAAAATTAACTCCATCCGGACCAGTACCGATAGGATATTCGGTAATAACCGCGCCATTTCTTACAATTGCATCGGAAAGTCCTTTGTTTTCAGCCGGATAAATTTTATCTAATCCGCTGCCAAGCACCGCTATTGTCCGCCCGCGCGCCCGCAATGCTGCTTCGTGTGCAGCAGTGTCAATGCCCCGCGCCATACCGCTAATAATTGTCCACCCTGCTTCACTTAACTCTTTGGAAAACTTCTCTGCTGCCTGTCTTCCATAGGATGTAGGAAGGCGGGTGCCGACAATGCCTATTCCCTTTTCATCCTGTGGAATGATCTCGCCAAGAATATACAGTGCCAAAGGCGGATCATATATTTTCTTTAGCATAGGCGGGTATTCATCATCCCAAAGAGTTATACATCTCCCGCCGAGAGATGATAATTTTATAAATTCCTTTTCAAGTTTTGCAAGCAAATCAGTTTCTTCGGTAAATTTGCGCTTAACGCGAAAAGCAAGCTCGTGGGTTATGCCGTCAATATTTGAAAGTTCTTGAATGGAAGCAGAAAAAATCGGTTCTAATGATGAAAATGCCGTATATAGGCTCTTTATCTTGACCGCCCCGATACCTTCAACTTCGGCAAGTAATCTAAAAGCGTAATACTCCCGATTTACTAAGCCGGAATGGTTTATTTTTGATTGTTCAGTATTCACAAGTCCTTTACTTTATCACCTTTTTGGGTAGCCGCGATAGTATTTTATCCCTTACTTTAGCAAGCACCAACTTTAGCTTGCTTTATTTTTATCTTCTTCCGGCTGATTCTTCTTTTTTGTATAGAGTATGGCAAGCGGGAAAATGACTATATATGTTACAACTAAGAGGATTGGAGAAATAACAAGCGAAGCATTGCTATCCCAGGGTTTCACGGAAGACAGATAGAATCCTATAACGGAAAGCACTATACCTATACCGAATAATATAAAGTTGTGTTTTTCCCAATAATAGGAGAAAGCAGGAATTGAAGTTTGCTTGAGCGTGTTTTTCTTGGTTACTTTAACTGCCATAATAATTCTTATTAAATGTTCTAACTATAAAAAAAGCCCAGTGCTGGGGGGGGACACTGGGCCGCTGTTGTTAGTTTACAGGTCAGGGGAGAAACCTGCAAACGAGGCAATACAAACTTACTAAAATTTCATTCACTTGTCAAGTATTTTCCAAAATATTTTTACTTTTTTTTACCGATTTTATAAACTATTTTTCTGATAGTATCGTGTTGTAAATAAACGTATTCTTTACGAAGCACGTTAATTGCATCTCCTGCACTTTTCTTGTTTGCACGCATTTGCAAGAATTTTTTCCTGATAATATAATCCCGTACCGCCTTTTCATCAATTAAGCCGTGTGATGACAGTAACTCATAAATATCATCACTAATGAGATCTGCAATTGGATTTGAAATTTTAGCTTCAACGGTATTCATAATATCAGCCTTTCTTGTAATGTATGTTTTGGCATCTATAATATAACCTTTTGCAAGAAATGAAATTCTTCCGCGTTAAATAAAATTATCAGTTTTCTATACTATAAATTTACTGCACATAAGCAAGAATTTAGACGCTATCAATAACGTGAAAGTTTCGTTATCCCTGATGAAAACTCTTAGTCGTCCGGACTATAATTATTATGAAAAAAAACAAATTTTCAATTAGTTTCCATAATCTATAAATCTTACCTTTACTCTTATAGTTTTATGTTGTTGGTAAATTGAGTAGTAAAGAAGTTATGCTCGGCGGAGTTACCAATCCCAAGAAATCCAGGGACAGCGGGTTTGACGTGTATTTACCTTTCTACTTGTTGAGGATTTATTGGACGGCAGTGGCATTTCTCTGCCTTACAGAAAAGAAGCTTTCAAGACAGCTACAAAGAATTTGGATTATGTTGAGGATGAACCGATGTTGGAATTATGAATGGTTAATTGTCAATTATTAATTGTAAGTTTGTGTTTAGTGATTTCATTTTCTTAAATTAACCATTTACAATTTACAATTGACCATTAATGAATAAACTGTATTTTTCGGACTGTTTGAATGTGTTAAAAGATTTGCACGCCGCACATCCTGAAGGCTTCATTGACCTTGTATATATCGACCCTCCGTTTAATTCCAAACGGGATTACAACATCCTGTTTGAATCGATAGATATGAAAGATACCAAAGCCCAAAAAGAAGCGTTTTCGGATACTTGGAGCAGCGTTTCCTATATCGATACAATAAACGAAATTCAGTCTCTCGATCTCGATTTATATAGATTCCTCTCTAATTTGGATATGATTAAAGTTCCCAAAAGCACGGTTTCATATTTAGCGACAATGTCCATACGTATTTATTATATTCATAAGGTAATAAAGGAAACGGGAAGTTTTTATGTTCATTGTGACCCGACAATGAGCCATTATCTGAAGTTAGTTTGCGATTTAATATTCGGAGCGAAGAATTTTAGGAATGAGATAATTTGGCAAAGAATGTATGCCCATAATGACCCTGTAAAGTATGGGAAAATTCACGATTGTATATTATACTACTCAAAAACTGATACATATATTTGGAACAAACTTTATACTGCTTACGATCAGAATTACTTGAAAATGTATAGCCACAAAGACGAAAAGGGGAGACTATATAAAGTTGAAAATACTTTAGCTCCGGGTGGGCGGGGGCCTATCTATGAGTGGAATGGAATAAAAAAAGCTTGGCGATATACAAAAGATAATATGCAGAAATTGCACGATAGCGGACGATTATACTACACGCGAAGCGGGTTCCCTAAAAAGATTCAATATCTTGACGAAATGCAGGGGAGACCATTACAGGATATTTGGAATGATATTAATGTTATATCCGGAATGTCGAAAGAATTGCTCGGTTATCCTACCCAAAAACCGGAAGCACTGCTCGAACGCATCCTTCAGGCAAGCTCCAACAAAGGCGATTTGGTTGCAGATTTCTTCTGCGGCTGCGGAACCAGTATAGCCGTAGCACAAAGACTGAAAAGAAACTGGATAGGTGTTGATATATCCCATTTAGCAATACGGCTTATTTTAGACAGACTAACCAACCCCTACCCCGCGCGGAGAGCAAAAATAATCAGGGAAAATTTCCATGTCACGGGATTCCCAAGAGATATTGATGGTGCTAAAATGCTTGCCCGGGAAACCGATAACGGCAGGTTCGGTTTTCAGGATTGGATTATAGAAGTTATGCTCGGCGGAGTTACCAATCCAAAGAAATCCGCGGATGGAGGTTTTGACGGATATTTGCCTTTCTATTTAACACAGGATAAAAAAGGTGTTATTCTTATAGAGGTTAAGAGCGGCAATCTAACCGTTAAAAATATGAGAGAATTTATTCAGGTTATTGAAAGGCAAAAAGCAAATTTGGGCGTATTTGTCTGTTTCGAGGAACAAGTAACGCAACCGATGAGAGAAGAAGCGAAGCGAACCGGTTATTTTGAAAGCGAAAGCTACCCCGGGAAATACGATAAAATACAAATCCTTACTGTTGAGGATTTATTGGACGGCAGTGGCATTGCTTTGCCTTACAGAAAAGAAGCTTTCAAGACAGCTACAAAGAATTTGGATTATGTTGAGGATGAACCGATGTTGGAATTATGATATGGATAGATTATTCCTAAATTAAACAAATGACTGAAAAAATAGCAAAACCATTTTTAAAATGGGCTGGCGGCAAAACCCAGCTAATAAATGAGATTGAAAAATCATTGCCCTATAAAATAACCCGCAATAAGTTCACATACATTGAACCATTTGTTGGAAGTGCTGCCGTGCTATTCTGGATGTTAAATAAGTTTCCAAATCTGGAGAAGGCTGTTATTTGTGACATAAATGAAGACTTGATTAACACGTATAGAGTTATTGTCTCGAATCCAAATGAATTAATTTCAATTCTTAAAATCATTCAAAATGAGTATCACTCATTGGATAGTAAGCAAGAAGAAAAGAAAGCATATTATTACCAAAAACGCCAGCTCTATAACTCAAGAATTGCTGAAAAAAGCACACGAGCGGCACTCTTTATTTTTTTAAATAGAACTTGTTTTAATGGACTCTACAGAGTGAATAAAACTAACGGGTTCAATGTGCCGATTGGTTCCTATCGGAAGCCTGCTATTTGTGATGAACAAAATATTTTAGCGGTAAGCGATGTTTTGCAAAAAGTTGAAATTCTTTGCGGCGATTACGAGTTGACTTTAAACAATGTGAAGGACACATCGTTTTTCTATTTCGATCCTCCGTATAAGCCGCTGAATGGCACTTCAAGTTTCAATTCATATTCAAAAGATGAGTTCAATGATGAAGAGCAAATAAGACTAAGAAATTTTTGTTCTAAATTAGAGAAGTATGGACACAAATGGATGTTGAGTAATTCCGATTTAAAAGGAAAGAATCCTAACGATACTTTTTTTGATGACATATATTCAAATTTTAGGATTTCAAGAGTAAGAGCCAAGAGAAGTATTAATGCAAACCCTGCCAAAAGAGGAGAACTGAATGAATTGCTAATAACAAACTATAACTATGAACAAACTCTGCAAACTGCTTAATTTAGACCCTCGTTATTATTGTACAATATCGCTCTTTTGACTTTTTCAGGAAACCCTGTTTAACGGATATTTTTATACAATCCCAATTTTTCTTTTCTCTTATGATTTTTTGCTGCCAAAATTGTATTTGTACAATAGATAAAATAATATAGCAATTATTATTGCATTGCTTCAATATTATATATTATTTAGGTAATTTTGCCATTGTATTCTGAAAATTTAATTAAAGGAAAAATAGATATGTTTATGATAGATGAAGTTAGAGCACGCGAAATATTAGACTCGCGCGGAAATCCTACACTTGAGGCTGAAGTTATCCTTGAGAATGGGACTATCGGGCGCGCCGCGGTTCCAAGCGGTGCTTCAACAGGTGAACACGAAGCCTGCGAACTCCGCGATGGCGACAAAAAACGGTATTTAGGCAGAGGCGTTCAAGATGCTGTCGAAAATGTAAATACAATTATTGCTGATGCCTTATTCGATTTTGATGCTTTTAATCAAGCGGCGTTAGACTATGAATTGATTGAATTAGACGATACAGAGAACAAATCTAAATTAGGTGCGAATGCTATTCTTGGCGTTTCATTAGCTGCAGCAAAAGCAGTTGCCGCGGCTTTGAAAATTCCGCTCTACCGCTATCTTGGCGGAGTAAATGCAAAAGTGCTGCCCGTTCCAATGATGAATATTATTAACGGCGGAAGCCACGCGGATAATAATGTTGATTTCCAGGAATTTATGATTATGCCTGTTGGGGCACCGAAATTTTCAGAAGCCTTGAGAATGGGAACGGAAGTATTCCATACATTAAAAGACGTTTTAAAGAAAAAAGGTTATAGCACTGCTGTCGGAGATGAAGGCGGATTTGCTCCTAACTTAAAATCTAACGTGGAAGCAATCGAAGTTATTCTTGCCGCGATTGAAAAAGCCGGTTATAAACCCGGAAAAGATATTTGTATCGCTCTTGATCCTGCAACAAGTGAAATGTATAATAAAGAGAAAAAGGTATATCAGTTCTTTAAATCAGATAAATCCGAACTCTCTTCAGAAGCATTAGTTGATTTTTGGGCTTCGTGGGCAAGTCAATATCCTATAATTTCTATTGAAGACGGTTTAGCAGAAGATGACTGGGACGGGTGGAAACTAATGACTGAAAAATTAGGCAGCAAGATTCAGTTAGTCGGTGATGATTTGTTTGTAACAAATACTGAAAGACTTACAACCGGCATTGAAAAAGGTGTTGCCAATTCTATTTTAATTAAAGTTAACCAGATTGGTACCTTAACTGAAACATTAGATGCAATTGAATTGGCTCGTATCAACGGATATACTGCTGTTATAAGTCACCGCTCCGGCGAAACCGAAGATACTACAATTGCTGATATTGCAGTTGCTACAAATGCCGGACAAATTAAAACAGGTTCTACTTCAAGAACTGACCGCATTGCTAAATACAATCAATTGTTACGCATTGAAGAAGAATTAGGCGGGCAGGCTGTTTTCTTAGGTATTGGTGCTGTCAATTTCAAACATTAATAGTAAATTGTTCTTTTTTTTTAAGATTCCTTGCAGCTTGCTGCAAGGAATCTTTTTTTTACGGTCTCTGTACAATTCTGATTTCCCGCCGGTTTACCGATAAAAAAAATGAACTTGATTATTTCGGTATTTAATCATTTCAGGGAAACAGCTGCCAAGGGAATTTATATATTCTTATCAAACATATTAGAGAAAGCAACATTCTTTGTTCTGTTTGTTTTGCTTGCACGCGGTTTTGCGATAGAAATGTACGGGATGATAGTTGCTTCATTTGCAGCAGCAAATATTATTATTTCAATATTTGAAAGCGGCTACAATTTCTATTTGCAAAGAGCAGTCGCGGCTAAAGATGCTTTAATATCAAAAACAAGTAATCAAATATTTACGTTAAGAATTTACCTGTTAATCCCTTATCTGCTCCTTAGCTTTGGCTATTATCATTTTTCAAATATTCATCTGCCCATTGTCTATGTACTAATAATTCTTACAATTTTCATTTTTTCTGTCAATAACCTATGCAACTCTATATTCTTTGGCAGCGGCAGATTTAAAACATCTTTCCTGCTCCTTTTTTTAAGCAGAATAACGCTAAGTACACTTTTTATAATTTTCCTGCTTTTACATACGCGAATTGAAATTATGGTTCTTGCTTTTTTTGTTGGTGCTCTTGTCCATTTTATATTACTATACTCAAATCTTCGGAAAACCGGATTCCGGCTCAGTATTGTTAAACCGGATGCTGAACTATTAAAGAAAATATCTGTTTCCGCATTGCCAATGGGTATCGGTATGATTTTGGTATGGTTATATGACAGAGCAGATACCCTTATGATTCAGTCTATCCTAAGTACAAAAGCAGTTGCTATATATGCTGCTGCATATTCAATTTACAAAGCCCCGCAGGCATTATCCGGTTTTTTATTAACCCCGTTATTTACCGAATACTCAACATTCTTTGCGCGAAATAAATATATTCAAAAAGAAAATTTCTTCAATAAATTTATTATTCTGCTTTTCATAGGAATTACTTTTTCGAGCGTAATTTATTTTTTTTCACAAGCTATAATAGTTTTTTTGTATAAGGAATATTATGAATTATCTGTTCCATTTCTGAAAGTTTTAGTTTTTGCTTTGCCGGGATTATTATTTAATAATTTAACAGGCACAACTCTAAACGCGGCAAACAAAGAAAAATACGTTACTATCGCGGTATTCATTTCTGCATTGTTAAATTTAAGCCTTAACATTACGTTGATGGTAAAACTCAAAAGTATTTTTGTTGCCTGCTACTTGACAGTTCTAACGGAATATATTTCCTTCTTTTTACAGGCAGCATTTATTATTAAACTAAGAATTTTTTCAAAACCTCAGGTTATAAGATGAAATTTAGGGAATTCTCAAAAATTGTTTTTATCGGCACTTATCAAGATGACAAAATATATTCAGGACCAACTTTATATGTACGGAAAATAATAGATTCTTATTCTTTTTCCGACGCGAGTTTTTACTTCTACAATTCATCGGCGACTATAATTGAGAAATTATTCCAAAAACAATCACTAAATATGAGTAAAGACCATTATCAAATAGGAATTATTAGATTATTTTTTGAACTATTCCGAACTAAACCGGCAATCATTCATTTATTGGATTTTCAAAGAATATTCATATTTGTCGGTTTTATAAAAAACTTTATAAACTGTAAATTTCTTTATACCATTCACGGTTCAGTTGTTGAAGAAGATAGATTAAAGCAAGAACTTCCTTACTTTTATCAGATTAAGAACAAAATGGCAGAAAAGATCATCTTTAAGAATGCCTCTGTTCTTATTTCATTCAATGAAGACCTTGCACAAAGATGCAAAGAACAATCGAAAAGCAAAGCAATAATTAAAAGAATTCCTGCCGGTATTGATGATATGTATTTCTTGTCGCGAAGAAAATTTATTCAGCTTAACCAAAGGCTTCATATAGTCTGCATAGGCGGATTTACTACGCGCGAGCAAAGCTGTATAGAGTTACTCGGCAAATTAGAAAAAGCGGCTGATTTAATTTTTGTGACATTAGTTGGATTCGCTAATGATTGCATCCAAAATGCTCCTAAATTTATTGATATTTCCGCGATCAATAAACTTGAACAATCCGAATGGTGTAATCTACTTAATAATGCTGATATATTTTTAAATACTTACCCAAACGAGACCTACTCTATCGCGACGTTAGAGGCTATGGCATCCGAATGCGTAGTTATTTCATTAGATCATTTAAAGATAAGTGAATTAATTACCGATGGCGAGAATGGATATCGGTATAAAATATCATATCCGGAATATGTTATTGAAATAATTGAGACATTGGGGCGAAATAGTCCGCTTCGTTACTCTATTGGTCACGAAGCGCGAAAATCCGTGAATACTTTAAGATGGGGAAACTGCGTGGAAGTGCATCAGGCAATTTATTTGGATATACTCCGAGAAATTGGTTAGTTGGGGCTGGTAAAGCAAATTAACCATACCGGTAAATAAAAGTTATTGCTTTATTGACAAAAAGTAACTACTCAGTATCCTGAAATCAAGAAAATATACGGTACGGATATTATATCCCAACGGGGCTAAATTTGAATAACCGTGAGTGACAACTCACGGGAGAATGATAAAAAGCATCTATGTCCCCGAAGGGGGCAAATTCACGCCG